>NZ_JBFRCL010000006.1:0-225534 GCF_040965695.1 Paraburkholderia sp. BR10937
CTGACACGGCGATCGACGGAACCGATGGCCCACCCCGCGGCGCTAACCTCCCGTCTGGAATCCTAACGATGCCGCCTTCGCGCGCAGGTCCGCGAAGCGGTCCGCGTTCGGGTTGCTCGCGAGCTGCGACTGATCGATCGACGACACCGGATTCGACGACGACGTTCCGGGCGCCCCCGAGCACTCCCCGCCGAACGTGCCCTGGGCAATCGTGAACGCCGGCGCGTCGGTGCGCGGCGCATCGGTGAAATCGAGCGCATAGGCGAGATTGAAGGTTGCCGAATCACTGCCGCGCACGCCGAGCGGCGGCAAGCCGAAGCGCCATTGCAGCAGTGCGTGAATCGAACTCGGGTCGAACGGGTAGCGCGTGACCGTGCCCGCGCGAACGCGCGGCCCCAGGAGCGCGAGCGGCACGCGGAACCCCAGCTTGCCGTCGTTGCCGAGCGCGAGCTCGTTCTTGCTGACCGGCCGCGTGGGCGGCACCACGTGCTCGAGAAAGCCGCCCCATTCGTCGTACACGACGATCATCAGCGTGCGGTTCCAGCTCGGGCTCGTGCGCAGCGCCTCGTACACCTGGCCGAGAAACGCTTCGCCGTTGCGGATGTCCGCGTGCGGATGATCGTCCGCGGAAGTGCCTTGCGGCTCGCCCGCGAACGCCGGATCGACCATGCAGAACGGCGGCAGCGTGCCTGCCTCGGCACGCGCGACGAAGTCCGCAAACGGACGCGAAATGCCGGCATAGCGCGTGCCGTAGAGCGCCGTGAACGGCACGTCGTGATAGTAGTAGTTACAGTCGATATTCGCGTCGCTGAGCCGGTCCCAGATCGTAGGGAGCGTCGAATTGTCGATACCGTCGTCGAGGCGATCCGTTGCGCCGCTGTGCAGGTAAAGGCGGTTGGGAAACGTGCTGGTGAGGATGCCGCTGAAGTAGAAGTCGCCGATCGTGTAGCTGCTCGCCACGGCGTCGAAGAACTGCACATCGGCCGACGTGTAATAACCGATGGGCAGCAAGTCGCCCTGATGCAGGCTCGTGCCCGGTGTGAGCAGAAAACCGTTCATCTCGCCCGAAGCCAGTTGCGTGCGCGCGCCGTCGTAGCTGTGATCGGGGTCCTGGTACGCGCACGCCTGGTAGCCGTAGGCGGCATTCGCCGCGAGCGAAAACGGCGTTTGCGTCGCGCCGAACGCGTCCTTGAACTGCCGGTTCGCGGGCATGCCTTCGGCGCCCGGCACCCAGCCGAGGAAGTGGTCGAAGGAACGATTTTCCATCGTGACCAGCACGATGAAATCGATGCCAGAACTCGCCGGATCGGGCAACCCCGGGCGCGGCAAGCTATAGCGGTCGGCGCCGTCCGGCGAGGGAACGTCGCCGATCGAGTGTGCGGGCGCGTCACTGTCCTGGCCGCCCGGGTCGTCAGCGCCGCCGCCACCGCAGCCCGATAGCGCAACACTGCCGGCAACCGCCGCTACGCCGGCGAGAAAACGGCGCCGGTCGTATCCGTGATGCGGGCTATTCTCGTCTCCCATGACACGTCTCCTGGTTGGATGCAGCGCCGGCAATCCGCCCATGCCTCGCTGCCGCGAAGCGAAACGCGCTCGCTACGGCGAGCAGCGGACGGCCCTTGCCCGCAAGCGTCGCGCCCGCTGTGGTGCAGTCAGGACAAGCCCGGCGTGTTGCGATGGGAGAGGAAGACGAGAGCGGTCAGAATGCACGCGGCGGTGTCACGACTGCTCGATCAACGCCTTGATGCGTTCGGCCTGCCCCGCATCGACCGGGTTGTAGACGATCATGTGCAGGTCGGGCCGGCCATCGACGGAAAACGCCGACTGCTCCAGCGCGATCAGACCCAGCGTGGGATGGTGCAAACGCTTCACATGGTCGGCTTCCGCATGCGCGAGCACTTCGTTCTCGCGCCACAGGGCGTCGAACTCGGGGCTCACGCTGCACAACTCGTCGACGAGTTCGCCAACGGCCGAAACGAGGCCCGCGCGCGCCACGTCGGCCCGGAACGCGCCCACCACGAAGCGCGCCACGCTGTCCCAGTCGTGCTGCTTGGCGCGCACGTCCGGGTTGCAGAACAGGAAGCGCAGGATGTTGCGCTGACCGGGCGGCAGCTTGCCGTAGTCGGTCAGCACGATAGCGGCCGCGCGATTCCAGGCCACGACCTCCCAGGTGGCCGTCTTGACGATGGCCGGGCTGAAGCGCAGCGAGTCGAGCAGGCGTTGCAAACGCGGGTTGACCCCGTCCACGGGCTTGTAGCGCACTTCCGGCGGCCGCCCGAGACCCAGCATGAAGAGGTGCTCGCGCTCCGGATCGGTGAGCATCAGCGCGCTGCAGATGCGTTCGAGCACTTCCGGCGAAGGCGCGCCGCCGCGCCCCTGCTCGAGCCACGTGTACCAGGTCGGACTGATATTGGCCCGCTGCGCCACTTCTTCGCGACGCAACCCCGGCGTGCGCCTGCGGCCGCTAAAACCGAAGCTCGCGGGGTCGAGCCGCGTACGGCAGCGCTTCAGGAAGTCGCCGAGCGAGCCTGCCGAGTGGATCGGAATGGATAGCGTGTTAGTCATCTTAATATGATGAACTCACTACTTTAACGGTATAGAGAATTTGAAGATAGTACGCCAGTCATGACCCAGGAGAGATGACCATGCGTATTTTTCTGACCGGCGCGACCGGCTTCATTGGCTCGGCGCTCGTTCCGGAACTCATCGAAGCCGGTCACGAGGTGATCGGCATGACCCGCTCCGAAGCGGGCGCAAAGGCGCTCGCCAGGGCGGGCGCACGCGTGCATCGCGGCACGCTGGAGGAACCGGCAAGCCTGCGCAGCGGCGCGGAGCAAGCAGACGCCGTGATCCACACGGCCTTCGACCACGACTTCTCGCGCTTCGTCGAAAACTGCGAAAAGGACAAGCGCGCCATTGCGGCGCTCGGCGCCGCGCTCGCCGGCTCCGATCGTCCGTTGCTGATCACGTCCGGCACGGGCATCGGCAATGCCCAGCCTGGCGAGCTGGCGAGCGAGGACGTCTTCAATCCGGGCCATCCCAACCCGCGCATTGCCTCCGAGCTGGCCGGGCAGGCACTGCTGGAACAAGGGCTCAACGTAGGCGCCGTGCGGCTGCCCCAGGTCCACAACCCGTTCCGGCAGGGGCTCGTTACGCCGCTCGTGGCGATCGCGCGCGAGAAAGGCGTTTGCGCCTATGTGGGCGACGGCCAGAACCGCTGGCCCGCCGGCCATCTCTCCGACGTCGTGCGCCTTTATCGCCTCGCCGTCGAAAAAGGTCAGCCGGGCGCGCGCTACAACGCGGTCGGCGAAGAAGGCGTGACGAGCCGCGACATCGCCGAAGCGCTGGGCCGCGGGCTCGGCCTGCCCGCCGTGTCGATTGCGCCGGAAGACGCGGCCGCGCATTTCGGCTGGATGGGGATGTTCGTCGGCATGGACATGCCCGCTTCGAGCGCGCTCACCCAGGCGCGGCTCGGCTGGCGCCCGACGGGTCCCTCGCTGATTACGGATCTGAACGAAGCGCACTTTGCGGAGGTGGGCGCTTCAAATTGATCCGATAGCGATCCTGAATATCCTCACCTCACCGTCACGTGGTCGAGAGTGGCCACGAGACGTGACCCCGTGCGCGATGCGGTCATCGCCGCGCTCACGCGGGGTCGCGTCGCGCGCCCTGCGCGCGCAACGCCTCGGCGAACCGGCCCGGCTCCCAGTCCTCGCGCAGCGCGCGCTGCATGAGTGCCTGCTGGCTTTCCGGCGCGAGGCCACCCAGGGGCGGGTCACGGTCGAGATTGGTGGGAAACGGATAGCCCTCGGCGCACGACGCGATGACCGCCACGGTCGCAAGGTCGACGGCATCGCTCGGGCCCTTCCTGCGCCGTTCCCGCAGCACGGGATAAATCGCCTCGCACATGCGTGTGCGGTCGAGCGCTTCCATGGCGCGCCCCATCGCCGATGAAACCTGCAGCAGGTTCGCCATGCGCTGCACGTCGGCGGTGCGGTTCGCGCCCGCTGCATGAAACAGCGCGGGATTGAAGAACAGGGCGTCGCCCCTGGCAAGCGGCAACTGCACGCAATGCGCTTCGAAATACGCGCGGAAATCGGCGCGCCGCCACGCAAGATAGCCCTCGGCATAGCGTTGCGAGTACGGCAGGAGTTTCGTCGGCCCGCTCTCGACCGGCATGTCGCTGTGCGCCACCGCCCCCTGGAGCGTGAGGAAAGCGGACACGTGATGCACGTGCGCAGGATATCGCTGCGCCTCCTCGATCGTCTGGAATCCCAGGTGATAGTCGCGGTGTGCTTCCTGCGCCGCGCCGCCCGGACGCACCACGTTGACCTGCGAGGTCATCTGATAGCACGGTCCGAGCCACGCCTCGCACACGGCCATGAGCGGCAGATTCGCGAAGTAGTCGACGAACACGGCGGGCGCTTCGAGGCAGAGCTTCTGTTGCGCATTCCAGATGCGGTCGTTTGCGCCCGCCTTCGCAAAATGGTCTGCACCGCTCGTGCCCTGCTCCCGCTCGGCCCGGATGATGGCTTCGAAAACCGCGGTCGCATCGTCCACGGGCTGCATGTTGGCGTAAGCGCGCTCGAGCACCAGCACGCCGGCGCCATCGCGCAGCACATACGTCCATTCCGCCTGCAATTGCGCGCGCTGCGCGACGTCGTGAAGGACGCCTTCGAGCGCCACGCAGTCGTACACGGGAACGCGCTGCCTCACATCGCAGGCATAACTCAACGGGCCGCCGTCGTCGCGTAGACGCTCCACGAAGGCATCTAGCGAGCATTCGCGTTCGACGTACCATTGCCGCCCCAAATCCGCCACAGGTGTTTCGCGCTGATCCATGCGTCTGCCTCCATTTTGAATCTAGGATAACGTCGGCACCGGGCGCCGTGGATACCAAAAATCTATCAAAACCGCATCAGGAAGCTGGCGGCATGGCTGCGTGCGCTACGTCACTCCAGCGGAAAGCCATCCTTGAACGTCTGCCGCAGGAACTCCGTAAAGTGCTTGACTGCACGCGGCACCTGCGCACCATACGGCCGCACGACGTGCAATTGCGAAGCGAACGCGCCGACGGGCCGCCAGTTGGGCAGCAACACGACGAGCTTGCCGGCCTGCAGCGCAGCCTGCGCGCTGAAATCGGGCAACAGCGCGATGCCGAGATGCTCCAGCGCCGCGTCGCGCAACGCTTCGCTGTTGTTCGCCGAGAACGGGCCGTTCACCGTCACCGTCTCGCGCGCGCCTTCGGCGCGGCGGCCGGCTTTCTCGAACGACCACACGCCCGCGCCCAGTGGGCGCGGATAGAACAGACAGTCGTGCTGCGCCAGATCGGCGGGCGTTTGCGGCGTACCGCGCTGCTTGAGGTAAGGCCGCGTGGCGACGATGACCGAGCGCGTGTCGCAGAGTTTCCAGGCCACGTGAGTTTCCGGCACCTGCGCGCTATGGCGAATCGCAAGATCGAACCCTTCAGTCGCGATCGAGCTGAGCCGGTCGGAAAGCTCCAGTTGCACACGCACTTCGGGATGCGTGCGCGAAAACTGCGCGAGACGCGGCACCAGTTGCTGGCGCGCGAAGGCCACGGGCGCGGTGACGCGCACCGTGCCGCGCGCGACGTCGGCCATCTCGCGCACGCTTGCAAAACTGGCGGCAATGCTGTCGAACTGCGCGCGCGTGTCCTCCACGAGCCGCAGCCCCGCCTCCGTGAAGCGCACGCTGCGCGTGGTGCGCTGCACAAGCGGCACGCCCGCCACACGCTCCAGTTCGGCGATGCGCTGGCTCACCGCCGCCTTGCTCACGCCCAGGCGCGTCGCCGCCGCGGTATAGCTGCCCTGGGTGGCCAGCACATTGAGCCAGTGCAAATGCGTCCAGAGTGCTTCGACTCGCTGTGTATCCATCGATAAAAGTCCGCGTCAAAACTCGTGATTCCCGCGCCAATACTAGCATGGCGCTCGCGCACTTTTCACAGACCACGCGAGCGATTGTTCACGACTGAAAACAATCAATTCAGCGCCAACGTCTTTCCTCGCCCCCGCACCCTCCGTAGACTGGCGGCACGCACTCACCTAACGAGGAGATGACATGCAGCCCTATACCGATTCCGCAGACGTGGTCCACTTCATCGGCGGCAAGACCGAGCGCGGCACGGGCGACCGCACGCAAGCGATCTTCAACCCAGCGACCGGCGCCGCCGCGCGCCGCCTCGTGCTGGGCGAAGTTGCCGACGTGGACGCCGCCGTGGCGAGCGCGAAAGCCGCGTTCCCGAAGTGGCGCGACACGCCGCCGATTCGCCGCGCACGCGTCATGCTGCGATTTCTCGAACTGATGAATCGCCACGCGGACGAACTCGCGGCGATCATCACGGCCGAGCACGGCAAGGTCTTCTCCGACGCGCAGGGCGAAGTGGCGCGCGGCATCGACGTGATCGAATTCGCCTGCGGCATTCCGCAACTGCTCAAGGGCGACTACACCGAGCAGGTTTCCACGGGCATGGACAACTGGACCGTGCGCCAGCCGCTGGGCGTGGTGGCCGGCATCACGCCGTTCAACTTCCCCTGCATGGTGCCGTGCTGGATGTTCCCGGTGGCGCTCGCAGCCGGCTGCACGTTCATCCTCAAGCCTAGCGAGCGCGACCCTTCGGCATCGCTGTTCATGGCGCGTCTGCTCAAGGAAGCCGGCCTGCCCGACGGCGTGTTCAACGTCGTGCAGGGCGACAAGGTCGTGGTCGACGCACTCCTCGCGCACCGCGACATGAAGGCCGTGAGCTTCGTCGGCTCCACGCCGATCGCCAACTACATCTACGAGACCGGTGCGAAGCACGGCAAGCGCGTGCAGGCGCTCGGCGGCGCGAAGAACCACATGGTCGTGATGCCCGACGCGGACCTCGACAAGACCGTCGACGCCCTGATCGGTGCGGGCTACGGCTCGGCCGGCGAGCGCTGCATGGCGATCTCGGTGGCGGTGCTGGTGGGCGATGTGGCCGACAAGATCGTGCCGCGCCTCGCCGAGCGCGCACGCAGCCTGATCGTGAAGAATGGCATGGAAGCCGACGCGGAAATGGGCCCGATCGTCACGAAGCAGGCGCTCGAGCGCATCGAAAGCTATATCGCGAGCGGCGTGGAAGAAGGCGCGAAGCTCGTGGTGGACGGGCGCGGCCTCAAGGTGCCGGGCCACGAAACAGGCTTTTTCACCGGCGGCACGCTGTTCGATAACGTCACGCCCGAGATGCGCATCTATCAGGAAGAAATCTTCGGACCGGTGCTCGCCTGCGTGCGCGTGAAGGACTTCGCTGAGGCCGTGCAATTGATCAACGACCATGAGTTCGGTAACGGCGTCGCCTGCTTCACGAGCGACGGCCACGTGGCGCGCGAGTTCGGCCGCCAGATCGAAGTGGGCATGGTGGGCATCAACGTGCCGATTCCGGTGCCGATGGCATGGCACGGCTTTGGTGGCTGGAAGCGCAGCCTCTTCGGCGACATGCACGCGTATGGCGAAGAAGGTGTGCGCTTCTATACGAAGCAGAAGTCGATCATGCAACGCTGGCCGGAAAGCACCGAAAAGGGTGCGGAGTTTTCGATGCCGGTGGCGAAGTAACGGTTGCTGGTGAGAGAAGAAAGCCCACTTCGCGTGGGCTTTTTTATGGTTCATCGCGGGCGGCGTTACATCTGCCTCCGCCGCGAGCAGATCTGGGCGATGCGCGAGATCGCGGACGGTTCCCTCGCACCGGGCATATTCTGCAGGATGCACTCGTGATATGTCCTCTCGCGCGGCAGCAGCATTTCGCCGTTCCGGTACAGCGCATAGCACGAGCGCTGGATATAGTTCGATGCAACCTCATTACGGGCGTCGCGCAAGCCAGCCAGCATGCAGTCATCAAAGGACCTGCCGCAAAACAGCACGCCGTTTTTCCAGCGGCTGACGCTGGGACTCGAGCGCTCCATGCAAATGCTCGACCGGCGCATCGTGCTGCACCGGCAGTTCCTCCCCGAAGCCGACGACGCCGTCATCACCCGCGCCATCCTGCAGCCGAACTACAAGCGTGCGGGCCTGATCGTCACCACGCACGACACGGCGGAGGTGCGCGACGCGCTGCGCACCGTGATCGCCCAGGGCGAGGCCGTGGTGACGATGGTCACCGACATCGACGGGGTCGAGCGCGTGCATTACGCGGGCATCGACAACCGGCTTGCGGGCCGCACGGCCGGCTATTTCGTGGGGCGCCTCGCAAAAGAGCCGGGCCGCGTGCTGCTGATCTGCTCGCGCAAAGACTATCACGCGCATATCGAACGGATCAGCGGGTGCCGCGAATGTGCGGCGCAATCCGTATCTGGGCGTCGGGAATTGAGTGACTGGCTTCAAGCCGCGGCACTGTCGCGCGCGGATTCCCTTTCGACCGCCTGCCACAACTCGCGAATCCAGTCGCGCATGAGCAGCGACTCGCGCCAGCGGTCGGTCGTGTCGTTGCCATCCGGTCCGATGATCGCGTAAGGCTGCGGCCCCAGTTCGCAGGTGAACGCGAGCGTGTCGTCCGCGCCCGCTCGCTTGCGCCACGAATGAAAGCCGTAGCGCCACCAGTCGAGAAAGAGATCCACCCATTTGCGGTGCGGCGCGAAAGAAAGCTCGATCTGCACCTGCTCGCGGCTCGCCACGCGACCATGAAACGCCCACGAAGCATCGAGTATGCGATGCATGAGCGCGTGATTCTCCTGCGCAACGGGCCACGCGAACTCGCGCCCGACCAGGTAGTGCGAAATGTCGCCGAGCAGCTTGAGCTCCGGCCGCGCGTCGAGCAGATCGAGCGTGAAATACAGATCCGTCGTCATGCGGTCGCGATGCGTTTCGATGTAGACCGGTATCTCCACCTGCTCGGCCAACCGCCGCCAGCCGTCCAGCAAGGCGAGCGCCTCGCGCTGCGTGCGCGGGCGCACGTCGGGCTGCAGGTCGACGTGGTGCAAGCCGAATTCGGTTGCGAGTTCGAGCACCGGTTGCAGGTCGTCGACGGCCGTCGGGAAGCATTGGCCTTCTGCCGCCAGCCCGTAGGTCTTGCGCAGCTCCGCGAGGCGCTTCACGTCCTCGCGCTGCGTGCAATGCGCGCTCACGCCGTCGAAGCCCGCCTCGGCGATCATCCGCACGTTTTCTTCGAGCGTGCGCTCGTAGCCATCGGTATGGCGGCGTTCCATCGACCAGAGCGACTGGAACACCAGGAGTCGTTGCGCCATCATGTCTCCGTTTTTCGTCTCAAAGCAGGCTCTTGAGCTTGACCTCGGGGTTGGCCAGCGCCGATGGCAACGCGTAGCGCACCTCCTGGGATCAAACATAAGCGGCGCGCCTGTCGCGCACAACGGAAACCTTGATGAAATTTCGTCAATTTTCGTCCGGGTCGATGAGGTCCATCGGGTTCATATGGTCTTGTTCAGTGCCGAGCATGCGCGAAATATCCGCGACGAGCGCATCCACCGCCACGCGCACCTTCGACGGCATGTGCCGCGCCTTCTGCCGCACGACGTGAACTTCGTCGCCCATCACGCTCTTGCTGTCCATGACGAGTTCGAGCCGACCGTCGCTCAGATACGGGCTCATGAGCCAGCACGGCAGCCACGCGAGACCGGCGCCGGCGGCGGCCGCGTCGGCGATCGCCAGCAGGTCGTCGAAGCACAGCCGCGACGCGAGCCGACACTCCTCGACTGCGCCGCCGGAGCCGCGCACGCGCCACGCCGGGCTCTGTCCGGCGCGGCCATAGGCGACGCCGGTGTGCGTGGCGAGCGCCGCGACGTCCGCGGGTTTGCCGTGCTGCGCGAGATACGCCGGCGACGCGCAGATGCCCATGCGCTGCACCCCGAGCCGGCGCGCGACGAGCGTGCCGTGGTCGGGCAGCGTGCCGATGCGCACGGCCAGATCGAAGCCGTCCTCGACGAGATCGGCCACGCGGTCGCTGAACGAGAGTTCGACATGCAGACGCGGATGCACCTCGACGAGCCGCCGCACCACGGGCGCCACGCACTGGCGCCCGAACAGCACCGGCGCACTGATCCGCAGGCGCCCCGCCGGCTCGCGCCGTCCGTGATCGAAGGCTGCTTCCACGGCGCTCAGCTCGCCCAGCACGCGGCGGCACTGCTCGTAGTAGGCGTGGCCTTCGTCGGTGAGGCTCAAGCTGCGCGTGGTCCGCTGCAGCAGGCGCACGCCCAGGCGCTGTTCGAGCCGCGCGACGATCTTCGCGACCGCCGAGCGCGTCACGCCAAGGCGCTCGCCCGCGGCAGAGAAGCTGCCCGCGTCCACCACGTCCACGAATTCGGCCACGCCGCTCAGGCGGTCGTTCATATCCCCACTCCTTTTGTATCCTATACGGCGACAACCAAGCTCCGGAATCTCACCAATGTCGCCTCGAAAGCAACACTATCATAGGTGCTCCCACTCGTACTGGAGCAGTCATGAACGCATGGAAACTGAAGGCCGGCAGCGGCCATAGCGCACTCGCGCGCGCCGACTTCACGCCGCGCACGCCCGGCCCGCATGACGTGGTCGTGAAGATTCACGCGGCCTCGCTCAACTATCGCGACCTGATGTTCGCGCGCGGCGATTACCTCGGTCTTGGCGACACGCCGCTCGTGCCGGTCGCCGACGGGGCGGGCGAAGTGGTCGAAGTCGGCGCGGCCGTCACGCGCTTCAAACCCGGCGACCGCGTGATCAACACCTACTTCCCGCATTGGGTGGATGGCCCGCCCACGCCGTCGAAAGTGCGCGAGACGCCCGGTGCGCAATTCGACGGCGTGCTCGCCGAACGTTTCGTCGCTGCGGAAACCTCGCTCGTTGCGATTCCCGCGCACCTGAACTACGAGGAAGCCGCGACGATCTCGTGCGCCGGCATCACCGCCTGGAACGCGATCTTCGCCGATGGCGGCGCACGGCCCGGCGCGACCGTGGTGCTGCTTGGTACCGGCGGCGTGTCGATCTGGGCGTTGCAGCTTGCCCATGCAGCGGGCTTGCGCACCATCATCACGTCGTCGAGCGACGAGAAGCTCGAACGCGCCCGCGCGCTCGGCGCGAGCGAGACGATCAACTATCGTTCGCACCCCGAATGGCAGGACGAAGTGCTGCGGCTCACGGGCGGCGAAGGCGCGGATATCGTCGTGGAAGTGGGCGGACGCGATACGCTGCCGCGCTCGGTGGCGGCCGCGAAGATGGGCGGGCTCGTGACGATCATCGGCGGCGTGACGAGTTTCGCGGGCCCCGAACTGGGGCTGTTATCAGTGATCGGCGGAATCAAACGTCTGCACGGCATCATGGTCGGCAGCCGCACGATGCTCGACGACCTCACGCGTTTCGTCGCCGCCCAGCAGATTCGCCCCGTGGTGGATCGCGTGTTCGCTTTCGACGAAGCGCCCGAAGCTTATGCATGGCTGGAAGCCGGCAAGCATTTCGGCAAAGTGGTGATACGCGTGGCCTGACGGCACGTATGCAGAAAAGCGAAACGGGCACGCCAGGTGCCCGCTTCTTTTCGGGTGTGCCGGTCGCTTTAGAAAACTGGATGCCCATTGATCACGCTGGGCAGCCACGTCGAGAAGAACGGAAAGTAGGTGACCAGATTGATCGCGCTAAAGATCGCGAGATAGTACGGCCACGCGACCTTGGTCGTCTCGCCGATCGACACGTCGCCGATTGCACAGCCGATGAACTGCACCGAGCCGATTGGCGGATGCACGAGACCAAGCGCGCAGTTCAGCAGGATCATGATGCCGAACTGCACCGGGCCCACGCCGCTATGCATGGCGAGCGGCAGGAACAGCGGCGTCGTGATGAGAATGTGCGCCGCCATGTCGATGAACGTGCCCAGAAACACCTGGATGATGTTGATGTAGAGAAGCATCAGCCAGGGTAGCGTCGTGGCATGTTCGAGCACGCGCTCGATGGCCTCCGGGATCTCCAGATAAGCCATCTGATAGCGCAGCATGTTCGACACCGCGATCAGCAGCAGCACTACGCCCGTGGTCTTGGCCGCGCGCGAGAGGGCGAAGAACAGCTTCTCCTTCGTCATCGAGCGATACACGACCACGGTGAGCGCGAGCGAATACACCACGGCAATCGCGGCCGCTTCGGTTGCAGTCGCAATGCCCCGCGCCACGCAGAAGAGAATGATCGCGATCACGAGCAGCCCGGGCAGCGCGCCGAGGAACGCCCACACCACGGCGAGCCAGCCGGGAAACACCTGCAGCGTGGTCGAACCGTCCGCGCTGCGCGGATAGCCGAAGCGGCGCGCCTGCCAGTACGCGGCAACCAGCACGAAGCCCATCACCCACAACACCGGCAGCAGGCCAGAGAAAAGCAGGTCGCCAATCGACACGCCGCTCATCTGCTGGCCGTTCAGCGTGCCCGTGATGCCTTGCGCCGCGAACGCGTAGATGATCATGTTCGTCGAGGTGGGCATCAACGCGCCCGCCAGCGATGAGTGCGTCGTCACGTTGACGGCATAGGCCGCGCTATAGCCCTCGCGCTTCATGAGCGGAATGACCACGCCGCCCATGGCCGATGTATCGGCGGAAGGCGAACCGGAAACGCCGCCGAACAGCGTGCAGGCGACGACATTGGCCATGCCGAGGCCACCGCGAAAATGCCCCACGGTGGCCTGGGCGAAGCGCAGGATGCGGTCGGCAATGCCGCCGTGCAGCATCAGCTCACCGGAGAAGATGAAGAACGGCACCGCGAGAAACGAAAACGCGTTCATGCCCGAGATCATCGACTGCATGGCAGTCGCGGCCGGCAGTCCTTCGTAAAGGTACGTGCTGACGCAGGCGAGACCGAGGGAGAAAGAAACCGGCACCCCAACGGCGAGGAGCACCAAAAAACTGAGCGAAAGAATTGCGAGTTCCATGTTTGCCCTACGTTGCCTTGCGTACGAACAGCGCCAGCAGATGCTCGAGCGAGAACAGCACGATGCAGGTGCCGGCCACGACCGGAATGACATAGCGCACCGCTTCCGGTATGCCGAGAATCGCGATGTGGTCGTCCATGGTCGTGTCCGCCATTTGCAGGCAGCCGAAGAAAATCGCCACGCCAAGCGCGATCAGGCAGAGGTGCTGGAACGCCTCCGCGATCAGCTGTCCCCGCGGGGACAGCTTCTTGACGAGCGAATCGAGACCGATATGGCCGCGCTCACGCACCTTGAGCGCGGCACCGAACATGGCGATCGTGACCACCAGCAGCAACGCGACCGGCTCGACGAAATCGGGTGCGCTCTCGAACACGTAGCGCATGATCACGCCGTAGAAGACGAGAACCGTCAGCGCGGCGAGCGCGACCGAGGCAACGATCGTCAGCAGGCGAAACAGCAAATCGTTGGGGAGTTTCAGGAAAGTCATGATCCATCCTTGCACGGCACACACGACACAACTGCATTGCTCCAGCTCCGCGCCGCTCGCGACGCGGAACCCCGGGCTTTAGTGAATCGCCTGGATTTCGTCCACGATCTTCTTCATGTCGGCCGTCTTTTCATACTTCGTCCAGACCGGCTGCATCGCCTTCACGAAGGCCGCGCGATCGACCTGCGCGGCCGGAATGATGGTCGCGCCGCCCTTCTCCACCGTCTTGCCCGCCGTGTCTTCGCGCGCCGTCCAGAGCTTCACGTAGTACAGCACCGAGTCGGCTGCCGCCTTCTTGATGATCTCCTGCTCCTGCGGCGTGAGCGTGTCCCATACCTTCTTCGAGAACACGAGCACTTCCGGCGTCATCGCGTGATCGGTCTCGGAGTACACCTGCGCCACTTCGTAGTGCCTGGTTTCCTCGTACGACGGCAGGTTGTTTTCCGCTGCGTCCACGAGGCCCGTCTTCAGGCCCGTATAGACTTCGGCGAACGGCATCGGCGTGGGCGTGCCGCCCATGGCCTTGATTTCGTCGACCATGAGGTCGGACGGCTGCACACGCACCTTCAGGCCTTTCATGTCGGCCGGCGACTTGATCGGACGCTTCGCGTAGATCGAGCGCGCGCCGCTCTCGTAGAACGTCAGCGCGATCATGCCCTTGGCCTTGAACGCGTCGAGAATCTTCTGGCCTTCGGGGCCGTACATCACCTTGCGGAAATGGTCGATGTCGCGAAAGAGGAACGGCAGCGAGGGAATCATCGATTCCGGCACGATCTCGTTGAACGCGGCGCCATTGGCGCGAACCATGTCGAGCGCGCCGATGCGCACCTGATCGATCGTATCGTTCTCCGAACCGAGCGCGCTGTTGCCGAACACCTTGACGGAGTCCTTGCCGCCCGTGGCCTGCGAAATTTCCTCGCCCATGTGCTTGAGCGCCATGTTGGTCGGGAAGGTGTCGCTGTGCACGTCGGCGACGCGGAACACGCGCGCGTGCGCGGCGCCTGCGGTGAGCGCGAGCGCTGCCGCCAGAACGGTCATTGCGTTCTTTGCGCTGCGTGCACTGCGTGAGTTGCGGAAGATCTTTTTCATCGCTTGCCCCAAGAATGGATGAGTTGTTTTCGAGCCGTGTTTGGGCTGATTCGCTGGCCAACCGGGTGTCTCAGAACCGGTGGATGATGCCTGCGTGCAGGACGACGCAAAGGCGGGGGCGGCGCCCGCAATCGCCACCCCGACCACAGCGCACTTCAACCGGCGCCTGTTCTCCGCCATTTCCCGATCTCCTTTTGTTCTTCGCGTGCCACTTCTGGAAAACGTTTTCTCGAAATTTAATGCGTTCCTTTCGAAATGGCTAGTAGGTAGTTACGCGGAGCGGCGCAGGGTCGGCGCAGGGTCGGCGCGGGCGAGGCGGCGGATCGGGAGCAGGCGTGGCAAGGCCGCCGGCCGTTGTCTGGCGGCCAGCGCGGGGGATCTACAGCGATCAGGAAATCAGCGGCGGGCGACGGTCGAGTCGCGCACGACGAGGCGGGGTTCGAGCACGACCTGCTCGACATCGGCGCGGCCGGCGAGGACGTCAATGAGCTTTTGCATGGCCAGCTCGCCCATGCGCTCGCTCTGCCCGTCGACCGTGGTGAGGCGCGGCTCGACATATTCGCCGTAGGGCACGTTGTCGATGCCGGCGACCGAGACGTCCTGCGGCACGCGAAAGCCGAGCGACCGGGCCTCCTTCATGAAGCCGAGCGCGATGAGGTCGTTGTAGCAGATCACCGCCTGCGGACGCTTCGGGCCCAGCATCACCCGCGAGCAGGCCTGCTCGCCCGCCTGGGCGGTCGGCGCGTGCGTCTCGTAGACGTCGAGCGTGAGGCCGGCCTCGGCCAGTGCCTCGGTGGCGCCGGCAATCCGCTCGTCGTTGATGGTCGCCGCGGCGAAGCCCAGATAGGCCACATGGCGGTGCCCGAGATTGAGCAGGTGGCGCACCAGCATGGACGTCGCGAGCCGGTTGTCGAATCCCACGGTGGGCATGTCGAGCCCGCGCACGGTCCGGAGCATGACGACCGGCTTGCCCAGATTCATCGTCCACCGGGCGATCTCCTCGGAAGCCCTCGAGCTGACGATCAGCCCGTCCACGCGCGGCGCGAGCGCTTCGATGAGCGAGCGCTCGCGCGCGAGATTCTCTTCGGCGTCCACGAGAAGCAGCGTGTAGTCGTGCTGGAGCGCCACGCGGTTCGCGCCCTTGACCACGTTCGTGAAGTGCGGGTTCGCGATATCCAGGATGGCGATGCCGATGGTGCGCGTGCGCCCCGTGATCATCGAGCGCGCCAGCGGATTGGAGCGGTAGCCGAGCAGCGCGATGGCGTCCTTGACCTTCGCTTCCACCGTCGGCGAAAAGCGCTGCGTGCCGTTCACGTACTTCGATACCGTCGCGACCGAGACGCCGGCCATGGCGGCGACATCGCGAATCGTCGGGGAACCACTTTTCATAGATTGGCAACGCCAGGGAGGATCGACGGCGAGCATTGTCTCAGAAACGGACCTGGGGTGAACCCCGGTATTCGCCGCAGGTATTCCTCCATTGACGCTGCGACTCGCGATGGCTATATTAGGAAAACGTTTTCCTCGCGTTTTCAATATCAAAATAATTCCCAGGGAGCCCTGATGTCGCAACACTCACTTGCAGCCAAACCGTTCAGCCGTCTTCTTCTTACTGGCGCAGGCGGCAATCTGGGCCGTCAGTTGCGCGGCGCGCTCGCGAACTGGGCCGACGTCGTGCGCGTCAGCGACATCACGGAACTGGGCGAGGCGGCGCCGCACGAGGAAACGCGCCGCGTCGACCTCTCGGACCGCGAGGCGGTCATGCAACTCGTGGAAGGCGTGGATGCGATCGTGCACCTCGGCGGCATCTCCATCGACGCGCCGTTCGACGATCTGCTCGAAGCCAACATCCGCGGCACGTACAACCTCTATGAAGCCGCGCGCCAGCACGGCATCAAGCGCATCGTCTACGCCAGCTCCAATCACGTCACGGGCTTCCATCCCGTGACGAGCGTGCTCGATACCGATGCCGCGCACCGGCCGGACAGTCTGTACGGCGTGACGAAATGCTTCGGCGAATCGCTGTCGCGCTATTATTTCGATCGCTTCGGCATGGAGACGGTCTGTCTGCGCATCGGTTCGTCGTTCGAAGAACCGAAGAACGCACGCATGCTCGTCACGTTCCTGAGCTATCGCGACTTCATCGAACTCGTGCGCTGCTCGCTGTTCACCAACCGCGTGGGCCATGCGATCGTCTATGGCGTGTCGGACAACCCGGCAAGCTGGTGGGACAACGGCAAGGCGGGTTTCCTCGGCTACCGGCCGCGCGACAGCTCGGCGGCGTACGCCGAGCGCTTCCCGGCAACCGCGCCCAACGCCGAGCTGGCCGACGCCGCGCAGCAGTACCAGGGCGGACCGTTCGTGCTGGGCGAGCCGATGCAAGGCGCCGAGCTCTGATCGGAGTCCTGATAAAAAGCGGAGACTGGCCCGGACGCCTGAAAACAGGCCGTTTTGGCCGCGAAGCGGCTGGGGCAGGGTTGGCGGCAATTGACAGTTAGTTGCACATTCGCCGGCACCACGCGTGCCTAAGGCACCCTCGCCCGCCAGCGAATACAACCTGCAGGCTGTATTTTTAAATTACAGCCCGTGATTTGTATTTTTACTTTACAGGGTATAGACTGTATTCGACTGCGCCGCGCGTTTCCGTTTGCCTCGGCCGTCTGCATCGGCATGTCGCCGCCCGGAGTTGCCGTGGACTACCCTCTCAAGACCCTGAGCCAGCTGCGCCCGATTCTCGTCGGCTTCCGCAAGAAGGCCGGCCTCACCCAGAAAGACCTCGCCGCGCGGCTCGGCATCTCGCAGCAGAGCTATGCCGCGTTCGAGGCGAATCCCGAAGCGGCGAGCGTCGAGCGGCTCGTGCGGGTCCTGCGGCTCGTCGACGTCGAAATCAAGCTCGGCGCGCCCGAAGCCAAGGCCGCGCCGGTCGCGGCGAAAACCGCTCCGCGCCCGGCCAGCCCCCCTGCAGCGGCAGCCAGGATGTCGAGCGCGGCCAAGCCCCCGGCCGCCCGCAAACGCACCCACACCACGCCAGAGGCCGCAGCGCCGCAGCGCCAGTCCGCCGCCCGCCGCAAGCCGAGGGAGGACTGGTGAGCGCACGCCCCCGCCTGCCCAACCGGCTCGACCTGTGGATGAACGGCCTGCCGGTGGGCTACTGGGAGAACGCGCGCGGCAACGAACGCCTCGTCTACCTCGACAGCTGGCTCGACGACGAGCAAGGCCGCCCGCTCTCCCTTTCGCTGCCGTTCACGCCCGGCAACCAGCCCTACCGCGGCCAGGTCGTCGCGGATTATTTCGACAATCTGCTGCCGGACAGCGACCGCATCCGCAGACGCATCGCCGCGCGCTACCAGACCGGCGGCACCTCGCCGTTCGAGCTGCTCGCCGCGCTCGGCCGCGATTGCGTGGGTGCGCTGCAAATTCTTCCAGCTGGCGTTGCGCCCACCGGCCTGAAGAGCATCAAGGGGCGCCCCCTGAGCGACGGCGACATCGCGCAACTGCTGCGCGAAACCACCGCCACGCCACATGCGGGCGAGCACGATGCCGTGGACAGCCTGCGGCTGTCGATCGCCGGGGCGCAGGAGAAGACTGCGCTGCTGCGCCATGGCGGCGAGTGGCTGCTTCCGCAAGGCAGCACGCCGACCACGCACATCCTGAAGCTGCCGCTCGGCCTCGTCGGCAACATGCGCGCCGACATGCGCACCTCGGTGGAAAACGAGTGGCTGTGCACGCAAATCATCGCGGCCTACGGTCTGCCCGTCGCGCCGTGCGAAATCGCGCAATTCGAGGACGCGAAGGCACTGGTCGTGGAGCGCTTCGACCGGCGTCTTGCGAGCGACGCCAGATGGATCGTGCGCCTGCCGCAGGAGGATCTGTGCCAGGCCACGGGCACGTCCGGCCTCGCCAAATACGAAGCCGACGGCGGCCCCGGCATCGACGCGATCATGCAGGTGCTGGACGGCTCCGCGCAGGCCACGGCCGACCGCCGCCACTTTTTCGTCACGCAGGTCATCTTCTGGCTGCTCGCGGCCACGGACGGCCACGCAAAGAACTACAGCATTGCGCTGCTGCCCGGCAGCCAGTACGCGGCCACGCCGCTCTACGACGTGCTCAGTGCGCATCCGGTCATCGGCCGGGGCCGCAATCATATTGCGCCGCAACGCGTGAGCCTTGCGATGGCCGTGCGCGGACGCAACCGGCACTATCGCGTCGAGGAGATCTATCCGCGCCACTGGATCGCGCAAGGCCAGCGCGTGGGCTTCGCCGCGGCGGAGGTCGAAGCGATGCTCGCGCAGGTGGCGGCCCAAACGCCGCGCGTGATCGAAGCCGTCGCGGCGCAAATCCCCGCCGGCTTCCCCGCAGACGTAGCCGACGCCGTTTTCGCCGGCATGCGCCGGCTCGCCGCGCGGCTCAGCGCGTAGGCAACATCAGCCGCACACGAGCTCCTCGCCGTCGATCGCGCGCGTGAGCAGGTCGACAAACGCCTGCATGGTCTGCGGCAGCGTGCGGCCCGCCATCGTCTGGATCTGCAGCGTACGCTGATGCAGCTCCGGGTTCGTGAGCGGCACGGCGGCCAGCCCCTCCACCTCGAGACGGCCGCGCACGGTCAGAAAACCGGTGAACGTCACGGCATCGGTCAGGCGTACGAATCGTTGCAATGCCACATGATAGTTGCTGACGAACACCGGCTCGAAGATCAACCCTTCGAGGCTGCAGGCGATGTCGAGCAGCTGGCGGATCGTCACGCCCTGACTGTTCATGGCGACCGGCCACGGGATCAGATCGCGCAGCGACAGCGACTCGCGCGCCGCCAGCGGATGATCGCGCCGCATCAGCGCGAAGATCGGCGCGCGCTGCGAACAGTGCACGGCAATCTCCTTCTCGGGCGCGACGCTGAAGCACAACGCGATATCGGCCGTGCCCTCCCGCACACGCTGCGTTGCAACAGAAGGCGCCGACACGTCCAGCTGGAAATGCGTTTGCGGGTACGTCCGGAGAAAGTGTGCGAACACCTGCGGCAGAAAATCCGGCGCGAGGCCTTCGGAACTCGCCACGCGAATGGTCGCGCGGCCGCCCTCGCTCAGCCCGCGAATCTCGCCGACCACGCGCTCCGTTTCGAGCAGGCTGCGCCGCGCGTGCTCGGCAAGCATGCGGCCTGCCTCGCTCAGCACCATGCCGCGCGGGCGCCGTTCGAATAACGGCGTGCCGAGTTCTTCTTCGAGCCGGGCGATCTGGCGGCTGAGCGCCGAAACGGCGACGTAGAGCCGCTCGGACGCCTTGCTCAGCGAGCCGCTGCGGGCCACTTCCAGAAAATAGCGCAGTGCGGTGTTGTCCATGTCGATGCGCGCGGTCTCGTCCGCTTTGCCGTTTCGGCAAAGATAGATCACAAATATTGTAATTGTGCAGAAATATCGGCGGTTGCACGATCGTTCGACATTCAGACGGCATCAAACAGAGGGAGACGCGCGTTGACCCGTGACACCGCCATTCAAACCGCAGCCGCTCAATACGATTCGGGCCGCTTCCTGAACGATCTGCGCCGCCGCGTGGCGTTTCGCACCGAGAGCCAGGAGCCGGAGAGCGGCGGCCGTTTGCGCGGCTATCTGGACCAGGAACTCACGCCGTTGCTCACCCAATGGGGTTTCACCTGCCGGGTCGTCGAGAATCCCGCCAAAGGCGCGGGCCCGTTCCTGATTGCCCACCGCCACGAAGACGATGCGCTGCCTACCGTGCTCAGCTACGGCCACGGCG
This sequence comes from Paraburkholderia sp. BR10937, assembly GCF_040965695.1. Classification (NCBI taxonomy): domain Bacteria; kingdom Pseudomonadati; phylum Pseudomonadota; class Betaproteobacteria; order Burkholderiales; family Burkholderiaceae; genus Paraburkholderia; species Paraburkholderia sp. BR10937. Next base: position 20,187 of record NZ_JBFRCL010000006.1, read on the forward strand.
ACGTCGTGCGCGGCTACGACGCGCAATGGCACGAGGGCCTCACGCCGTGGGACGTAACCGTAGACGGCGAGCGCTGGTACGGCCGCGGCACCGCCGACAACAAAGGCCAGCACAGCATCAACCTCGCGGCACTCGAGGCCGTGCTCGATGCGCGCGGCGGCAGGCTCGGCTTCAACCTCAAGCTGCTGTTCGAAACGGGCGAGGAAGTCGGCTCGCCGGGCCTGCACGAACTGTGCACGCGGTTGCGCGACGAACTCGCCGCCGACGTGCTGATCGCCTCCGACGGACCGCGCCTCTCCGCGCACCGCCCTACGATCTTTCTCGGCTCGCGCGGCCTCGTCAATTTCAGGCTCGAACTGACGCTGCGCGAAGGCGGCCATCATTCGGGCAACTGGGGCGGCCTGCTGCGCAATCCGGGCGTCGTGCTCGCGAATGCGATCGCGTCGATGGTCGATGCGCACGGCAAGATCCTCGTAGAAGGCCTGCGCCCGCCGCCGATTCCGGAATCCGTGCGCCGCGCGCTCGCCGATATTCGCGTGGGCGGCAATCCGGGCGAGCCCGAGGTCGATCGCGACTACGGCGAGCCGGGCCTCACGCCCACCGAGCGCGTGTTCGGCTGGAACAATCTGGAAGTGCTCGCGTTCCGCACGGGCAACCCCGAGAAGCCCGTGAACGCGATTCCACCGCACGCCATCGCGTACATGCAGATCCGCTTCGTCGTGGGTACGAACTGGCAGGACCTCGAACAGATCGTGCGCGCGCACCTCGATGCGCACGGCTTCGACATGATCGAACTCGAAGTGGAGCGCGGCGCACCGGCCACGCGCGTCGATCCCGACAACGCCTGGGTGCAGTGGGCGCTGCGCTCGCTGCGCGAGACCACGGGCGCCGACCCCGTGCTGCTGCCGAACCTCGGCGGCACGCTGCCCAACGAGGTATTCGCCGAGGTGCTCGGCATGCCCACGCTGTGGGTGCCGCATTCGTATCCAGGCTGCTCGCAGCACGCGCCGAACGAGCACCTGCTCGGCCCGGTCGTACGCGACGGGCTGCGCATCATGGCTGGCATCTTCTGGGACCTCGGCGCAAGAGAGGCCGGCGCGTCCAACCCCGCACCGCATCCAACCACGCTTGCATGAGGACGTTCCAATGAGCATCGAATCCCTACCCGCGCACGGCAGCGAGCCCTGGTCAGAGCCCGCTCAAGGCACGTCAGGCAAGAACGTCTCGCGGCTCATCGTCGCGACTTCGATCGGCAACGCGCTCGAGTTCTACGACCTGCTCGCGTACGGCTACTTCGCCTCGACGCTCTCCAAGCTCTTCTTCCCCGTTCACAACGCAACGATGTCGCTGCTGCTCACGCTCGGCACCTTCGCGCTCTCATACCTCGCGCGGCCGGTCGGCGCGCTCGTGCTCGGCTCATACAGCGACCGCAAGGGCCGCAAGGCGTCGCTCACGCTCTCCATTACGATGATGACGATCGGCACCGGCATGGTCGCGCTGATGCCCACCTACGCGACCATCGGCATCCTCGCGCCCATCGGCATTTTTGCCTCGCGTCTTCTGCAAGGCTTTTCGGCGGGCGGCGAGTTCGGGAGTTCCACCGCCTTCCTGATCGAGCACGCGCCGCAGCGCAGCGGTTTCATGTCGAGCTGGCAGTTCTCGAGCCAGGGCGCGAGCACGCTGCTCGTCTCCTTGTTCGGCGCGGTGCTGACGGGCATGCTCACGCAGCCGCAACTCGAAGGCTGGGGCTGGCGCATTCCATTCCTGTTCGGTGTGCTGATCGGTCCCGTGGGCCTCTATATCCGCCGACGCATGGACGAAACGCCCGAATTCGAGCGCATCGAAAAAGCCGAGTCGCCCGTGCGCGAACTGTTCGCCACGCAGAAGTCGCGCGTGATCGCATCGATCGGCGTGCTGATCCTGACTACGTCGGCCCAGTACGTGCTGCTCTACATGCCGACCTATGCCGCGCGGCAGCTCGGCCTCGCGCCTTCGTCGGGCTTCATCGCCACGCTCGTGGCCGGCCTGATCGCCATCGTGCTCACGCCGATCGTGGGCCACTGGTCGGACAAGGTGGGCCGCATGCGCATCATGTTCGTGGCGGGCGTACTGTTCCTGCTCACCGTCTATCCCGCGTTCATGTTCGTCAATACCCACCCTTCGCTGCCCTCGCTGCTGGCCGCCGTGGTCTGGATCGCGGTGCTGAAAGTCACCTATTTCGCCTCGATCCCGGCGCTCATGGCAAGCTTCTTCCCCACGCGCACGCGCACCACGGGCATGGCGCTCGCCTATAACGTCGGCACGACCGTATTCGGCGGCTTCACGCCGCTGGCCGTGGCCGCGCTCATTGCGGCGACGGGCAACAATCTCGCGCCGGGGCTCTGGCTGATGTTCGCGGCCGTGTTGAGCCTCGCTACGCTGATCTGGGCCGGCATGCGCCTCGACGCCCGTTGAATCGGCACCGTACAAGAACACCAACAGGAAACACGCACGTATGCAACACGATTTGCCGCAGGAAGTTCAGGACGCCATCCAGTTTTCCGTCGATCACGAATCGGCATGGGACCGTAACGCCGATGGCAACTTCGGCGTGCACGTGAACGACCCGCCGCCGTGGAACCGCTTGCTGGGTCCCATTCACGATCGCGGCCCGGTGTCCGGCGCCATCGCTGTCAACGGGCGCCCGCTCGCGCAATGGGGCGCGCCCGATCGACCCGATCTGACCTTCAGCATCGCGAAGACGTATCTGGCGCTGCTCGCGGGCGTCGCGTACGACCGCGGCCTCCTGCCCGATCCCGACGAGCCCGTCCATGTACGCGTGCCCGGCATCGGCTTCGACGACGACCACAATGCGCAGGTCACGTGGACGCATCTGCTGCAACAGACGAGCGAATGGCAAGGCACGTGCTTCGGCCTTTCCGATCAAGCCGATCACTATCGCGCCGTCACGTTCGGCGAGCCGCCCGACGGGAAAAAGGGTGACTTGCGCCCGTTGCGTGCGCCCGGCACGTATTGGGAATACAACGACGTGCGCATCAATCAGCTTTCGTTCGCGCTCCTGCGTCTGTTCGGTCGTTCGTTACCCGAAGTCTTTCGCGAGACGATCATGCGACCCGTCGGTGCGAGCGAGAACTGGCAATGGGTCGGCTACGACGACGCGTGGATCGACCAGGGCGGCAGACGCGTGCAGTCGGTGCCAGGCGGCTCGCATTGGGGCGGCGGCATGTCGGTGAGCGCAAACGACCAGTTGAAGGTCGCGCAAATGCTGCTCGACGATGGCGTCGTATCGGGCCGCCGCGTGCTCTCGAGCGAATGGATCGCGCGCATGCGCACGCCCTGCCCGCTCGCGCCGTTCTACGGCTCGCTGGTCTGGCTCAACACGGGGCGGCGCATGTTTCCGGGCGTGCCCGAGTCGAGCTGGTTCGGCGTCGGCGCGGGCAGTTCGTTCATGTGGATCGAGCCCGAGCGCAAGATCGCGCTGATCGTGCGCTGGCTCGATTCGCAGTTCGCCGATGCGTTTTTCGGCAAGATGCTGCACGCCGTGGATGCCGTGCGCGCGCGCCAGGGCACGAGCACGCTGGCGACCTAGCGCATCGCCATTTCCAGCACCCGCGCCACGTGCAGCGCCGTGGCGTTCGCGCCGTCGTGAATCTGGTGGCGGCAGCTCGTGCCATCCGCCACGACGAGATCGGCGCGTTCCGCCTTGCGCACGGCGGGCAACAGCGCCAGCTCGGCCATCGCCAGCGACGCTTCGTAGTGCTCCGCTTCGTAGCCGAAGCTGCCCGCCATCCCGCAGCATGACGATTCGATCGGCTTCACATCGAGGCCCGGAATCCAGCCCAGCACCATGAGCACGGGCCGGAAGGCGTCGAATGCTTTCTGGTGGCAGTGCCCGTGCACCCACGCGCGCGGCGCATCGAGTGCATGCAAGGCCAGATCGAAGCGGCCCGCGCCCTTCTCGCGCACGAGGAATTCTTCGAACAGGAACGCCGCCGCCGAAAGCTCGCGCGCTTCGTCGCCGTAGCCGTATTGCAGGAACTCGTCGCGCATCGAGAGCAGACACGACGGTTCGAGCCCGACGATCGACACGCCGCGCGCCACGAACGGCATGAGGGTATCGAGCAGGCGCCGCGCCTCGTGCTTTGCCTCGTCCACCAGTCCCGCGGCGAGGAACGTGCGGCCGCAGCAGAGCGGGCGTTCTTCGCCGCGCACGTTGAAATGCACGAAATAGCCGGCCGCTTCGAGCACCCGCTTCGCGGCGCGGGCGTTTTCGGGTTCGAAGTTGTCGTTGAAGGTGTCGACGAACAGCACCACTTCCTTCGTTGCCGCTGCGGCGTCCGGCTTCGCGGCCGCAACCTCCGCAAGGAACGAAGGCCGCAACTGCGGCATCGAGCGTTGCGGCGCGATGCCGAGCACGCGCTTCGCCAACGCGGAGACCACCGGGATGCGCTCGCCCGCCGCCGCAAGGCTGCCCGCTTGCGCCACGCGTCGCGCATAGCGCGGTAAATACGCAATCATCTTCTCGCGCAGCTTGAGGCCGTGCTTCGTGTTCCAGGCCGCGCGCGCCTCGATCTTCAGCTTCGCCATGTCCACGCCGGTCGGACAGTCGCGCTTGCAGCCCTTGCACGAGACGCACAGGTCGAGCGTGTCCTTGACGTCGTCGCTGGCGAGTCCGTCCTCGCCCAGCTGCCCTGAGATCGCGAGCCGCAACGTGTTCGCGCGGCCCCGCGTCACGTGCTTCTCGTCTTTCGTGACGCGGTAGCTCGGGCACATCGTGCCCGCGTCGAACTTGCGGCAGTGGCCGTTGTTGTTGCACATCTCCACGGCTTTTGCGAGGCCGCCCGTCAGGTCGTCGCCGCTGCCGGGCGGCGTTTCCACACCCGTCAACGGATCGCGGCCCACGTCCCATGCCGACCAGTCGAGCATCGGGCGCATCTGGCGCTCGCGATAGCCCGGCGCGAAGCGGAACAGCTTCGCATCGTCCATCTTCGGCGGCCGCACGATCTTGTCGGGATTGAAGCGGTTCTCGGGGTCGAACAGCTGCTTGATCTCCGAAAATGCCGCGTTGATCCTCGGTCCGTACTGCCAGGCAATCCATTCGCCGCGGCACAGGCCATCGCCATGCTCGCCCGAAAACGCGCCCTTGTACTCGCGCACCAGCTCCGCAGCCTGCTCCCCGATCGCACGCATTTTGGCCGCGCCGTCGCGACGCATGTCGAGTATCGGCCGCACGTGCAGCGTGCCGACGCTCGCGTGGGCGTACCACGTGCCTTCGGTGCCGTGCCGATGAAAGATCTCGGTCAGGCGGCTCGTGTACTCCGCGAGATGTTCGAGCGGCACGGCGCAGTCCTCGATGAACGAGACGGGCTTGCCGTCGCCCTTCATGCTCATCATGATGTTCAGGCCCGCCTTGCGCACTTCCCACAGCGCCTTTTGCTCGTTCGCATCGGTCATCTTCACGACCGAGTCCGGCAGGCCGTGGTCGCCCATCAGCTCGACCAGCGCTTCCAAACGGCGCACCTGCGCGTCGCGTTCGTCGCCCGCGAACTCGACTAGCAGGATCGCATCGGGCCTGCCCACCAGCGCCTTCTCGATCACCGGCTTGAAGCCCGGGTTGCCGAGTGCAAGCTCGATCATCGTGCGATCGACCAGCTCGACCGCGGTCGGCTTGAGCTTGACGATGTGCTGCGCCGAGTCCATCGCCTGCCAGAAGGTGGGAAAACTCACCACGCCCAGCGTTTTGTGCGCGGGCAGCGGCGCGAGCTTCAGCGTGATCTGCCGGCTGAACGCGAGCGTGCCTTCAGAGCCTACGAGCAGATGCGCAAGATTCGCCACGCCGTCGTCGGTGTAGGCAAGCGGGTTCTGGCAATCGAACAGGTCGATGTTGTATCCGGCCACGCGGCGCAGCACCTTCGGCATGCGTTCGGCGATCTCGTCGCGCTCGCGCGTGGCGATGCGCTGTACGCCTTCGAGCAGCGCCGCCAGCCGCGCGCCTTCGTGCGGCAGGTTCAGCGACTGGAAGCGCGCTTCGCTGCCATCCGCGAGAATCGCGTCGATGCCGAGCACGTTGTGCACCATGTTGCCGTATTCGATCGAACGCGAGCCACACGAGTTGTTGCCCGCCATGCCGCCGATCGTGCACTGCGCCGCCGTCGACACATCCACGGGAAACCACAACCCGTGCGGCTTGAGCCACGCGTTCAGATGATCGAGCACGACGCCCGGCTCGACCGTCACCGTGCGCGCAGCGGCGTCGAAATCGACGATGTTGTTGAGCCACTTCGACGTGTCGATCACGAGCGCTTCGCCCACCGTCTGCCCGCATTGACTCGTACCTGCGCCGCGCGCCAGCACGGGAGCGTGCGCGAGGCGCGCCACTTCCAGCGCGGCGCGCAAATCGTCCTGATCGCGTGGCACGACCACGCCGATGGGCATGATCTGATAGATCGAGGCGTCGGTCGCGTAACGGCCGCGGCTCGCGGCGTCGAAAAAGACGTCGCCGCGCAGCGCTTCACGCAGGCGCCGCGCGAGCGGCGAGCCGTGGCCCGCGCTCGAGGGAACGAGATGAACCGGTTTGACCAGCATGCCCGAGGTGCGTGCGCCTTCCATCGCCGTTCACACTCCTTGATGAGAACCTGCGGGCTCGTCAGCCTTCTTGCCCAGCTCGAAGCGGCTGTCCGGCTGCATGCGGAACGCGAGAATCACGCCGCATCCCATCAGTATCATGCTGCCCACGAACGGCAGATCCCAGTTGCCGAAGCGGTCGATCAGAAAGCCGCCCACCACGGGCGAGATGATCGCAGCCAGCGCCGAGCCCGTGTTCATCATGCCGCTCGCCGTGCCCGAGAACTCCGGGGCGATATCCATGGGAATCGCCCACATCGGCCCGATCGTCATTTCGGCGAAGAAGAAGCCCGCCGCGAGGCACGCCATGGAAATGACGGGATCGTGCACGAACATCAGCGGCACGAGCACGATCAGCGTGATCAGCATGCACACGGAGACCATCCAGCTGCGTGCGCGCTTGAGGTTGCCGGTGCGCTGAAAGAGCCAGTCGGTCACGAGGCCGCCGAGCGTATCGCCCACCACGCCCGCGAGAAACACCACCGAGGCGAAGATCGCCGACTTGCCCAGTTGCAGGTGATAGTTGTGCAGGAAGTATTGCGGAATCCAGCTAAGGAACAACCACAGCGTCCAGCCGTAGCAGAAGTAGACGATCGTCACCGGAATCATGCGCCTGAAGAGCGCCATCCACGGCAGACCGGTCACGCGCGGCTTGGGCGGCGGCAGGATCGCGAGTTCGGCCTCGGTAATGCGCGGGTGATCCTTCGGATGTTCGGTGAACGTGAACGCCCACACCACCACCCACAGCAGGCTGAGCGCGCCGCAAACATAGAACGATTCGCGCCAGCCGTAACGCGCCATCACCAACACCACGACTGCGGGCGCCACCGCATTGCCGATGCGCGACGCGGAGTGCGTGATGCCCTGCGCGAAACCGCGCCGCTCTTTCGCGACCCAGCGCGACATGGCCGAGGTCGAGGCGGGAAACGTCGCGCCCTCGCCGAAGCCGAGCAAAAGGCGCGCGGCGAGCAGCGTGGCGAGGCCGCCCGCCATGCCCGTGAGAACCGTGGCCACACCCCACAGCGCGCCGCAGAAAAGCAGCGTGCGGCGCGCGCCGAAGCGGTCGCTCACCCAGCCGCCGATGATCTGAAACAGCAAATACGGATACGCAAACGCCGAGAAGACCAGCCCCACCTCGGTGTGCGAGAGCTGGAACTCCTTGCCGAAGCCCGCCGCGGCCGTGCTCACGTTCACACGGTCGAGGTAGGTGATGAAGTACATGATGCAGAGCATGATCAGCACGATGCTGCTCGCGCTCGTCAATCGAAACCGTTTCATCGTCAGTCTCCGTTGCTGATTCTATCGGCCGCGTCGCCCTTCTCGAAGTGGCGTCCGGCATGGGAACGACCTTGCATCACCCGGAATCGGCCTGGCATGCCGCGCCCCGTGCGCGGGATGGGCAAACGCGCCTCGTCAGGCGGCTTTCAGCGACACCACGTTGGGTTGCGCCGCGAGATATTCCATTGCGGCGGGCAAGCCGCTGTCCTTCAAGGGCACGCCCGCAATGCGCAGGCCCATCTCGCAGCCGGCCAGGGCCGCCAGCAGCGTGAGATCGTTGCAGTCGCCCAGATGCCCGATACGGAACATGCGCCCCTTGACCTTGCCAAGGCCTGTGCCGAGCGAAAGATCGAAGCGCTCGTAGATGATCTTGCGCACCGCATCCGCATCGACACCTTCGGGCATCATCACGCCCGTGAGCACGGGACTGTAGACGGCGGGATCGACGCACTGGATCTCGAGGCCCCACGCGCGCACGGCGCGCCGGCACGCCTCGCCCAGCCGCTGATGCCGCGCGAACACGTTGTCGAGCCCTTCGTCCTGCAGCATGTCGAGCGCTTCGGACAGGCCGTAGAGCAGGTTCGTGTTGGGCGTGTACGGCCAGTACCCGCTCTTGTTCATCTCGATGATCTCGGCCCAGCCCCAGAAGCTGCGCGGCAGCTTCGCATGCTCGCTCGCGGCCAGCGCCTTCGCCGAAACGGCGTTGAAGCTGATGCCCGGCGGCAGCATGAGACCCTTCTGCGAGCCGGAGACGGTCACGTCCACGCCCCATTCGTCATGCCGATAGTCGGCGCTGGCGAGACCGGAAATCGTGTCCACGAGCAGCAGCGCCGGGTGGCCCGCGGCGTCGATCGCGCGGCGCACCGCGGCGATGTCCGAGGTCACGCCGGTCGAGGTCTCGTTGTGCACCACGCACACCGCCTTGATGCCGTGCTGCGCGTCCTCGCGCAGACGCTTTTCGATCATGTCGGCCTGCACGCCGCGCCGCCAGCCCTCGATGCCAGGCAAGCCGAGAAATTCGGGCTTCAAGCCGAGTCGCTCGGCCATCTGCTTCCATAACGTCGCGAAATGGCCCGTTTCATACATCAGCACCGTGTCGCCGGGGCTCAGCGTGTTGGCAAGCGCGGCTTCCCACGCGCCGGTGCCGGAAGCCGGATAGATCACCACCGGCTGCTGCGTCTTGAAGATCTTCTTGATGCCATCGAGCACCTTGAGCCCGAGCACGCCGAACTCGGGGCCGCGATGGTCGATGGTCGGATAGCTCATCGCGCGCAGGATGCGATCGGGCACCGGGCTCGGCCCCGGAATCTGCAGGAAGTGGCGACCAGCGGGATGGAAATCGAGCTTCAACATGCAATCGCTCCTGTTTTGAATTTTGCATTCAAAAAACTATAATCCAGCCAGCTCACGTGTAGACAGAGAATTCTGACGTGGTTTACCCCAATCACGCGTTACTTCTTTGGGGTCCTGTCCTTGGGCTAGAATTCGCTGGAAATCGATGGAAATGCCTTTTGCATGCAAAACCCGAACCTGAACCCCTCTGCGATCAGCCCGGAACTGCCGCCCATTCCGCGCCAGCAACTCCATGACACCGTCGTCGATCATCTGCGGCGGTTCATCGTGGAAGGCGTGCTCGAGGCCGGCCGCAAGCTCAACGAACGCGAGCTGTGCGAAACGCTGGGCATTTCGCGCACGCCGCTGCGCGAGGCGCTGAAGGTGCTCGCGTCCGAAGGGCTGATCGAGATTTCGCCGAATCGCGGCGCCTCGGTCTCGAAGATGTCGGAGGCGGAGCTGCGCGAGACCTTCGAACTCATGAGCGGGCTCGAAGCGTTTTCAGGCGAGCTGGCTTGCGAGCGGATCACCGCGGCCGAGATCGCCGAGATCAAGGCGCTGCACTACGCCATGCTCGCCTGCCGCGCGCAGAACGATCTGGCCGGCTACTACAGCCGCAATCAGGCGATTCACGACAAGATCAACGAAGCGGCGCGCAATTCGGCGTTGCGGCAAACGTATATCGCGGTGAATCGCCGTTTGCAGGCGCTGCGATTTCGCTCGAACTTCGAAACCCCCAAGTGGGATCGCGCGATCCACGAGCACGGCGAGATGCTGGAGGCGCTCGACGCGCGCGACGGCAAACGGCTCGCCGCGATACTGCGGCAGCATTTGCTCGCCAAACGCGATGCGGTGTTGCGGATCGGGGACACGCCGCCGGTGCAGGAATAGGCTGGCGGCTGGCATCCCGATGCGTTGCGCGCGCAACGTCTTTCGACTACTTCGCTGCCGACTCCAGAAAACTCTGCGCCAGCTGCTTCCTCAGGTGATCGGCGGCGGGCGAGAGCCTGCGGCCCACGCGCGTGACCATCTGGCTCGAAAAGCCCGCCGCAATCGGATGATCGATCGGCACGGCCACCAGCTCGCCCAGATCGATGCCGCGGCGTGCCGTGATCGACGACATGAACGCCACGCCAAGCCCGGCGGCTGCGAGCGTCTGCGCCGTGTTGAACAGGTCCACGCGATACGCCGGCATCACGTTCAGACGCGCGTCGTCGAACAGCGACTGCACGAAGTGCTGCACACCGAACGACTCGGTCATGAAGATCAGGCGCTCGCTGGCGAGTTCGGCGGGCGCCACCTTCTGCAGCTTCGCAAAGCGGTGCGAGGGCGCGACGAGCGCACAGAGCGGCCGCGACGCGAAGGGATGTATGCGCATGGCAGGGTCATCGGAGGTGCGCGTGCACAGGCCGATGTCGACGACGTCGTCGCGCACGAGCGACAACACGACCGGCGTCGGCCCGGAGCGGATCTCCACGAGAATGTCGGGGTACGTCATCGAAAAGCGCTGCAGCGCCCGCGCGATCAGATTGCCGATGAAGCCCTCGCCCACACCCAGCGCCACGCGGCCGCGCCGCAGGTGCCGATACTCCTCCAGGCGCGCGGCCAGATCGCGCTGGCGCCGTTGCCCGTCGCGATAGTGGTCCACGAGCACCTGACCGATCTCGGTCACGGCCACGCTGCGCCCGCGCCGCTCGATCAGCGGAAAGCGCAGCCGCCGCTCCAGCGCCGCCACCTGCCGGCTGATGACCGACGCGTTGATGCCCAGCGCCTCCGCGGCCATGCGCACGCCTCCTGCCGCCGCAATTTCGGCCAGATAGCGCAGCGGCCGCTCGCCGATATCGTCGATCGCGTCTCGCACCGCATCTTCCCAATCTGCCTTTCCCCGCATTCCATTGCTCCTTCCGCGCGCGCTGTCCTTGATCTCGCGATTCAAGAATGTTGTCCAGCAGTCTCAATAAACCATTTCTGTGTTACCGCACATAAATTTTTATTTCCGCAAAGGTGTCAAGCCAACCATAGGCACCATGCCCGCCGCGGTGACAGCAGCGGTGGTCTTTATCGTGCTTCACCTCGCCTTCACGAACCGCGGAATAAGGGGCGCGTGCGGAACGTTTTCCCGTTGTCCTCAGCACCTCAGCGGCATCGAACGCCTTTCGCCATCAGCGCGCTCGCCGCCGGAACTGCGCTCGCAGGGCTTGCAGGCGTAGCTACGTCGCCTGTTGCGCCGCCGTCGGCGCAGATGACAATCGCCGGGCAGGCCGACCTCGCTTACGTGGTCTACGCGCCTGAGCGGCGTCATCCGGTCGAGGTGACGGCCGCGCGTGAGGGGGCGATCGTCGACTGGCTCTCGCAGCGCCTGAATCGTCCGCTCTCCGTGCCGTCGCTGCGGGAGTACGGCTATGCACTGCCGGGCGGGCGGCGGCTGCCGGGCGCAGCCGGGCCAGCCGCGCAATTCATGTACGAGGACGGGGCTGGCGCGCGGCTTGCGCTTTACGTGAGCCCGGCCTCGCAACGCGAAACGGCGATCCACGTTCTGCGCGAAGGCGATCGCCGCACGTTCAGCTGGGCAAACGACCACATGGGCTGCGCGCTTTCCGGGCGGATGGCGGAGGGTCAATTGCGCAAGATCGCTGTCGACGTCTGCAGCGAGCCTGGCGGGCATCCCGAACCGTGGAGGTAGAAGCGTGCCCTATCGCAGCCCCATCCGTCGACGAGGCGCGGCCATGCATCGTCTCAAAGCGCGCGTTGGCGCGATCGTGATGTTCGGCGTCTGCGCTGCCTGCGCAGTCGCCGGGGTCCGTGCCGACTCGATCGACACGTCCGCGCCGCTGGCACAGTATCGACTCGATCCAGGCCGCTCGGGTGTCACGTTCGATGTCGCGAACATCTGGCACTCGAACCTCACGATGCGCTTCAGCCGCATAGGTGCCCAGCTTGAAGGATTCCAGGGCTTTGCCGTGGGCCGCGTCATGGTGACGATCGACGCGACAAGCCTCGAATCGAATACCCCGTTTGTCGCCAGATTCGTCGAAGGCGGCGACATGCTGGACGTGGCGCATTTTCCGGCCATTCGCTTCGTGAGCACCCGCTTTGTCCGAACCGGTACATTGACCGGCCTCTTGACGGGCGATCTGACGATCCGCGCGACGACGTGTCCGGTCACGCTCGCCGTGGCGTTCGACGAAGACCCGCGCGATCCGCCGGGCGCCCGCCGAACGCTGGTTTTTTTCGCCGACGGCCGCTTCAGCCGGGCGGCGTTCGGAATGTCGAAGTGGTCGCGCGCTGTCGGGGACGAGGTGCACTTGAGGATCCACGCCGAATTTGTGCAGGAACGCGCGGATCCTTGAACCGTCTCGCTGCCGTTTCACCCGCGGAGTCCCGTCATGACCCAGGCCTTGTCGGGCATCGCGACCGCGGCGACGTGTACGGCAAAGAGCGCGATGTGACGACGGGCTGCTGGAATAGGCCTCCCGCCACGCACGTTTACTGCACGTATCGCGCTGCAGAAAACGTTCATGCCATCTCACAGGCAGGGGCCATTGCGTGCGCAACGAATGGCATGCGCCAGGCGCCCGACGCGAGGCAGACGTGATATGCCGATGCAAAGGAGGCCGCCATGTCTGCCACTTACGGAATCACCATCCTCGCCAGCGTGATCGCACTCGGGATGACATCGCATGCCAGCTGGGCGGAGCAAACCGTCAACGCGACACTGTTATCGAATTCGATCCAGCTCGGGACGCACAACGTGAAGGCGGGTCGCATCACGCTCGAAGTCAGGAATGCTGCGGACAACAACATGGAACACGAACTCGTCGTGCTCAAGACGGATCTCGCGGACGACGCACTCCCCGTCAGCAAGGGACTGGTGCTGGAACGCAAGCTGAAAAAGATCGGCGAAGTCGAAGACATCGCACCGGGCAAGAGCAAGCGCGTGTCGTTCAAGCTCGCGCCCGGCCACTACGCGCTAATCTGCAACAAGCCGGGACACTATGCAGCGGGCATGCATACGGCACTTGTCGTGGCGCCGTAGATCACCCTGTGAGTCAGAAAAAGCTCGAAAGGCGGCAAAAGAGCCATGCGCTGACGGCGGCAATATATCCGCGTTGGCGCGGCGCCTCGACCAAACGGGCATCATTGTTGCGCACGAGGAATAAGGCGTCGGTGCACCGCGTTTATAGCTATGCAGGCGCCTGCGTTTGCGATGAGCCGCGTGACGCGTCCGCACCGCATGCGACGTTCGGCGTCGTCGGCCATTGCGCGGCTAATGCCTCGCTGGATGCCCCTCAGCGCGATTTCCAGCGAGCTTCCCCAGGAGGAAATCATCATGAAGCGGCTTCGGATGGTTCTTGCATGTCTCGTTTGCCTCGGATTGGCCGCGGTTTCTGGATCCGTAGCCGCGAGCGGCGATATGAATCAAGGCGGCAATGGCGCGTCAAGCACTTCGACCAATTCCTCAGGCGGCGGTTACTGAGCGCGGCAGGCGGTAATGCGCAGCACGTCGCCGGGCTCTCCGCGTGATCCGCAACGTAACCCTGTGGCACTGCTCCCGGCAACGACCCACCTTTGAATGCTGATCCCTCGTGTTAGATGGCGTTGCATGGCCAGGCGTCCGGCTGAGGGTAGCCGAAAGGAGATAGCAGATGAGTGCATTCCAGTCGCGGCGGGCCATTCCCATACTTGCCGGCATCACATGCGCCGGAGCCGTCGGCGTGGCGCTTGCCGCGCCCGTGTCATTCTCCGTACCGCTCAATGGATCGGAGCAGGTGCCTTCCGTACAAACCAGGGGCACAGGAGACGCCAGGCTCACTTACGACCCCGACACGCGTCAGGTCACCTGGAACGTAACGTACAACGACCTCTCGAGTCCGGTAACGATGGCGCACTTCCACGTCGGACCAGCGGGTAAGAATGGCAAAGCGGTCGTCTGGCTGACGAAAGTGGGTAGCACCAGCACCCCCATTGAGGGCCCTCTCAAGGGCGAGAGTACGCTGACGCCAGATCAGGCAAAGGAATTCTTCGCGGGCGATCTCTACATCAATGTCCACACGAAAGACCACCCGGACGGCGAGATCCGCGGTCAGGTCGTGCCGCCGAAGCAGTAACCGCTGTGGGATGGCGAAACGCGCGCCAGCGGCGCGAGGGAAGAGAGGACGCCACGCGCCGGACCAGGATGGGGTCCGCACCCCGGTACGGCGCGTCGATCGTGATTGCCGGAGAACTCCCGGGAAATCCGCACGCTTTCTCTTACATTGGTGGGACGACCCCGTTCTTTTCGACCACCAGGCGCTGCGCGGCATACGTACCCTGTGACGCTGGTTTCGCAACCACGAAGACTTGCTTGCCTGGCGCCAGATCGGAGCGCGCAGCCGGCATGAAGGTGACGATCGGGACATTCGGAGGCACCGTAATCTCATTGCTGCCGCCCTTGTACGACAGCTTCAGATTGCGACCTTCCGTGCCCTGCACGACAGTATCAACATTCGCATTGGTCATCGTGCTGTTCGGACCGAGGTCCCACGCGTAGTGACCTTCCCCTGTGCCGCGTGCGGCTTCGGGAAAGACGACGACTTCGGTCGCCGTCAGCTTGCCATCAGTGCCCGTCGTCGCGGCTGTGCCGACGAACGTACCCGGCTTGATGTCGGACAGTTGCATCGCTTTGACGGACGACACTGGAACATTTGTCTCGAGGGCGATTGAGACCGTGTCGCCACTGCGTCGATGGACCTTGAGCACATCGCCGTCGAGAGAAACGATATTGCCACGAATACGTACCGGCCTGGTGTCAGCAGTCTGCGCCAGCACGCTGCCGGCTATCGTCATTGCGGCAATGGCCGCTCCAGCTTTCAGTCGAATGGTCATGAATGCTCCATGTAGCGGATATGCGTTGAGGAAGGAATCAATTGCACTTCAGGAACCGCCGAACCAGTTATAGCCCTGGTTCTCCCAATAACCACCGGGATACTCGTTCGTCAGCATGATTGCGACGATATGCTTCGGATTCTTGTAGCCGAGTTTGGTCGGCATGCGCAGCTTCATCGGAAAGCCGTATTTGGGCGGCAGCACATCGCCGTCGTAGGTCAGCGTAAGCAACGTTTGCGCGTGCAGAGCTGTCGGCATATCAATACTGGTCCAATAGTTGTCGGCGCAATGGAGCGCGACGTACTTCGCTGTCGTGTCGGCGCCCGCGCGGCGGAGAAAATCGGAGAAACGCACCCCACCCCAATGGCCAATGGCGCTCCAACCCTCGATGCAGATATGGCGCGTGATCTGGCTTTCCTGTGGTAGCGCTCGAAGTTCGTCGAGCGTCCATGTGCGCGTGCCGTTCGCGAGTCCCCCCACCTGCAGCCGATAAGTCGCGGCGTCGACTTCCGGCACGTCGTCGATGTCGTAGAACGCGTTGAAGGGAAAAGGCCGCGTGATCATCGACGCCGGATACGTCGGTGCCATCTTGTTTGGATCGAACAGCAGCGCCTGCACGCGGTCGTTGAAGAACGACATCTTGCGCAGCGCGGTATTCACCGACTTGTCGTTCGAGAGATCGCAGCCCGAGAGCATGGCAATGCCGCCGAGCGTGAGTATCTGTCTGCCGAGCAGTCTGCGCGCGGGACTCTTCAATTCACTGCGCACGTCCTTGATGATCGAATCCGCGTTCGAGACGAGAAACGCATTGGCTTGTTTTTTGCGTGGGCGCATCATCGTTTACCGTCCGCGTATCATCAGGAGCAGTGAGCGCGGCACGAACGCGACCATGACGACGTGCACGACGAAAAACGCGACGAGAATGCTCATCGAGAAAAAATGGACGACACGCGCGTTGTCGTATCCACCCATCAGCGTTCGCAACAGAGGCAACTGAACCGCTTTCCAGACCGCCAACCCCGAAAGGATCACGATCGCGATGTCCACGATCGTCACCACATACGCCAGCTTTTGAACAGCGTTGTAGCGAGCAAGATCCTCGTGCCCCAGCTTGCCGCGCATCGCGGCGGCAAGCTCCCGGGCTACGGCACTGAAACGAATCGGGAGAAGTTTCCTCCACAGACGCTTTGAAAGGACGTTCAGGGACAGGTATGCAAGATAGTTCGCGACCAGCAGCCACATGATCGCGAAGTGCCACTGCAAGGCGCCACCCAGCCAGCCGCCCAAGGTCATGCTTGCGGGAAATTTCAGTCGCGCGAAGATGGGCGAGGCGTCGTATATCTGCCAGCCGCTTGTCACCATCAGCACGACCGCCACGGCATTGATCCAGTGTGTCGTGCGGACCCAGAGAGGCTGAATTATCGTTCGGCTCATTTGCAGGCTTCGTGGAAGTTGTTCGTTGACGACCGGACCCGACTCGATCGTTCCGTGGTCGCACCGTGCTGTTGGGTAAACCACGCACGTGCATCCCTATTCCACTGCTGCCGGGAAATTTCTCCTTACGGAAATCCAACGAAGCGAGTCGGCGCTCAAAGGCGCCTTCGACGACGACCCGCGTGATCCGCCGGGCGCCTGCCAAAGCTCGACGCGTCCGGCGACTCCGTGAGTGAAGGCAGCGAATCGGTCAAGCGGGACGTAGCGCGCGATCCAGGTCGTCGAGCAAGCGCTCGACCGCCTCGCGATTGGGCTTGTAGTACACCCAGTTTTTGATTTTCTTCGAAGTCACGAGGTCTGCCGCTGCCAGCGCCTGCATATGCGTAGTGACAGTGGGTTGACTCAGGCCTGTTTTCTCCGTGATGAAACTGACACACACCCCGTCCTTCACGAGGTCCGCGTCCCGCTGCGGTGGAAAGTGCTTTTCCGGCTCGGTAAGCCAGATGAGGATCGTCAGCCGGTGGCGATTCGAGAGTGCATGCAGCGCGCCCTGCAGCGGGCTCTCATCGGGGTTGTCCATATTCGGCATTGCTCATATTTTCCTTGACGGGACCAATCTATATTGTACTCTATCTATATAGGCATTTATCGATATAGGTCGATTATGGCGACGGACGCAATGACTTCCACAAGCACTCAGTCAATCGTGCGCACGATCAGCGTTGCCGTCGTCTTCACGCTGTTCGTGGCGGTCGTGTTCGGTTTTGGGCTCTATCTTTTTGCGCTGGTCGTGCCAGTGATGCGGCAGAGTCTCGGGTTCGACTATACGGCGATTGGCATCGTAACTGGCGGGGCCCAGACTGCGTATCTCGTTGCGGCGCTGGTTTGTCCGCGTCTCGCAACACGCTTCGGCGAGGGACAGGTCATTGTGGTCGCCGTCGCTGCGGCAGCCTTGCTTTTGCTCCTGTTCGCGCAAGTCCAGAGCGTAATGTCGGTCGGACTCGTTCTCGCCGGACTGGGCGCGACGGCGGCTTTCATGATGGTCCCGAGCGTCGGCGCCATCTCCGGGACAGTCCCTTTCGGGTACCGGTCCCGCGTCAATGGTCTGGTTTCGAGCGGCACGGCCTATGGGCAGTTCGCGAATGGCGTTCTGGTGTCGCGGCTTTTACCAGAATACAGCTGGCACTCGATATGGATTGTGGCGGCGTCGGTCTCGCTCGTCATTGCGCTCGTGGGACTGCTTGCGCTGCGCCGCTTCTCTCCACAGGTTTTCAGCCGCAAGGCGCCAAAGCGCGCCGAAAGTCGCCACGCGTCGGGCGACCGGTGGCGCCTGGTGACTCGCCCCAACCTGACGGTCTGGATCCTGCTAGCGTTGAGCGGAATGGCTTGCGGGCCGTGGCAAAACTATCTGTCGAGCTTTCTGGCCGACGAACAGGGGCATTCGCTGGAAACGATCGGGCAGGTCTGGTCGACGATTGGCGTGGTCGGACTGTTCAGCGGATTTGCGGCGGGCATGGCGGCCGACAAGGCAGGGGTGCGGATTGCGCTCACATTCTCTTTCACTGCACTCGCCGGCTCCGGTCTCCTGATCGCTTTCCATTCCGACGCATGGCAATTGCGAGCGGCCGCCGTGTGTTTCGGTCTCTCGTTCTATGCGATTTACGGACTGATTCCCGCGTATATCAGCAAAACCATGGACCCTCGCTCGGCAACTACGGTGTTTGGTGTCGCCAACGTCTTTCTCGGTCTGGGAACGACATTGGGCAACGTGATGGGGGGCAACTTCGCAGGCTGGTTTGGGTCGCTCAAGGACGTTTTTGTCACCGCGTCGGCGCTTGCATGCGTGGCGCTGATACTCACGGCGACGCTCCGTGATGAACGGGCAGTGACCTCCTGATATACCGTTTGCACTGCCAACCTGCGCCGCTGCCCGACGGATGAGCGGACGCTGCTTCCCGGGAGTCAAATGCGCGCGGCAACCCTTGCGCAGTTCGACGCGGTATGGGTCAATGGAGGGAACGCATTCATACTTCGTCGGGCAATGAAGCAAAGCGGATTTGCTCGAACGAGCGCCACCCAATGCCATATAGCACTTTGAGGGATGGCGACGCTTTCGTAATGGAAAGCACGCGGAGCGAGATCGTAGGCGCTGAAATTGGAACGCTCTGGGCGCCAGGCTCGACAGGCCGGGACAAGGGTCTATTGCTAGACGCCTATGCCTGCCGCGCAATCGAACTGTTTTGCCAGCGGGGGTTGCAGATGGGATCTGATGAACGAGCGATTCGCGAGGTGCACGCGACCTGGATTGATGCAGTCAACGCCGGCGATCTTGTCCGCTTGCTCACCCTGATGGCGGACGATGCCGTGTTTCTCACTCCGGGCCAGGCACCGCTCGGCCGGGAAGGATTCCCCGTTGGCTTCTCGGCCGCGCACCAACAATCCCGAATCCGTTGCATCAGCGAGTTGGAAGAAGTCGTGATCGTCGGCGAAGTCGCCTACACCCTGTGCCGGGACTCGTTATCTGTGACACCGCGCGCCGGCGGAGAAGCAACGGAGCTGGCCGGTCACCGGATCACCCTATACCGCAAACAGCCCGACGGCCGCTGGCTTCTGGCCCGCGACGCCAACACGCTCGCCCCGGTGGCCAACTGAGGTCGTGAGCATCGTCCCAGTCGACCTGGTCATTCCATCTAGCGTACGTCGAAATGGTCGCTGAGCGCGTTTGGACCGCAACTCTCGGCGCGCGTAGAGTCAGATGTGATTCGAAGGCGAAACCGGCCGCCCGCGGCGACTGTTGCCTCCCATGCATTCCACGTATCCATAAGCGCCTCGATTCTCTTAGGTATCTTAAAGTTAATGGCGCACGCAATTTTCCTCGTAGCGACCTATCGATGCCATCCGGGACTCTTCGGAAAAGATGCGAAGCGTGGGTGATGGCGCCGCCTGCGCGGATCGCCGCCGCCACAAGCGCGGCTTCGGAAAGTTGCGCATGCGTCGCGCCGGCGTCGCGAGCAGCCTTGGTGTGCAGTTCAATGCAATAGGGGCACTGTGTCGTCAACGCGACCGCAACCGCGATGAGCTGCTTTTGCTGCGCGCTCAAAGCGCCCTCTTCAAAGGCCGCCTTGTCGAACGCCCAGAAGCTTTTCATGGCTTCGGGTGCGTTTTCATCGAGCTTCTTCAGACGTGTGAGATGCTTCATGTCGAACATGGCACCCTGGCCGAGCATGCGGCGATCGAAGCACGTATCCTTGCGCCGCTGCCGGGCGATGTCGACTTCACGGTGGGTGCGAGCTTGCCGATCTCCGGACAGACCGCATGGCAAGGGCTGTTCCAGCATGGCCGCCTTCGGGCGGGCCAGTGTCTTGCTGCGCCGCGACAATCGATCGTTGACTTAAAGTCAACATTTTCGATGCATTTCCGTCATGGGTCGAGTTTTTCGTCGATGCAATACTCGGCCTTTGGCGTGTGCCCAAACCTATTCCAATAAAAGGAGTCCCCCGTGAGCGAGCATCACTACTGCGAAGTCGCCGACCTGGCCGAAGCCCGATCGGAACTCGACGAAATCCGTCATCACCTCCACAAGCACCCCGAACTGTCGTACGAGGAAGCCGACACGTCGCGCTTCGTCGCCGACAAGCTCGAGTCCTGGGGCTACGAAGTCACGCGCCATGTGGGCGGGCACGGCGTCGTGGCGGCGCTCAAGGCGGGCACGAGCATGCGCACTGTAGGCGTGCGCGCCGACATGGACGCCCTGCCGATCCAGGAGTTGACCGGCCTCGATTACGCCAGCGTCCACGCGGGCAAGATGCACGCGTGCGGCCACGACGGCCACACGACCGTGCTGCTCGGCGCAGCGCGCCAGCTCGCCAGAACGCGCAATTTCGACGGCACCGTCCACCTGATCTTCCAGCCCGCCGAAGAAGCCGGCTCGGACAGCGGCGCCGAGCGCATGATCGCCGACGGCCTGTTCGAGCGTTTCCCCTGCGAAGCCATCTTCGGGCTGCACAACCATCCGGGCGTGCCCACCGGCACGTTCGGCTTTCGCGCAGGCCCGCTCATGGCCGCGTGCGACACCGTCAAGCTGCGCGTTCACGGCAAGGGCGGGCATGCCGCGCGCCCGCATCTGGCCGTCGATCCGGTGCTCGTGGGCAGCAGCATCGTGATGGCCCTGCAGTCGGTGGTGTCGCGCAACGTCGATCCCAACGAAGCCGCGGTCGTGACCGTTGGCGCGTTCCGTTCGGGCCACGCGCCGAACGTGATTCCCGAAGACGCCGTGCTCGAAATGAGCGTGCGCTCGTTCTCGCCCGAGGTGCGCGCGACGCTCGAAGCGCGCATCCGCGCGCTCGTGCAGGCGCAGGCGCAAAGCTACGGCGCGACGGTGGACATCGAATTCATCCGCGGCTATCCGGTACTGATCAACAGCGAAGCCGAAACCGAATTCGCACGTCAGGTCGCCGAGGAGCTGGTCGGGCCGGAGCACGTCATCGCACCGTTCCCGCCGATCGCCGGCAGCGAGGACTTCGCGTACTACCTGCAGCAGCGGCCCGGTTGTTTCGTACGCCTTGGCAATGGCGAAGGCCGGCCGATGCTGCACAACGCGCGCTACGACTTCAACGACGAGAACCTGACCGTCGGCGCGGCGTTCTGGACGCGCCTCGTCGAACGCTTCCTCAGCAAGGACCGTGCATGAACGCCGCCACCGAACCGCTCCTGGAAGCGGCCGAAGAAGCGACGCTCTCGCCGGGCTATCAGCGCAAGATCGTCCTCGCGGCGGTGATCGGCAACCTGCTCGAATTCTTCGACTTCACCGTCTATAGCTATTTCGCGCTCACGATCGGCCATCAGTTCTTTCCGGCCGACAGCCAGGTCACGTCGCTCCTGCTCGCGTTCGCGGTGTTCGCCGTGGGCTTCGTGATGCGCCCGCTCGGCGGCATCGTGCTCGGCCGCTACGCGGACCGCGCGGGCCGCAAGCCGGCGCTCACGCTCACCATCCTGCTGATGGCGGTGGGTTCCGCGTCGATCGGTCTGGCGCCCACCTATGCGCAGATCGGCCTTGCCGCGCCACTGTTGATCGTTGTCGCCCGCCTCGTGCAGGGGTTCGCGCAAGGCGGCGAGTTCGGCGCGGCCACCGCCACCCTCCTCGAAATGGGCGGCCAGGCGAGCCGCGGCTTTCGCGCGAGCTGGCAGCTCGCGAGCCAGGGCGCGGCGGCGCTGCTCGGCTCGGGCCTCGCGGCGAGCCTCGGCTTTCTGCTCTCCGCGGAAACGATGCATAGCTGGGGCTGGCGCATTCCGTTCCTGCTCGGCACGCTCATCGCGCCGGTCGGCATCTATCTGCGCCGGCACATTCGCGAAGAGCCGCCGGCGCAGCGCGTGGTCGCGGACCGCAACGACCCGAAGCGCGGCCTGTACGTGCGCAACTGGTTTCTCACGATCTTCGCGATCATGGGCATGTCGGTTTCGACGTACGTGATGATGTACTACATGCCGACCTACTGCATCCAGTACCTGGGACTGCCACCCAAAATGTCGATCCTCGCGGGCGTGGCGTCCAGCACGATCTCGCTCGTGATGTGCCCGATCTACGGCGCGTGGTCGGACCGCATGGGACGCCGCAAGCCGCTCACGGTGACCGGTCGCGTCGCGCTGATCCTGCTGCTCTATCCGGCGTTCTGGCTCATGACGCACTTTCCGTCGCTGCCGGTCGTGCTCGCCGCGCTCGTCGTGCTCATGCTCTGCTATACGATGGGCTCCGCACCCGCTTACGCGCTGATGCCGGAAAACTTTCCGAAACATCTGCGCGCAGGCTATATGTCGAGCGCGTACGCGATTGCGGTATCGGTGTTCGGCGGTACGGCCCAGCTCGTGGCCGGCTGGCTCATCCATGTGACCGGCAACAAGATGGCGCCCGCTTGGTACATGATCGGCTGCGTGCTGATTTCGCTCATCGCCGTTTCGATGTTCGAGGAAACCGGCAACAAGCAGATCGACTGACCGGTCGATTGAAAAACTTGCAGCTTTGAAAAAGGGCGGGTGAACGCAGTTTGCGTCGCCCGCCCTTCGCGCTACATCCCCGATTCTTCTTCAATAATTAGTTTAACTACACACCCCGTCTCTTACTGGCTCCCCTGCGAGCCGCCGCCAGGCTGCGTGCTCATCCCGCCATTGCCGTAACCATTGTCGTTGTTATACGGCATGGTCTGGCGGGTTCCCGGTGCGGGCGCAGGCGCCGCGCCAGTCCCCGTTCCCTGGCCGCCGCCCGTCGCCGTGGTGCCAGGTGCGCCGTAGCCGCTGTTTTCATATCGGGTGCCTGCGGCACTTCCCGGCGGGCGCGCCGTGTTGACGCCCGCCGCGCCTGTCGTGCCGCCGCCTGCGCCTACGCCATTGCTACCGCCGCCGGCTCCACCTGCCCCTCCGCCAGCGCTCTGCGCGAGCGCCGCTGCCGAACACGTTGCGATGACGATTCCAGCCAGCAATTGTTTGATCGATCCATTCATTTCGCTCTCCTTGAGTGTTGTGGATGGAACTGCTGCGTGGCGAACCGGTGGCCGCGCCACGCTTGCCTCTTGTTCCGCAAACGCCATGCCACCGGCGAGAGGAGCCCGGCTGCGCGCCATTTGCGCCTGTTTGCGTTTCCCGCGCCGCGCGGCATCCGCCTTGCTGCGGTTGAGAACGGTTTCAATCGATCTTTCAACGGTCTCAGACGGTCTCAAACGAGGAGGAAATTGCAATGGCCAACATGCTCGATAACTGCAAGGTCGCAATCCTTGCCATGGACGGATTCGAGGAAGTCGAACTTACCGAGCCGCGCCGCGCATTGAAGGAAGCGGGGGCGCAGGTGGACGTGATCTCGCAGAAAAGCGGTGAAATTCAGGGCTTTCGTCACGTCGACAAGGGCAGCAAGATCAAGGTGGACCGCACTTTCGGCAGCGCGAAGGCCGATGACTACGACGCCGTCGTGTTGCCGGGCGGCGTGGTGAACTCAGACGCCATCCGGCTGATTCCGGAAGCCCAGGCGTTCGTGCGCGCGGCCAACGACGCGCACAAGACCATTGCCGTGATCTGCCATGGCGGTTGGCTGCCGGTCTCGGCCGGTATCGTCGAGGGGCACACCATGACCAGCTGGCCTTCGCTGCAGGACGATATCCGCAATGCGGGCGGCAAGTGGGTCGACGAGACCATGGTCCACGACGGCAACTTCATCACGAGCCGCAAGCCCGACGATCTGCCCGCCTTCAACGCGGAGATCATCTCCACGCTTTCCGCGGCGGCGGGCACGGCATGACGGCGCGGGCCGACGTCATGCTCATAGCGCCACCTGCACACCCAGTTCGACCACATGCGCGGGAGCCAGACCGTAGTACTCGGCGCTCGACGTGCAGTGATACGACATGAACGCGAAGAGCCGCGCGCGCCAGCGGCTCACGTCCTGCTGGGCGTGCCCGCGCAGCACCTCGTCGCGCGGCAAATAGAAGGTGGTTTGCTTCGGGTCGAAACGCCAGTCGCCCAAGCGGCCCTGCAACGCGGCCAGCAGGCGCGGCAGGTTGGGCCGCTCGACAAAGCCATGATGCGCGACGATCTCCCAGCAGCCCGCGCCGAGGTCGCGCGCTTCGATGCGCGTCTCATCGTCCGCCTGCGGTGCGGACTCCGAAACATTGGCGAACACGATCACCGTGCGATGCAGGACATAATTGTGACGCACGTTGCTCACGAGCGCGGCCGGCGTCATGCCGGGGGCGTTGCCCGGATAAACGGCCGTGCCCGGTACACGGGGCAGCTTCGGATCGGCCGCGCAGATGCCACGCAGAAAGTCGTCCACCGACTCGCCGCGCGCCGCATGGCGTGCCTCCAGTTCGCGGCCCCGGTTCCAGGTACTCATCGTGATGAACAGCAACGCGCCCACGGAAACCGGAAACCAGCCGCCCGTGGGAATTTTCGGCAGGTTCGCGGCCAGCAGCATGCCGTCCACGATCAGCAGCGGCACACACGCGAGCCACGTGGCGATGCGCGGCCAGCCCCATACTTCGCGGCACACGGACAGCATCTGCATCGACGTGGTCACCATCGTCATCGCCACGGCGAGGCCATACGCGGACGTAAGCCGCTCGGAGCTGCGAAAGAACAGCACGAGAAACACCACGGCCACGAGCAAGCCCGCGTTGATCGCCGGAACATAGATCTGGCCGCGCCGCGTGCTCGAGGTTTCGATCGTGCGCATGCGCGGCAGGAAGCCCAGCTCGATGGCCTGGCTCGTCATCGAAAACGCGCCCGAGATCACCGCCTGCGAGGCGATGATGGTGGCGAGCATGGCGATGCCGACCGCCGGAATGAGCGCCCAATGCGGCACCGAGCGAAAGAACGGCTGGCTGGCGCCGCCCGGCTCGAACAGCACGGTCGCGGCCTGGCCGAAATAGCCCGCGACGATCGCGGGCAGCACGACGCCAAAGAACGCAATGCGGATGGAGCGCGTGCCGAAATGGCCGATGTCGGCGTAGAGCGCCTCGGCGCCCGTCAACGCGAGAATCACGGCGGCGAGCACGCTGAACGCGAGGCCGGGTTGCGTGAGCGCGAGCCGCACGGCCCAGACCGGCGACGCCGCGGCGAGAATCGCCGGATCGAGCACGATGTGATAAACGCCCACCGCACCGAGGCTCAGGAACCAGAGCGCCATGACGGGCCCGAACGTGCGCCCGACCACGGCGGTGCCGCGCGACTGGAACAGGAAGAGCGCCACGAGAATCGCCAATGAAACCGGCAACACGGCGCTGCCGAATGCGGGATTGATTTCCTTGAGCCCTTCCACCGCGGAGAGCACGGAAATGGCGGGCGTGATCATCGAGTCGCCGTAGAACATCGCCGCGCCGACGAGCCCCGCGAGCACGAGCAGACGCGGCGCGGGCCGCCCCGCCTTCGCGAACCCGGCGCGCACGAGCGCCGTGAGCGCGACGATGCCGCCCTCGCCTTCGTTGTCGGCGCGCATGACGAAAGAGGCGTATTTGAGCACCACGACGATCAGCACCGCCCACAGGATCATGGAGAGCACGCCCATCACCACCGGTTGCGCCGTGGAATGTGCCGTCTGCACGGCTTCGCGCAGCGCATAGATCGGGCTCGTGCCGATGTCGCCGAAGACCACGCCGAGCGCGCCGAGCACCAGCGCGCGCTGGCCAGCGTCGTTGTCCTGCTTGCGCGCCCGCTCTTTCGGCGCGTTTCCGGGCGGGTTGAGGCGTTCCTGAAGCATGGCTGCGCGGCGATCGTGGAGGCTTTGCCTTCACGCAATTGGCGTTCCTCTTGCGCCTCGGCGAGTCAAGGGTCGAACGGCAATTTCCCGGCCGCGTGGCGAACTTGCGTTATCCGCCGGGCGCGCCTATATTGAGTTCGAATGGTTGCGACTCGCAACCATTCGCATGAAGACCATAACGGAGACCATCATGGATTTTGTCGACGTGCCCGCGCAGCCCCGCGAGACGACCATCCTCGAGCTGCGCGAGTTCTCGCGGCGGCTGGTGCGCGAGCTGGGCTTCATGCGGACGACGCTCGCCGACAGCGATCTCGCCCCTTCCGCCGTGCACGCCATCATCGAGATCGGCGCGCAGCCGGGCATCAACGCGAGGGCGCTGGGCGACATCCTGCGGCTCGACAAGTCGAACACGAGCCGGCAAGTCGCGCGGCTCGAGGCGGCTGGCCTCGTCAAACGCAAGACCGCCGACGACGACGCGCGCTCGTCCGAGCTGACCCTGAGCGCGGCGGGCCAGAAGCTGCGCGCGAAGATCGACCGCTTCGCCACGGACCAGGTGTCGAACGCGCTGCGCAGGCTCGTTCCGGCCGACCAGCAGACGCTCGTGCGGGCGCTCGCGCTCTACGCCGACGCGCTCGCGCACAACAACCCCAACGAGACCAGCGCAACCGCGCCGGCGGCGGGCGTGCAGATCGTGGAAGGCTACCGGCCCGGCTGCATCGGCGACATTGCGAGCCTGCACGCGCGGTTCTACGCGGCGAACTGGGGCTTCGGCGCTTACTTCGAGAAGAAGGTAGCGACCGAACTCGCCGATTTCGCCGGCGCCTTGCCAGCCGTTGGCAAGGCGCTCTGGCTCGCGGTGGAGCGCGATCGCGTCCTGGCTTCGCTTGCCATCGACGGGAACGAGAGCGGCAACGCAGGCGTCGCCCACCTGCGCTGGTTCATCGTGGACGACTCACTGCGCGGCACCGGCGTCGGCAGGCAGCTGATGACGAACGCGATGCAGTTCGTCGATGCGCACTACACCGAGACTTACCTGTGGACCTTCAAGGGCCTCGACGCCGCGCGGCATCTGTACGAGTCGTTCGGCTTCCACCTCGCGGACGCGTCCGAAGGCGACCAGTGGGGCACGAAGGTCACGGAGCAGCGCTTCGTGCGGCGCCGCGCCGATTGACTCGCATCACACGGAGCTTGCCGGACACCCGCGCGTTTCCGGCATGCGCAGATACACGATCAGCGAAATCGCCGCGCAGGCCGTGACGTACCACCACGTGAGCGCGGACTTGCGCCCGTGGCGGTCGGCGTAGAAGCCCACGAGCCAGCTGCCGAGCGGCCTCGCCACGTAGCCCACGGCCGCGATGGCCGCCGTGTTCATGAGCTGCACGGTCGGCTTGTCGCTCGGGAAAAACGACTTCGCGAAGTAAATCGAAAAGATGCTGTACGCCAGAAAGTCGTACCACTCGATCAGGTTGCCGGCCAGGCCCCCGACGATCGAACGGATGCGTGGCCGTGCGCTCGGCACAGCGTGTGCTCCCACCGTCTGATTGTCGATTCGGACTCCGAAATCCGTGTCGTTCGACGTGCGTGTCTCCTCCTCTTGTTTTTCAAAATTCCGGGGTGTGGCGTTTAGTCTTTCGGTGCGTACTCGCGATCGAGCCGGTCGAAGAGCGGCTTGTTCACGAGGCGCTGGCGCTCGGCGAACGGCGCGACGATCGTCGCGTCTTCATCGAGGCGGCCATTCGCGCGCAATTGCCCGAGAGCACGCTGCATGCCGACCACGGCGCCCTGCAGCGCCGCGTTCGCGTACAGCACCAGCGCGTAGCCAAGGCCCGCCAGCGCTTCGCGCGACTGCA
The DNA here is from genome assembly GCF_040965695.1 of Paraburkholderia sp. BR10937. Classification (NCBI taxonomy): domain Bacteria; kingdom Pseudomonadati; phylum Pseudomonadota; class Betaproteobacteria; order Burkholderiales; family Burkholderiaceae; genus Paraburkholderia; species Paraburkholderia sp. BR10937. The sequence goes on from NZ_JBFRCL010000006.1 coordinate 47,808, forward strand.
CCGGCGTCTTGCCGCCAATCACGATGTTGATGAGTTGCGGCGCGTCGATGAGTTTGGGCAGCCGTTCGATGTCTTCGAGCCTTTCCGTGGCTTCGATGAAGAGAATGTCCGCGCCCGCCTCGATGAACGCGTGGCCGCGCGCGATCGCGTCTTCGATGCCGTGCACGGCGGCCGCGTCGGTGCGCGCCATGATGAGCAGGTTGCCGTCTTCGCGCGCGTCCACGGCCGCGCGGATCTTGCCCACCATCTCGCTCGCGCCGATCACTTCCTTGTTGGCGAAGTGGCCGCACTTCTTCGGCATCACCTGGTCTTCGAACTGGATCGCGTCGGCGCCGCTGCGCTCGAGCGTGCGCACGGTCTGGCGCACGTTGAGCGCGTTGCCGAAGCCGGTGTCGGCGTCGACGATGAGCGGCAGGTTGACCGCGTCGCGCACGCGCGCCGTGTGCTCGGCAATGTCGCTCAAGCCGATGAAGCCGAGATCGGGCAGGCCGAACGACATGTTGGTGACGCCCGCGCCCGTGAGGTACAGCCCCTCGAAGCCGGCGTCCTCGATCACGCGGGCGCTCATGGCGTTGAAGGCGCCCGGCACGAGCAGGCCGCGGCGGTCGTTGACCTTGGCGCGGAACGCGGCGCGGCGTGCGGCAGTGGAAGTGGTCATCGCGATGACTCCGTTCAGTGGGTTTTGAGATGGTTCGGACATGTGCACGATGTATGCCAACCAGCGGAAGCTGGGCGCAAGCCATATAAAACAATACTTTAGGCGGCCCATCGTACGACCGGCGTTTCATGCCACAATCTCTGGAACGTTTCATGAAACGTTCCAGAACGCCAATTTTCGTAGCGAGGACTCCGCCGTGCCTCCCCCCAGCCCGCCCCAGGGCGCCAGCCGCCCGAGCATCGCGCTCGTGAGCATCAGCCGCTTGCGCAATCTCTGCGAAACCGTGGCGCCGCGCTATGCCAGCGAGGCACGCTTCTTCAACGTGCGCGAAGGCTATGGCGACGCCGTCACGGCGCTGCAGCCCTATATCGAAGCCGGCACCGTGGACGTGGTGCTCGCCGCCGGCTCCAACGGCGCGTACCTGCGCGACAACCTGAGCGTGCCCGTGGTCATGGTCAAAGTGAACGGCTTCGACGTGCTGGCCGGCATCACGCACGCGAACGCCACCTGGCCCGGCGCGCCGATCGGGCTGATCCTGCACGAGAGCGTCTCGCACGAACTCGCCGACCTCGGCGCGTGGCTCAACCTGCGCCTTACGCAGCGCGCCTATCGCACGGTGGACGAAGTGCGCGATGCCGTCACGGTGCTCGCCGCCGAGGGCTGCCGCGTCATCATCGGCCCCGGCATGGCCTGCGATCTCGCCCAGGCCGCGGGGCTCGAAAGCGTGTTCCTCTACTCGCTGGGCGCGGTGCACGAGGCGTTCGAGCGCTCCGTGGAACTGGCGCGCGTGAGCCGCCAGAAGGAGTCCAAGCGCGTGCGCCTGAACACGATCGTTGCGCACCTGCGCGACGGCGTGGCCGCGTTCGACGCAGCCGGTCAGCTCGAAGCGGTCAATCCGGCCATGCTCGATCTGCTCGGTCTCGACCGCGCGCGCGATGTGAGCGCGCAACTGGTCCGCTCGGTGGGCCCGTTGCTGCACGAAGTGGCCGGCGGCGATGCGGCAGTCGATGAACGCATCGAGCAGATCGGCGGGCGCTCGCTGATCGTGAGCTGCGTGCCGATCGTCGAACAAGGCGCGCGCTCGGGCGCGGTGGTCACGGCGCAGGATGCGCTGGTCGCGCAGCGCATCGACCGGTCGCTACGCACGACCCAGCGGCCGCGGCACCTCGTGGCCCGCTACGAACTTGACGACCTGGTCGGCGTTGCGCCCGCCATGGCGCGCGTCCGCCGCCTCGCGGCCATGAGCGCCGCCCACGACGCCACCGTGCTCCTCACGGGCGAAAGCGGCACGGGCAAGGAACTCGTCGCGCAGGGCATCCACAACGCGAGCCGGCGGCGCGGCAATCCATTCGTCGCCTTCAACTGCGCGGCGCTGCCCGAGGGGCTGATCGAGAGCGAGCTGTTCGGCCACGAGGAAGGCGCGTTTACAGGCGCGCGGCGCGGCGGCAAGCCTGGCCTCGTCGAAATCGCGCATACGGGCACGATCTTTCTCGACGAAATCGGCGAGATGCCGCCCGCGCTGCAAAGCCGCCTGCTGCGTGTGCTCCAGGAGCGCGAGGTGATGAAGCTGGGCGCCAGCCGCGCCACGCCCGTGGACGTGCGCGTGATCGCCGCGACGCACCGCGACTTGCGCGCGCTGGTGCAGGAAGGCGTATTCCGCGCCGATCTGTATTTCCGGCTCAATCTGCTGCATATTCCGTTGCCGGCCTTGCGGGAGCGCCGCGAGGACATCGCTGCGCTCGCGCGCCATCTGCTCGAACGCATGGCCGATCGCTACGCCCTGCGCGCCGCCGCGATCGAGCGCGTGCTCATGCTGTTCGCGCCGTACTTCTCGAGCTATGCGTGGCCGGGGAATGTTCGCGAACTCGAAAATCTGCTCGCGCGCGCGGCCATCTTCCTCGCCGACGAAACCGGCGGCACGCACGGCGATAGTTCGCTATACGATGTATTTCCGGAGTTCGCGCAAAGCGACGCAGCGAGCCAGTCGCCGCGGCACGCGGCGACCGCCTCGAATGACGCGCGGCGCGACGACGCCACGCCGGTCACACGGGATGACGTCGAGCGCGCGCTCGCCGCGAACGGCGGCAATCGTGCCGCTGCCAGCCGCGCGCTCGGCATAGGCCGCACGACGCTGTGGCGCTTGATGAAGGGCGCCTGAGCGCACGGAGTATCATCACAACCTCCACGATGCGTCGATTGAAGGCGCATAGAACCTGCCGCGGAACCTCCCATCGTGAACTATTTCAACGTCCTGCTCGCGCTTTCGGGCGTCCTGCTGCTGAGCGTCGCCAGCCCCGGGCCGAACTTCGTCATCGTCACCTCCACGGCGGTGGCCTCGCGGCGCGCGGGCCTCGCGACCGGCCTCGGCCTCGCCGCCGCCTCCGGCACGTGGGCATGGATCGCCATCGCAGGCCTGAGCCTGATCGTCACTCATGTGACCTGGATCGGCACCGGGCTGCGCATCGCAGGCGCGGCTTATCTGATCTGGCTCGGCGCGAAAATGCTCCTCACGGCGCGCCAGCCCTTGCAGGTTGCGGCGCAGGCGGGCGCATCGGGCTGGGCCGCCGCGAAGAAGGGCTACGTCGTCAGCATGACGAATCCCAAGGCCATTGCGTTCTACGGCAGCATCTTCGCGTTGATGGTGCCCGCTGCCGCGCCGCGCTGGCTCGAAGTGGCGGTCGTCGTAATCGCCATTCTCATTTCATGCGCCTGGTATTGCTCGATGGCCCTGCTCGCCTCGCATCCCACCGTGCGCCAGTTCCTCGTCCGGCGCAAAGCCGCGCTCGACTCGGTGGTAGGCGTCGTGCTGATCGGACTCGGCGGGCGCATGCTCGCAGGCCGCTGAGCCCGGTCACGCGGCCATGAGCGGGCGCCTGGCCTGGCGATGGCTGCGTGCCGCGCCGCTGGTGTCGGCATTGACACTGGCGTTCGTGCTCGCGGCGGCGTCCTCGCTGGCTCACGCGCAAAGCACGCCCAGGGTCGTCGACATTCCTACCCGGCCCGGCGTCACCCAGCGCTTTCTCTTCATTGCGCCGGCAGCGCCAAAGGCGGTCGCGATTCTTTACGCGGGCGGGCACGGCGGCCTGCAACTCGACCCGCAGGGAAGCTTCGGCTGGGGCGCCAACAATTTTCTCGTGCGCAGCCGCATGCTGTTCGTGAACGACGGCGTGGCCGTGGCGGTCATCGACGCACCGAGCGACCGGCAAGCGCCGCCCTACCTCGACGGCTTTCGCTTCACGCCCGAACATGCCGCGGACGCCCGCGCCGTGATTGCATGGTTGCGCGGACAACTGCACGTGCCGGTCTGGCTCGTCGGCACGAGCCGCGGCACGCAGTCGGTCGCGGCCATCGCCATTGCGCTCGCGAAAGACGACGCAAGCCACGATGCAGGCCCGGACGGCATCGTGCTCACCTCGACCATCCTGCGCGAAAACCGGGGCGGCGACCCGGTCACGGGCATGAACCTCGCCGCGCTCAAGATTCCCGTGCTCGTGGTCCACAACAAGGACGACGCCTGCAAGGTGTGCCCGGTAGCCGAAACGGACACCCTCATGCAAAAGCTCACGCAAGCGCCGAGAACGAAGCTGACGCTCGTCTCCGGCGGCGCCTCGCGGGGCGACCCGTGCGGGGCGTTCGCGTATCACGGCTTTAACGGCATCGAAAGCGACGTCGTGCACGGCATCACGGCGTGGATGCTTGCGCCGTAGCGGGTTTGCTGCTTGCGGCACACCGGCCGTGCGGCGCGCCGGCAAATGGCGCTCGCCACGCGAGCTCGCCCACGCGCCGCTCATTGCGAGCGCGTCGCGGTATTTCGCAGGACTAACCGCCCTTCCTTTTCACCGGCGCGCTGTTGTGCCCGAACGACCCCGGCGGCTCCGCCCGGCCGTGGTGGCCGAGCGGCACCTCTGCGGTCTGCTCCGGATGCGGGCCGCCCTCGCGCGGCATGAACTCGGGCCGCGACTCCGGTTGATCGAAGCTGCCCGGCGCACCCCGTGCGGGTTTCTCCTGCGCCGGTTGCTTGCCGGCGGCGAGTTCGTCGCCGGTTTTGCTGGCCTCGTCCGGCCTGGGGTGTTGTGGCGAAAGACCCATACTCGGCTCCTTAAGGGGCGTGGATGCGAGGCATCCTGTTCACTCTTTCGGACCGCTCGCCGGTGCCGCTTGCGCGCCGGCTGGCGCCGACATCTGGCTACCCGGAGAATTCTGGGTTTGCGGGCGCGCACCTTCGTCCGCACGTTTGCAGGCCGTACAGCCGAGCGCCAGCGCGGCCGCGCCGAGCAGCCACAAACGCGGCCAGGAGCGGGCGCGCGGCCTTGCCAGATTGGCAGCCGATTTCGCAGTGCTTTTCATCCGATCCCTCCCTTGCGCGCGCCAATTGCAAATCCGCGCGCCACGCTTGTAATTCTTCTACCCCGTTCCCCGTCTCTCCGATCTTTCACTTTGGCGCTGGCGCGCTCCGTCTCGCGCCGGCCCTGCGCCCATCCTTCATTCCCGATAGGCCGCCATCACGATCCACATGTCGCGCTCGCCGTTGCTCACTTCAGCAGCCAGCGCATAGCGGTCGTGCGGGCTGCAGGCGTTCTGCAGCGCCTTGCGCGCCTGTTCCGTGTTGTCGTAATCGCGCTTTTCCAGCGGACGCACTTCGTTGCGTCCCTCGAACATCTTCTGGTCCTTGCGGTAGATAAGCGTTTCGGTTTTCCATTCGCGAAAACATTCCCGGACATGCTGGAAATCGCCTCCGCAGACGTTCACTTCGTAGCGTGGAGTTGACTTCATGATCGACTGCCTCCCTTGCCGGTTCGACGCGCACCTGCCGTTTTCCCTCACGCCGCGCGTGCACACCCGCGAGGCCGCATAGGGCGTGCCGGATCTGACCTTACCGTGCGGGCGGTATTGCATTTGCGCAGCGGGTGAATCGTCTGATGGGAAAGGAGGAGTCATGAGCACGAGCCACCATCCAGCTACGCGGCGCAAGGGCGGCCGCCCCGCGCGGCAGCGTCATGCCCACGCGAGCGCCGCAAAAGGTCACACGAAAAGCGCTGCGGGCGGCGCCACGAACAAATGGTCGAAGCATGTGAACGAGACGAGCGACGCCATGGACATCGAGTCCGGCGTATTCAGGTCCGGCAGCGCCGAAGCGATCGCCCGTTCGCTCAAGGAATCGTCGCTGCACAGCCGGCGGCGCAAGGGCACGCCGTTCCAGTCGGCCATGTCGATGCTGAACTTCTACATCAATCGCGCGGGTAGAAATCTGCCCAAATCGCGGCGCGACACGCTCGTGAAAGCCAAGGGAAAGCTGCGGGAAGCGTTTGGCCGCAAGCCCTGAGGGAAAATTCCAGGCTTTTTCACGGTGGCATCGGCTCTGCGGCTCAACTCTTATATAAGACATAAGACATTTGACGTTATATCGTATTGCGCTTAAAATCCCGCTCAAAGCAGTGCCTGGAAAAGCCTCGGAGTGCCTGAAAAGCCTTCGCCTTCAAACGCAATACCAGTAGGTCCCCCAATGCTTGAAAACTTTCGCGCTCACGTAGCCGCACGCGCCGCGCTCGGCATTCCCCCCCTGCCGCTCACGGCTCAGCAGACCGCCGAACTGGTGGAACTGCTGACGAATCCTCCCGCTGGCGAAGAGCAGACGCTGCTCGACCTGATCACCAACCGCGTGCCCGCAGGCGTCGACGAAGCCGCCCGCGTGAAGGCCGGGTTCCTGGCCGCCGTGGCCAAGGGCGAAACCGCCTGCGCGCTGATCTCGCGCGCTCGCGCCACCGAACTGCTCGGCACGATGCTGGGCGGCTACAACATCGCCCCGCTGATCGCCCTGCTCTCCGACGCCGAAGTGGGCACCGTGGCTGCCGACGCGCTGAAGAAAACCCTGCTGATGTTCGACCAGTTCCACGACGTCAAGGAACTGGCCGACAACGGCAACGCCAACGCCCGTGCCGTGCTGCAAAGCTGGGCCGACGCCGAATGGTTCACGAGCCGTCCGGAAGTGCCGCAAAGCCTGACCATCACCGTGTTCAAGGTGACGGGCGAAACCAACACCGACGACCTCTCGCCGGCCCCGGACGCGACCACCCGCCCGGACATCCCGCTGCACGCGCTGGCGATGCTGAAGAACGCGCGTCCCGGCATCACGCCGGAAGAAGACGGCAAGCGCGGCCCGGTCAAGTTCATCGAATCACTGAAGGAAAAGGGTCACCTGGTCGCCTATGTGGGCGACGTGGTCGGCACCGGCTCCTCGCGCAAGTCGGCCACCAACTCGGTGCTGTGGTTCACGGGCGAAGACATCCCCTTCATCCCGAACAAGCGCTTCGGCGGCGTGTGCCTCGGCGGCAAGATCGCCCCGATCTTCTACAACACGATGGAAGACGCCGGCGCGCTGCCGATCGAACTCGACGTGTCGCAGATGGAAATGGGCGACGTGGTCGAACTGCGCCCGTACGAAGGCAAGGCCCTGAAGAACGGCGCAGTCATCGCCGAATTCCAGGTCAAGTCCGACGTGCTGTTCGACGAAGTGCGCGCCGGCGGCCGCATTCCGCTCATCATCGGCCGCGGCCTGACGGCCAAGGCGCGTGAAGCGCTGGGCCTCGCCCCGTCGACGCTGTTCCGCCTGCCGCAGCAGCCGGCCGACAGCGGCAAGGGTTTCTCGCTGGCGCAGAAGATGGTTGGCCGCGCGTGCGGTCTGCCGGAAGGCCAGGGCGTGCGCCCGGGCACGTACTGCGAACCGAAGATGACCTCGGTCGGCTCGCAGGACACCACGGGCCCCATGACCCGCGACGAACTGAAGGACCTGGCGTGCCTGGGCTTCTCGGCCGACCTCGTCATGCAGTCGTTCTGCCACACCGCCGCTTATCCGAAGCCGGTGGACGTGAAGACGCACCAGACGCTGCCGAACTTCATCAGCAACCGTGGCGGCATCGCGCTGCGTCCGGGCGACGGCGTGATCCACTCGTGGCTGAACCGCATGCTGCTGCCCGACACCGTCGGCACCGGCGGCGACTCGCACACGCGCTTCCCGATCGGCATCAGCTTCCCGGCAGGCTCGGGTCTGGTCGCCTTCGCGGCCGCCACTGGCACGATGCCGCTGGACATGCCGGAATCGGTGCTCGTGCGCTTCAAGGGCAAGATGCAGCCGGGCGTCACGCTGCGCGACCTCGTCAACGCGATCCCGCTGTGGGCGATCAAGCAAGGCTCGCTGACGGTCGCCAAGCAAGGCAAGAAGAACATTTTCTCGGGCCGCATTCTCGAAATCGAAGGCCTGCCCGACCTGAAGGTCGAGCAAGCGTTCGAACTGTCGGACGCATCGGCAGAGCGTTCGGCCGCCGGTTGCACGGTGCACCTGAACAAGGAACCGATCATCGAATACCTCAACAGCAACATCACGCTGCTGAAGTGGATGATCGCGCAGGGCTACCAGGACCCGCGCAGCCTGCAGCGCCGTATCAAGGCGATGGAAGCATGGCTGGCCGATCCGCAACTGCTCCAACCGGATGCGGATGCCGAGTACGCCGCCGTCATCGAGATCGACCTCGCCGACGTGCATGAGCCGATCGTGGCCTGCCCGAACGATCCGGACGACGTGAAGACGCTGTCGGACGTCGCCGGCGCCAAGATCGACGAAGTGTTCATCGGCTCGTGCATGACCAACATCGGTCACTTCCGTGCCGCGTCGAAGCTGCTCGAAGGCAAGCGCGACATTCCGGTCAAGCTGTGGGTCGCGCCGCCGACCAAGATGGACCAGAAGCAGCTGACCGAAGAAGGCCACTACGGCGTGTTCGGCACGGCTGGCGCGCGTACCGAAATGCCGGGCTGCTCGCTGTGCATGGGCAACCAGGCACAGGTGCGCGAAGGCGCAACGGTCATGTCGACTTCGACACGTAACTTCCCGAACCGCCTGGGCAAGAACACGAACGTGTACCTCGGCTCGGCGGAACTGGCGGCGATCTGCTCGCGTCTGGGCAAGATCCCGACCAAGGAAGAGTACATGGCCGATATGGGCGTGCTCAACGCCAACGGCGACAAGATCTATCAGTACATGAACTTCGACCAGATCGCCGACTTCAAGGAAGTGGCCGACACGGTGACGATGTAAGTGTGATGCTGGAGTACGGCGCGGGGTTTGGGTTGTAGATCCGCGCCGTAGCACCAGACAGTGGCGCCGCAGGCTGAATGCCTGCGGCGCCATTTTTTTTGGATCCCCGAGGTCCTGCGTTATGAGCCGCGGTCGAGCGAGCTGTTTCCGGAAGCGATGACTGCCCGGACGACCAGCATGATGCGTTCGAACCGCGCGCCGGGCCGGATTCGGCCTGCGCGTTCGAGTTCGGCGAGCCCATGCAGGGCCGCCCAAAAGGTCTCCGTGACGTTCTCGACATCGACGCAGAACGGCGCGACGACGGATGCGAGCGCTTCGAAACCGGCCCGCAGTTCCGGCCGCGTTTCGGCGTCGGCAAACCGCAGATTGGTCGGAAGCGTGAACATCGCCTCGTAGAGCGCGGGACACCGTGCTGCGAAGCCGAGATAGGCCACGGCGACATTCTCGACGGCGTTTTCTTGCCCCGCCGCTCCATGCGCCGCTTCCCGCAGCGCTACCGTGAGTTCCTGAAAGCCCTCGAGAGCAACGGCTGAGACGATCGCGTCCCGGTTCTCGAAATGCGAGTAGAGGACCGGCTGGCTATATTCGATCTCTTCGGCGAGGCGGCGAACCGTGACGGCATCCCAGCCTTCGCGCTCCGCGATCACGCGCGCTGCCGCGACGATGCGGGACTCGCGCTCGGCCCGCTGCCTGCCTTTGCGCTCGGCAATACTCAACTTGTCCTCTCCCTGACCCCGATGGTCCACATGGCCTGCGATGATACGGAAGCTTGAAAATCTAGCAATGCTAGATTATATTCCGCCACTACACCATGAAGCATAGGACTCTGCGATGCATTGGCTTTCGTTCGGACTGGCGCTGTTTCTCGCCCTCGCGATTATCGCGATCGGCACCCAATATCTCGTGAGGCCGATGACTGCGACACGCAGTTTCGGTCTGCCGCTTCCAGAAAACGGCGCCAACACCGCCTGGTGGCTTCGCCTCAAGGGCGTGCGCGACATTGCGTCGGGATTGGCGGTCCTGGCGTTCATGGTGTGGGGCACGCCGCTCGGGATCGGCATCGTCCTGCTCGTGGAAGCCGTCATCCCGGTTGGCGACATGCTGCTGATTCTTGCCGCGAAGGGCTCCGCCAAAAGCGCCTTCGGCATGCATGGCGCGACGGCCGTGCTGATGGTCTGCACCGCGATTTCGACGATGATGGGAGGGCGCTGAGATGGTCCATACGCTTTCGATCTGGCTGCTCGCCGCCGGCTTCTTCGGCGCAGGTCTCTTCAACGCGATCGGCACGCCCGCGTCGCAAGGCGATTACGCCCGGTGGGGTTACCCGCGCTGGTGGGGTCGTTTGACCGGCGCACTGGAGATGTTGTCCGCCGTTCTGATCGCGCTGCCGGCGACTCGCATGATTGGCCTGGCGCTCGGGGCGCTCATCATTGCAGCTGCGGTGTTGACCGTTCTGCGTCACCGCGACTTCTCGCACCTTGTGCCGCTGGGTGTGTTTGTCGCTGTGATCGCGATCGCAGGAATCTCCGCTTGAAAGGGCCGCGCGCTGATCTGCACATCCTGCACAATCAGCGCGCGAATGCCAACGCGGCGTATTCAGCCATTCCCGCCGTGAAAGAGCGTCAGTCTGTTCGTCACCGAAGTCACACCCTGCACCGAGCGCGCAACGTCTTCCGCCTGGCGGATCTGGTCGCCAGTGCGAACCGTGCCGCTGAGCGTCACCGCGCCGCTGCGCGCGCGCACGAAAACGCCGGAAACGTTGAATCCCTGTGCCCTCGACAGTGCGCGCCGCACGGCACGGGCGAGTGCGCGGTCCGCCTTCTTCTCGCTGGGCGCCGCCTGGGTCGTGGCCGGTGCCATCGACGCGTCCGTCGGCGCATTTGCCGATTGGGCATGCGCCATGCCAGCGGCGGTCAACAGAAAAGACGCAAACACGGCGCATCGCAGATTCGATTTCATGACCCACTCCTGACAGTGCCGCGCAGGGACGCGCAGGCCGCGACCCATATTGCACCACCATGCGAACACCCGCTCCGAAGGCGCTCGCATCGCGCCGCCGCACTACACGGCCGCGGATGCCGCCGCCACGCCCAGAAAGGTCTGCACGATTCCTCGCTTGCGCTGGCTGTGCAGGCAGGCCACCGAATCGATATTGCAGCCGCGCAGTTCCGCCACCGGGATGGCAACGCAACGCGCGCCTTCGGGAATCTCGCGTTCGAGCACGAATCCGATGCCGAGGCCTTGCCGGACGGCTTCCAGAACGGCCTCGCGACTTCCCAGTTTCAGCGCCGTGCGCAGCGACATTCCCGCACGCCGCAAGGCTTCGTCGACCAGTCGCTGGGTGTTGGAACCCGCCTCCCGGCGAATCACCGCATACGCCCCGAGATCGCCGAGGGACGCGCTTTCGGCCGCGGCAAGCGGATGATGCTCCGGCACGAGCACCCGCATGTCCTGGCGCGCGACGGGGATCGACGCCACTCGGGCATCGCTCCTGGCATTGCCGACGACCACCGCGTCGACCCGATACGCGAGCAGATCGTCCCAGACCTCGCGCTGGCTTCCGAACGAGACCGAAATTTCGATATCGGGGTATTGCGCGCGAAAGGCGGCCACTACCTGAAGCACCACCTGTGGCCCGTCGGCGGCGAGTTTGAGGCTGCCGTGCCGGAAGCTCGTCGCCCGGCTCACCATGTCCTCGATCTGCTCTTCCGCCGCAAACATCTGCCGGGTCAGTTCAAAGAGCGGCTTCGCAGCATCGGTTGGATGCACGCCCTCATTCGTGCGGATGAATAGTGCCTGCTTGCAATCCTCTTCGAGATTGCGGATCTGGGCCGTGATGGCCGGTTGCGTCAGTCCGAGCAGATTCGCCGCCTTCGAAAAGCTGCCCTCGCGCACGACCGCATCGAATGCCCTGAGCTGGAAATAGCGCATCGCCACGTCGAATCTCACCCTATAAATCTCAATGCGAAAATATAGCATCGGTATTAATTTGACTGTCAACGGGTACGCGCTCTAAGCTCGGTGCCGTTGCGGTACTGGTTGCCCGCCCTTTTGATTCCTGGTGAGATTCGTATGAGCAAAGAGATCGACTACCTCAATCCCGCCCTCCCTCGGGGCCTGCGGCGAGTGGCGATGCCCGTGGTCGACGCGACCACGGCAACGCTGAACGGCTATGGCAAGCTGGTGGACGACCCGCACGCATGCGCGGTGGAAATCGTCCAGTGGCCTGCAGTGGGGTCAAGACCGATCGACCCGGGAACCGGCGACGAAGCGGGCACGACCGAAGGCACGTTCGTCAGCGAATGGCGCGGCGACATTCTCTACGGGCGAAACGAAGCCGTAGGCGGCAACTATGTTCTCGCCTACGCAACGGAGCCGGATGACGCACGCGAAGACAACGCCGCCGCCCCCGAACGCATGTTGATATGGCATGCGAACTATCACCCGGACGGCGGGCAACTGTTCTTTCCGCTCGATCGCCGCCCGTTCTACGTGCCGCTGGCATTGCCGGGCGACGACATTACGCCGGAGAAGTTCGTGTGCTTCCGCTTCGACGGACGCCAGGGTCTCTACATCCACCCCAACATCTGGCACGAAGGCGTCTTCACGCTCGAGGCAACGCAGCGATTCTTCGACAAACAAGGTGCTGTTCATGCACGCGTCTCGGTCGAATTTGCGACAGAGTTCGGCTGTCTGCTCGAGGCCGCCATCGCGCGCGACTAGCGCGTTGCACCCGCAGACGCACGGAGACGGATGAGGCTAGCGGACGTCGCTCGAGCGGGTCACGTCCTTTGCTTCCGCGTCGACGGCATCGCTGTGCAGCGATGCAGGCTGCCGTTCAGGCGTATCGCCTTGCGCCATGCCTTCCTTGAATCCCTTCACCGCGACGCCCAGATCGCCTCCGATGTTGCGTAGCTTGTTCGTACCGAAAACCAGTGCCACGATCAGAAGAACGATCATCCAATGCCAGATGCTCAATGAACCCATAACTGAAAATCCTCTCTTTGCCGTCGGAAGCGTCGCTTGCGACGAATGACATGAACGTTGCGGCCCGACCCGGCGTATCGCCCGATGTTCCGCAGGCGTATTGGAACGCGCGGATGTGTCTCGCCCGTTTCCTGGAACGGCGGTTTTGTATGCGCATGTACGCATGCGCCCTGTAGATACACGCCTATACAAAGGGGAGGCGCGGTTCCAGACAAGCGTTTAATATCGGCTGCAACGTCTCTTTGGGAGCCCTCCCATGCTTAGGGTCCTTGAACCGGGCGACTACTTCGGCACCACTTCCCTGCGATACGGTAGTGACGGCATCTCGCTAGTGGAGACCGATTTCGCCACGGATCTGATCATTCCGCAGCACGAGCATGTCAATCCGTTTTTCTGTTTCGTGCTGGACGGCTGCGGAACCCGATCGTGGCCGGCACGCCGCGGCGAAGACGGGCCGATGTCACTGACGTTTTTCCCCGCAGGCGTGCCCCATGCCAACACCTGGTACGGGGCCAGGGGCAAAGCCCTCCATCTCGAGTTTTCGACCTCGTGGGCACAGCGGCTCGGCGGCCGGACCCGGGTGCTCGATCGTCCCGATGACTTTGCAGGCGGCGCGCCGCTGTCGTTCATGCGCCGCCTGGTCCGCGAATGCCGTGAGCAGGATTCGGCGACGTCGCTGGCCGTCGAAGGGCTGGTACTCGAACTTCTCGCCGCGTGCGAGCGGTCCGTTCCGCGTGCGGCGACGGTTGGCGGTTCGCGCCGCTGGCTCACTCGCGTGGAAGCCATGCTGCACGACCGCTTTCGCGAGACGTTGACGCTCGATGAAATTGCTTCGGAGAACCATGTTTCTGCCGACCACCTCGCGCGTGAATTCCGCAAGCACGTTGGCTGTACGGTCGGGGAGTACGTGCGCCAGCTGCGGCTCGATTTCGCCCGCGCTCAATTGACGAGTGGACGCCTTTCGCTCGCCGCGATTGCCGAGGCCGCCGGCTTCGCCGATCAAAGCCACTTTACGCGCGTCTTTCGGCGCAGCATGGGGCTGACACCAGGCGCGTACTGCGCGCAGTTGCTCGAAGATCGCTCCCGTACCAAAGATTGACGGTCCGGTTCAAGACCCATAGCACCGCCACGGCCTAGAGTGGCTCGCATGTTCGACACGAACAGACGTTCCTGGAGATCGATGTGAGCCCCGATGCCCTTCCCTATCTGACCCGCCTTGACGTCCTCTATTCCTTCGGCGAAATCATCGACGTGCCCGCCCTCGTGGCGGCAAACAGCCACCCCTGGTACAACCAGACGCTATGCGAGGTGAACCAGTCGGTCGTCCGGCTGGGTGTCGTGCAGGGCGAATATCACTGGCACAAGCATGGCGCAGAAGACGAATTCTTTTATGTCGTAAGCGGACACTTCCTGATCGATCTCGAGGACCGGGTCGTCGATCTGAGCCCGGGGCAAGCGTTCGTCGTGCGTAAGGGCCTGCTGCATCGCCCGCGCGCGCCGGAGAAAACGGTGATCCTGATGGTCGAGGCGGCGGGAATCGTACCCACAGGCGACACGCCACCCCGCTCGTCTGACAAATTTACAATACCGTAAGCCACCCACGGCCACAGGGCATATCCTGGAAACCCAGGTGCACCACCTGGATAAATCTGATTGACGATTTCGATGTCGTCTGACAACAATATCCAGGGTGATCGAGTCAGCCGCTCCTGTTCGATTTCGCCGCCGTAACCGTGCCTCTTCCTTTCGTATTGGCGTCGCCACGCGGCCCAATCGCCGCCGAAGTCGAGCCACGCCCCCTGCAGCAAAACAATCCAGCGAGACAACATAGGATAACGAATCAAATGGCAACTCATGACCAGGACGATCCCCTGTCCTCCGAAGCCCCCACCTCGCCCAAACGGCGCGCGTTCATGGCCTTTGCCGGCGCGTCCGCAGGCGCAAGCCTCCTCGCCGCCAGCCGCGCAGCGGCAGCAGCCGATTCCATGTTTCCCACGCCTGCCACATTCGCAGGAAAGATTCCGCAGCCGCCCGGCCACTCTGCCGGCGACCCGATCTGGGGCCCGGACGGCCAGGCCACGGCGATCATCAGGAGGCTTGCCCACGTCGATCGCTCGCTGTTCTCCCGCGCCGACTTTCACGTGACGAGCTACGGTGCGCGCACACTCCCCGCCTCCGCACTGATTACGTCGACCGCGTGGCCGGGCGGCAAGATTCCATGGGTGACGGGCGGCTCGGAGCAGACCGCGCATCCGACCAGCGATCTGCAAAGCCCGGGCTCGGGCGTGATGGTGCCGTGCGACTACACGGGCACGCAATACGACTCGTGCACCGCGATCAATGCCGCGATTGTCGACGCGAGCCGCGCCGGCGGCGGCCGCGTCGTGGTGCCGGCCGGCAACTGGTACTGCGGCGGTCCGATCGTGCTGCTGAGCCACGTGAACCTCCACCTGGAGTCGGGCTGCACGATCTATTTCAGCCCGAATCCTGCCGACTATGCGAAAAACGGCCCATACAAGACGGCGAACGGCAATCTCTACCACACGCGCTGGCAGGCGAACGACTGCCTGAATTTCGGCTCGCCGATCTACGCATTCCGCCAGACCAACATCGCCGTGACCGCCGACGACAACACCTGCGTGCTGAACGGTCAGGCGATGACGCCGATGCAACTGAGCACCCAGGCGCCGACCTCGTGCTGGTGGACCTACAAGGGAAGCAGCAACACCTACGGTTGCGCCGGTTCCTCGACACCTTCTCAGGCCTATGTGAATCCGAACAACGTCGCGCTAACGAGCCTCGCCGCTGGCCAGATCCAGAACCCGCAGGCGAACGTTTCCTTCGCGAATCAGTACGGCGTGACGACGTCGCTGATGACCCTGCTCACGGGCACGGGCTGGAACCAGGACCAGAACTATCTGCCCGCGCTTTCCGAGCTGCGCGTGCCCGTTGAGAACCGCATTTTCGGCAACGGTCACTATCTGCGTCCGTGCATGATCGAGTTCATCGGCTGCACCAACGTGTATCTGCAGAACTACCACACGCAGAACACGCCGTTCTGGCAGCACCATCCCACCGATTGCACGAACGTGGTGATCGACGGCGTGTTTGCCGACAGCATCGGACCGAACAACGACGGCTTCGATCCGGACGCGTGTAATCACGTGCTGGTGCAAAACGTTCAGTTCAACACCGGCGACGACTGCATCGCGATCAAGTCCGGCAAGTATCTCGACACCGAGTACGGTCCGATGCAGAACATCGTCGTGCAGAACTGCACGATGCAAAGCGGCCACGGCGGTCTGACGATCGGCAGCGAAATGAGCGCGGGCGTGCGCAACGTCTACGCTCGCAATCTGACGATGCAAAACGAGAACTGGGCGAGCAATCCGCTCAATATCGCGCTGCGGTTCAAGAGCAACATGAACCGCGGCGGCTTCATCAACAACGTCTGGATCAACGGCGTGACGCTCGCCAACGGCGTAAACCTCGCGGGGAAATACGGCGGCGGCTCGCTGGGCGCCGCGATCAGCAGGATCACGGGCACGGGCGCGACCGGTCTCGCCACGAGCCCGTCGACGGGCCAGGGCGGCCTGATCACGTTCGACTGCGATTACAGCCCGTCCAGCGACGCGGTGCGCTGGAGTCCATCGATGATCAGCAACATCAACATCACCAACGTGAACGCGAGCAACGTGTCGGGCGCGGTGTCCTACTCGATGCCTTCGGGCTTCGTCGCCGGGTCGAACTCGTGCTTCCAGGCGATCGTCATGCAGGGCCCCGAGGCGGTCGACTACAACGGTGCGCTGCCAGTGCCGACCGTGAGTCCGATCAGCGGCGTCACGATCTCGAACTGCAACCTCGGCAGCCCGGTGTGCACGGGCGCGGTGCCGACCACGCCTTCGACGGCGGCGACGGCCGCGCCGGGGCCGGTCTTCGCGAGCAATGTGAGCGGCATTACGCTGACCAATGTGGTGATCGCGGGCACCACCTACAACACCTCGCTGACCGCACCGGCGACCTGACGCCGACGCAACGCACACGGACGCGGGCAAGCGCGTTCCCTGTGCGCTGCGATCGGTTCGTCAGCGTGGCTCCTTGTCTGCCGGAGGTTGCCGGCGTTTCGGCGCCGGCTCGTTTCCGGCGCCCACCGGTTCGCGCGTACAGGCGTCCGGCGGCATGACAAAGGGAATGTCGTCGCGGCAACACGCATACACCGGAAACCCGTACGCGTTAGTACCGACGATGGTCGTTGGCCCGTGCAGCGGGCACACCGCCTTCATGGCGCCTCCCGAAACGCGTTGCTCGATGGCTTGCAGCATACCCCTAGCGGGGCATGGCTCAGGCCTTCTTCACGTAGGCATTGCACCAGCCTTTGGCGTCGACGATCTTGCCGCCGTACGTCGCGCACGGACCATTCGGCGCACCGGGCTTGCCCTGGAACAGCTGGCAGTTCGCGCAGGTCTGCCCCGCCTGAAAGCGCGGGAACCTGGTCTTGTCGACTTTGCTCGCGTCGGTTTTGTAGCCGAGCGCCATGGCGGTCGGGTCGCTCTCGGAGAGCACCGGCGCGTCGGCGCGCGACTCGCTGGAAAGCGCCGCCGTGGAAGCCACGGAGGCGGCAAGGATCATGAAGCGACGACGGGAAAGCGGCATGGTGGGGCTCCTGAGCATGGAACGTACCCGGCTCTCGTTGTTGCTGATCAGCTGGCCGATTCGTTCGTGTTTTTTCCGTGTGCTATTTATTTATATTACTTCGTGATTCGTTGTAAAGAACGGAAACATTGCACTTCGCATGGCGCTTTTAATTATTTCGCTATGCCAGGCAATTTTCATGACGAACGCAAACGCGGCACCACAACAGCGCCGCATCGGTTTCACCAGGCCGCGCAGACCTTGCCGAAATGCGCCCCGGCCTGCTGATGACGAAACGCATCGGCCAGTTCGTCCAGCCCGAACGTCCGGTCGAGCACGGGGCGAATGCCAGCCTGGTCGAGCGCCGCGACATACTCTTGCTGCTGGCGCCGGCTGCCCACGATCAAGCCCTGCAGGCGCGCCTGCTTCGCCATGAGCACGGAGGTCGGCACGGTGCCTTCGCGTCCGGTCAACACGCCGATCAGCGCGATGTGGCCGCCCACGCGCACCGCGTCGATCGACTGGGCGAGCGTACCCGGGCCGCCGACTTCGATCACGTGATCCACGCCCTTGCCGCCCGTCATGTCGCGCACGAGCGCGCCCCACTTTTCGTGTTGCCGGTAGTTGGCCACCTGGTCTGCGCCCAGCGCCTTCGCACGCGCCAGCTTCTCGTCCGACGATGACGTGACGATGACCGAAGCGCCCATCATCCGCGCGATCTGCAACGCCGCGATCGACACGCCGCCGGTGCCGAGCGTCAGCACGGTGTCGCCAGCCTTGAGGCCGCCGTCGACCACCAGCGCGCGCCATGCGGTGAGTCCAGCCGTCGTAATCGTGGCCGCCTCCGCGTAGGTCCAGCCGCGCGGCGCGAGCGTGAAGGCGCTCGCGGGCCGCACGGCGTGCAAGGTCGCGAAGCCGTCCGCGCCGTCGCCGGGCGTCTGCGCGAAGTTGCCCACGGCCTGCCACGGCAAACCGTCCGCCCATTGCGGGAAGAAGCACGACACGACGTGGTCGCCGCGCTTGAACTCTGTCACGCCCGGCCCCGCCGCCGACACCACGCCCGCGCCGTCGGACATCAGCACGCGTCCATCCGCCGTGGGGATCGCGCCATTGGCCACCAGCAGATCGTGGAAATTGAGCGACGTGGCGTGAAGCTCCACGCGGATCTCGCCGGCGCCTGGCGCGCCGGGCTCGGCGATATCGCGCAGTTCGATGCGATCGAGCCCGCCCGGCGCGCGCACCACGGCGGCCTTCATGGCCGTGCTCCCTTCGCCTTGTGCGCGGCGTCGATCAGGCCGTCGAGCCAGTCCTGGTGCCCGTTGATCATCGGATTCGGACGCGTTTTCGCCAGCGTCACAGCCGGTTTGCCTTTCTGCGATTCCTGCGTGAGCACGCGCACGCGGCCGCCGGACAGGTCTTCGATCAGCCATGCGTGAATCACGTCCAGACGCGTTGCTTCGTCGCCCTCGGCCCAGCCGTGCCACGCCACGCGTGCAGGCTGGCCCACGGCAGGCGGCACGTGCTCGGTCACTTTGGCCTGCACCGGAAAGCCGAAGGTCTTGAACTGAAAACGCGCGCCCGCGCTCAGTTCGGGGCCCAGGCCGTCGTGGAAGCCGACATCGGCGGAATTGCCGTAATAGCTCGGCCACACGGTCGCGTTGTTGAGCAGCGGCCAGACGTCGGCAGTGGAGAGGCCCGCCACGATCACTTCGTTGGAACAGAAGTTATCGGTCGTGCCGGGCAAGTAGTCTTCGGGCCAGAGAATCTCGTTCATGTTCGTTACCTTTCGATGCTGTCGGTTTCGGTGCGGTGGACACGAGAAATCATGCGGGCTATGTTGAAATAAATCCAATCGCGGATCATTATTTCCGCCATAAACCGTGCTGATATCAGAATGCTCGATCTGAACCTCTTGCGGGCGCTCGACGCCCTGCTCGACGAACGCAACGTCACGCGCGCCGCGCAGCGTCTGTCGCTCACGCAGCCGGCCGTGAGCGCGATGTTGACGCGTCTGCGTGAGAGTTTCGGCGATCCGCTGTTCGTGCGCTCGCAACGTGGCATCGTGCCGACCGAACGCGCGCTGCAACTGGCCGCGCCGCTCAAGCAGGTGTTGAGCGAGATCGAGCAGATGCTGCAGCCGCAGGCCTTCGCGCCGGCCGAGGCCGAGATGACGCTCACCCTCGCCTCCACCGACTACGCGCTGCGCGCAGTCGTCGTGCCGTATCTCGCGCGGCTGCGGGAAACGGCGCCCGGCGTGCGCGCCGTGGTCGTGCCGGTGCAGCACGAGCGCCTGCAGGCACAACTCGAAAGCGGCGACGTCGATCTGGCCCTGATCACACCGGAGACCACGCCCGCGGACCTGCACGCGCGCCGCCTGTTCGACGAGCGCTACGTGTGCGTGATGCGCGCCGATCACCCCGCCGCCCAGCGGCGGCTCACGCTGGAGCGCTTTTGCGCGCTCGATCATGCGCTGGTCTCGTATGCGGGCGGGAGCCTGAGCGGCGTCACGGACGAGGCGCTGACGCGCGTGGGGCGCACACGTCGCGTGACGGTGTCGGTGAACAGCTTTCTCGTGCTGCCCGATATCTTGCTGACGAGCGATCTGATCGCGGTCGTGCCGTCACGGCTCGTCAAGGACGCGCACGGGCTCGCCGTAGTCGAACCGCCGCTCGCGATACCGGGATTCACCAAGACGCTCGCGTGGCACGAGCGCACGCATCGCTCGCCTGGGCATCAGTGGGCGCGGGCGTTGTTGTTCGAGACGTGTGAGGCGTTGGCGGGCGAGGCGCCGGGGTGACGTCGTCACGTCGGCGCGCACGATGCCCTCAGCAGGACGGGCTGCCGTTGGCCGTGCAGAACGCCGCGGGCGCACCCGCGATGAGAGGAAGCGGCGTAACGGGTCCTGGCGGTGGCGGCACGATCCTCACGGCGCCGCACCACGACGTACGGCTGTGCCCCGCGCTGGGCACGCAGGGCGCAACGGCCGCGCGCATCTCCTCGGCCGCTTCCTCGCTCAGTTCGTTGCGTTCGCGCGCTTCGAGCGCGGGCCGCAACTGGTCGTCCAGCCACGCCGCGAACGCGACGACACAGCCCGCCGCGACGGCCAGCAGCAGGACCCGCGCCTTGTGCTCGCGCAGCCTGGTGAGCAGGCGCACGGCAGCCGGCCGGCCTGCAATGGGCGCCTCGCGCCCGGCGGCGGCCCGCACTGCCGCTCCTTCGATGATTCTCGTTGCCACTGTTGGTTCGTTTTGCTCTTGTGATTGCGCCTGGCGCCCGTATCGAGGCATACGGGTTAACGGCAGGTCGGCGCAATCCGAAAGGGGCGCAACGAAAATATTTGAAAGCCTTAGTAGCCTTCGCGCGAGCGCTCCGCAAACACCAACACGGTTTCGCGGAACCGCTCCACCGCCGGATTGCGCACGGCGGACTTCGTCACGATATGAAGCGGCGCGCGAAACGCCTCGTCCCCAGCCACGCGGCAGTAGCGCACGCTCTCCTGCTGGTAGCACCGCATGGAAGCCGGCACGAGCGTCACGCCGCCGCCCGCGGCCACGAGATTGATCGCCGTGACCATGCGCGGCACCTCGTCGACCACGCGCAACTGCACGCCCTGGGCTTCGCAGGCGCGCACGAAATCGGCGTACATGCCGGCGGCGCCGGGCCGCCGCACGAAGATGAACGGCTCGCCCGCGAGGCGCTTGAGCGACACCGCCCGCGTCCCCGCCAGCCGGTGGCGCATCACGCCCGGCTATGCGTCGATCGGCATCGCCGCGCCGCCCATCGTGCTGCTCGCGCGCATCCTGCAAGGGCTTTCGGTGGGCGGCGAGTTCGCCACCGCCGCGTCGATGCTCACCGAGTACGCGCCGCCCGGCCGCAAGATGTTCTACGGCAGCTTCCAGATGACCTCCCAGGCCGTCGCGCTGCTGCTGTCGTCGGCGTGCAGTTTCCTGCTCACCACGCGGCTCTCGCCGGCGGCGCTCGTCGAATGGGGCTGGCGCGCGCCCTTCCTGATGCGATCCTGAGCGCCGCGCCCGAGCGATGCGCGCAGCGCGGCGTGACCCTGCGCTTCGTGATCGCGAATCTCTCTTCCTGGGTGTATTTCGATTCGTTGCGCCCGCAACCGGATGGCGGCTTCGCGCCTGAGGATCGCACCGCATGCCCCGACGTCGACGACTGGAAGTACGGCATGCGCAAGCTCCCGCGCTTTGCGGCGGCCATGCACGATGCCGCCACGCTCGAGCGCCGCTGCCTTGAAAGAGAAGTGGTCTATCTGGCAGGCGAGCGCGATTGCGACCCCGTGCATCCGGCGCTCGACCGTTCGTGCGCGGCCAGTGCGCAGGGGCCGCACCGGCTCGCGCGCGCCCGCGCCTACTTCGCCTACCTCGGCCCCCGGCATCCCCAGTTGCGCCAGACGTGGTTCGAGGTGCCGGATGCGGGCCACAACGCCGAGGCCATGTTCCTCTCCGGGTCCGGCATACGCGCCCTGTTCGGCGCGGACGATTGAAGCGGGCGGCCGTCGTATCATAGCGGCTCGATTCCCGCCGGCAGCGCGCACCCGCCCGGCCGCCCAACGACCGCCATGAGACGCCTTCCCCCGCTCAACGCCCTGCAGATTTTCGAAACGGTCGCCCGCTACGGCAGCTTTACGCGCGCGGCCGAGCACCTTTGCCTCACGCAAGGCGCAGTCAGCCGGCAGATCCTCGCGCTCGAGCAGTACTACGGCCTGCCGCTCTTTCGCCGCTCGTCCAAAGGTCTCTCGCTCACTGCCGAAGGCGAGCAACTGCTGCCCGCCGTGCGCGACGGTTTCGGGCGCATCGAGGAAGCCTCGCAGCGCCTCACGCGCCAGCGCACCGAGCTTGCGCTCAAGGTCCCGACCTGCGTGATGCGCTGGATGCTGCCGCGCATCATGCGCTTCCAGAACGAGCACCCCGACCTGCAGATCCAGATCACCACTACGTGGGGACACGAAGTCGACTTCCAGGCGGAGCCGTTCGACGCGGCGATCATCTACGGCTCGTCGCCGGGCGCCGACGTCCACGCTGTGCCGCTCTTCGACGAATACCTCACGCCGGTCTGCACGCCCGAGGTGCTGTCGCGCCGCCCGCTCGTCGAGCCCGACGACCTCGCGCATCAAACCCTGCTGCACCCCACGCGCGACCACGCCGACTGGCGCCTGTGGCTCGCGCAAGCCGGTGCGAAACAGGTCGACGCCGATCTCGGCCCCACCTTCGAATCGCTCGATCTCGCGGCCACTGCCGCCATGCAGGGCTTCGGCGTGGCCATTACCGACCGCACGCTCGTGCGCGAGGATGTCGAGACCCGCCGCCTCGTCATGCCCTTCGACCTCGCCGTGCCCACGGGCTCGCGCTACTATTTCGTGTACCCCGAGTGCGTGGCCCAGCAGAAGAAGGTGCAGTTGTTCAGCGACTGGATGGGCCAGGACCGCTCGACGCCGTAGCACGCCATGAGGGCAGCGCATGGCGGCCATGAGAATTAATCGATTGCATGCGGGCCGCTCTTTCGGCGTAATGGGGCGCTCCGCGCAAGGCCCGATCTTCCGGCAACCTCGCATTTGTCACACCATGCGGCCGCGCGCCGCCCGAAGGGAAACCGACCATGCAGAGCGCCGCGCAGGCCCGCTCGAAGCTGCCCGATGTAGGCACGACGATTTTCACGGTAATCGGCCAGCTTGCCGCCGAGCATCAGGCGCTGAACCTCTCGCAAGGCGCGCCGAATTTCGACCCGAGCGCGAAACTCGTCGACGACGTGGCCGCCGCCATGCGCGCGGGCCACAACCAGTACGCGCCGATGGCGGGCCTGGCCGACCTGCGCGAAGCGCTCGCCGCGAAGTTCGAGACGCTTCATGGCGCGCACTACGACCCGTCGAGCGAAGTGACCGTGCTCGCGAGCGCGAGCGAGGGACTGTACTCGACGATCAGCGCGCTCGTGCATCCCGGCGACGAAGTGATCTATTTCGAGCCCGCATTCGACAGTTATGCGCCCATCGTGCGCCTGCAGGGCGCGCAGCCCGTGGCGATCAAGCTCGCGCAGCCGCATTTCCGCGTCGACTGGGACGCCGTGAGCGCGGCCATCACGCCGCGCACGCGCATGATCATCGTGAACACGCCGCACAATCCCACGGCCACGATCTTCGGCGAGGACGACATCGCGCGGCTCACGGCGCTCACGCGCAATACCGACATCGTGATTCTCTCCGACGAGGTGTACGAGCACGTGGTGTTCGACGGCGCGCCGCACCGGAGCATGGCGCGCTATCGCGAGCTGGCTGAGCGCAGCGTGATCGTTTCGTCGTTCGG
The DNA here is from genome assembly GCF_040965695.1 of Paraburkholderia sp. BR10937. NCBI lineage: Bacteria > Pseudomonadati > Pseudomonadota > Betaproteobacteria > Burkholderiales > Burkholderiaceae > Paraburkholderia > Paraburkholderia sp. BR10937. The sequence continues at coordinate 71,491 of NZ_JBFRCL010000006.1, forward strand.
CAAGTCGTATCACGTCACGGGCTGGCGCGTGGGCTATTGCCTCGCCCCCGCCGCGCTGATGGACGAGATCCGCAAGGTCCACCAGTTCATGGTCTTTTCCGCCGACACGCCCATGCAATATGCGTTCACGCAGGCGCTTGCCGAGCCGCAAAGCTATCTGGGACTCGCTGCCTTCTACCAGCACAAGCGCGACCTGCTCGCGCGGGCGCTGGCAGCCTCGCGCTTCGAGCTGCTGCCGAGCGAAGGCAGCTTTTTCATGCTCGCGCGCTTCCGCTCCTTCTCCGACGAGCGCGACAGCGACTTCGTGCTGCGGCTCATCCGCGACGCACGCGTGGCGACGATTCCGCTCTCGGCGTTCTACACCGACGGCACCGACGAAGGCATCATCCGCCTGAGCTTCGCCAAGGATGACGAAACATTGCTCGAAGGCGCACGCCGCCTTTGCGCGGTCTAGCGCACCGGATTCGAAACACAACGAAACTGCCTGGCAGGCAAGGAGATCACCATGAAGCGACTCAACGCGCTCCTCGCGCTCGCATGCGTGTATGGCGTAATCGGCCCGGCATCGGCATTCGCCGATGCGAACCTGTTGCGCTTCGGCGTCGAGGCACAGTATCCGCCGTTCGAAACCAAAGCCTCGGACGGCACGCTGCAAGGCTTCGATATCGACATCGGCAATGCCGTGTGCGCGAAGGCGGGCATGACCTGCAAATGGGTCGAAACCTCGTTCGACGGCCTGATTCCCGCGCTTCAGGGCCGCAAGTTCGACGCCATCAACTCGGCGATGAACGCGACCGAAAAGCGCCGCGAGGCCATCGACTTCACCACGGTCATCTATCGCGTGCCGAGCCGTCTGATCGCGCGCAGTGACAGCGGACTCCTGGCCACCGCCGCGTCGCTCAAGGGCAAACGGGTCGGCGTGCTGCAGTCGTCGATTCAGGAAACCTATGCGAAGGTGCACTGGGAGCCGGCCGGCGTGACGGTCGTGCCCTACCAGGACCAGAACCAGATTTACGCGGACCTCGGCGCGGGCCGTCTCGATGCGACGCTCGTGCTCGCGCCCGCGGGCCAGAAGGGCTTTCTTTCGCAGCCCGACGGCAAGGGTTTCGCGTTCGTGGGCGAAGCCGTGCGCGACGACAAGATTCTCGGCAGCGGCGTAGCGTTCGGCATCCGCAAGGGCGATACGGCGTTGCGCGAGCGCCTGAACGCGGCGATCGCGAAGATCGAGTCCGACGGCACGGTCACCTCGCTCGCGCACAAATACTTCGGCGACATCGACGTTTCGCCCAAGTAATACCCCGCACTCAGGGGCGCGCGCATGGCATGAGTCAGCGCCGCCCCTCGCGCGAATTGCGGTTCACGTGGGCGTCGTTCTTCGTGCGCTCCTGGTACGCATCGCCGCCCCAGCGGTCCGTGTCTTCCTGGCCGCTTTCCACGTCGCTATGTCCCTGGCGGCCCACCGAGCGCGGCTCATGCGGATGGCGCCGCGCGAGCGGTTCGCTGCTTTCGTGCTGCGGACGCTTGACGTGCGTGCCGTCGTCGTCCGGCGTCTCGTGATGCTTCATGATTGGCTCCTTGTCGGCGCAACGCGCTGCCGCTCATTCGCGCAGCGGCTCGACGCTGCGGGTCGGGTCGAAGTCGGCCCAATGGCCCTGCTGCCAGCGCCCGTCGGCGCGCTCGATCTCCATGCCGCCCGCCGCGCCCAGTACCTGCGCGGCCGTGTGCTGCGTGCCGGGGCTCACGTGCACGGCCACCAGCACGCCGGACTCGCGCGCCTTCGGCGTGCCGTCGGGCTCGTGGCCGATGTCGGGCTGGCGCGCCTTGCCGCCGCCCTTCGTTTGCCATAGCGCGCCCGCGAGCGTGCCCACATAGGCGCTCACACCGGCGGCCACTGCCAGCACCACGAGCGAGTGGAACACGACGTACGAGATCAGCACGCCGAGCACGAGTCCGATCACCGCGCCCGCCGCCGCCCCCGTGGCCGCGCCGAGCGACGTGTCGCGCGCGCCCGGGTCGACGAACTCGTCGCCGCCCACCGGATAGCGCGCGTGCTGGCCGCTCGGGTTCACGAAGAACGAGGCGACATCCTCGCCGACGAAGCCGTTCGAACGCAGCTTGTCGACGGCCACTTCCGCTTCGTGCAGGGTCGTGAAGCGGCTTGCAACGATCATGGACATGGCTCTCTCCTTGCAGGCTTCGATGAGTGGAAGTTCCTGAGCGAGCGCGCACGCGTCGTGCCATTCGCCTCGCGCCGCGCGATGCGCGCGTTCGCCCGCCGCTTGCCGGTTAGCGCATCGGGCGTGCCCAGGTGCGGCTGGAACGCCCGATGCGCACGCTGCGAGGGCACCGAGAAGCAGCCATCGAGACGGGAGCCCCTATGAACACCTTCGATTTCGACCAGCGTCTGGAGGAAATCCAGATCGCTGTCGCGACCATTTTCGACTCGCCCAAGCGGCCTGCGGTCAGCCGCATCGACGAGGGCGAGACGATCGTCATCCAGCTTTCGTGGGTCGTGGACTCGCACCGCGACACCACGCTCGACGCGCGCTGCGCCGCCACGCTGCGCTTCGCGCGCGCGCAGCTCGACCGCTACGCCGCGATGGACACGGCGCGCCGGCGCATGATCCAGCAGCGCATTCGCGAACGCGTGCGCGAGCGCTTCGAGGCACGGCCGACGCCGCCCGCCGCGGAGGGTGCCTGCTCGATTGAAATCGACGTCGACGATTCGGAGTTCGAAACGCCGCAAGGCTTTCCTTGAGCCACGCGAGAACGAAGGTCTAACCCGCGGCTACCGCCGGTCGCTCCACCCGCGAGCGCGACGAAGCATGCAGCCCGAGGTTTGCCACCAGCGCGACCAGTGCCGAACCGATCACGTACCACGCGGGCGCGGCCGGCGACCCACTCATGCGCACGAAGGCCGCGCAGAGCAACGGTGCGAAACCGCTGAACACGACCACCGAAACGTTGTAGGCGAGCGCGATGCCGCTAAAGCGCACCTGCACCGGAAAGAGGTCGGCGAGGACCGCGGCCCACGTTCCGCTGGCGAGCGAGAACACCAGCGCGGCGAGCACGAACATCACGACCACGTTCACGCTGTGCGCTGCGAGCGCGGTATAGAACGGCCAGGTGAGCGCGGCGAGCAGCACGCACGACGCGCGCAGCAGGTATCGGCGCGGCACGAAGTCGCCAGCCCAGGCCGCCGCGAGCAGCCCCACCGAACTCACGAGCAAGTACGCATTCTGGGCGAGCGCGGCCTCGCGCGGCGCGTATTTCAACGTCTCGATCAGATACGCGGGCATGTGGCCGTAGAGCACGCCGTTGAAGCCCGCCATCACCGCAATCGACAGCGCGCCGCCCACCACCGCGCCGCGATGGTGGCGCAGCGTTTCGCGAAACGGTTGCTTCACCACGGCGCCCTGCATTTGCCGGAATTCGGGCGACTCGTCGAGATTGCGGCGCAGCAGATACGAAACGATCCCGCACAGGCCGCCCACGAGGAACGCAATGCGCCAGCCGTAGCTCGCGGCGTCGGCGGGCGTGAGCGCGGACTGCACGACGAGATTGACGATCGTCGCGAGCATCACGCCCGTGTTGATCGCGCAGACGATCACGCCGGCCGCGAGGCCCGCGCGGCGCGGCGCCGCTTCCACCGCGTAGGTGATCGCGCCGGGCATTTCGCCGCCCACGCAAAAGCCTTGCAGCACGCGCAGGCCGATCAGCGCGACGGGCGCGGCAACGCCCCAGCGCGCGTAGTTGGGCAACAGGCCGATGCAGATCGTCGCGAGCGTCACGACGACGATCGAGCCCACGAACACGGGCCGCCGCCCGATGCGGTCGCCCAGGCTGCTGAGCACGATGCCGCCGAGCGGCCGGATAATATAGCCGATGGCGAGCACCGAAAACGTGAGCAGCATGCTCACGAGCAGGTCGCTCGCCGGAAAGAATTGCGCGGCGATCGAATGCGCGAAGAAACCGTAGATCACGAAATCATAAAATTCCAGCGAGCCGCCCAGACTCGCAATGAGGATCATCTTCCACTGGGCGCGGGTCAGGCCAGGCGCCGCGGCGTGCGACGCTGGCAGTGAGGGTGTCGTCTCCATATGCTCTCCTTGTTGATGGACCTGGCGGCGCTTGGGGTTGCTGCTAGCGGATCTTCGTCCTGCGCCTCTTCTTCAAAAACATCGGCCCGGGCAGCCGCGTTTCATTGCGAACTGCCCGGGCGTCGGATCAAGCGGCCTCGCGCCGCCGCGGCGCACGCACAACGCCTGCGCGTGCGAGCAGCGCTTCGAGTTCGAGCACATCGTGCGCCATGCCGCCGACGTAGCGGTCGGGCCGCAGCAGCACGGCGCGTGCGTCGGTGTCCGCAAGCCAGGCGCGCAGCGGCTGGCGTGTGGCCGGCACGATCGCCACGCGCTCGCCTTGTGCTGCATTCTTCAGCGCGTCCTGCGCGTGTTGCGCCAGCGCCTCGTCGACGATCAGGGCGAAGCGATAACCGACGGCGTCGTCGAGGCGCGAACCGTCTTCGAACACGGGTTGCGGGCCGATATCGCCGCCCGCCGCACCAGCGTGCCAGCCCGGGCCCAAGCGCGGCTGGGGCGTGCGAAACTCGCGAATCGCCGCCGTCATCTCGCGGTCGCGCGCGGCGACGGCGTCGCTGTCGGTGGCCTGGATCACGCCGCCCAGCTGCACCGCCGTTTCGATGAACGTGCGCACGTGCGGCTCGCGCTCGCTCTCGTAGGTGTCGAGCAGCGTGTCGGGCAGCGCGCCGTCGATCACGTCGGCGAGCTTCCACGCGAGGTTCGAGGCGTCACGTATGCCCGCCGCCATGCCCTGCCCCATGAACGGCGGCGTCTGGTGCGCGGCGTCGCCCGCGATCAGCAGCCTGCCGCGCCGCCAGCCCTGCGCGATCACCGAATGGAACGTGTAGATCGCCGAGCGTTCGAGTTGCGCGTGTTCCGGCGTGATCCATCGTGCGAGCCGATCCCAGATCCATTGCGGCGTGCCGATGCGGCGCTCGTCGTCGCCCGGCATCACCATGATTTCCCAGCGGCGGCGATTATGCGGCCCGCGCGTGTAGGTGGTCGGCCGCGCGGGGTCGCAGTACTGGATCGAGTAGTCGCCGAGATCGGCGCGCTCGCCTTCCAGCAGCACATCCACCACGACCCAGCGCTCGTGCGATTTCAGATCGGCCAGCTCGGTGCCGATGAAGCGGCGCACCGTCGAGCGCGCGCCGTCGCAACCCACCACGTAACGCGCCGTGGCGTGGGCAAGGCGCCCTTGCGCCGTATCCTCGAAGCGGATGCGCACGTGGTCGTCGCGTTCGTCAAGCGCGAACACCTCGTGACGCAGGAGCACGTCGGCGCCGCCGTGCGCCGATAGTTGCGCGCGCAACGCCCGTTCGAGATCCGGCTGATGAAACTTGTAGCTTGCGCACCAGCCTTGCGGGCCGATGCCGCCGGGCCGGGTCCAGTCGATCATCAGCTCGCCGCGCGCATTCACGAACTTCATGCCGGGGCCGACGAACAGATTGGGCAGTAGTGTCTGCGCGATTCCGGCAGCCTGAAACACGCGCATGCATTCGCCGTCGAAGTGCACCGCGCGCGGCAGCTGGAACACGTCCTTGTCGCGCTCGAACACCACGACTTTCAGGCCGCGCAGCGTGAGCAGATTGGCGAGCGTCGCGCCCGTCGGCCCGAAGCCGACGATCGCGACGTCATAGTCGGGCTCCGGATTTGATTTGCATACCGAATTGTTTACGACATCCTTCATCCCATTCACCTGATCCATGGCTAACTGCGTGGATGACTGCGCCGCCCGCAGCGCGCGGGCGGCGTCCCGCGGCTTACGCTTCGTCCGCGACGGGATTCCTGAGCGTACCGATGCGATCCACCTCGACTTCCACCACGTCGCCGTGCTTCATGAAAAGCGGCGGATTGCGCTTCGCGCCCACGCCGCCAGGCGTGCCGGTCACGATCACGTCGCCGGGAAACAGCGGCGTGAAGGTGGAGAGATACGCGATCTGCTTCGCAATGCCGTGAATCAGCATCTCCGTGGTCGCGCGCTGCACTTCCTGGCCGTTCAGACGCGTGACGAGCGTCATCAGCGCGTTCGGCTCGATCTCGTCGCTCGTGACCATCCACGGGCCGAACGCACCCGTGCGATAGAAGTTCTTGCCCGGTCCCCATTGGCCCGTGTGGCGCTGCCAGTCGCGCACCGAGCCGTCGTTGTAGCAGCTGTAGCCCGCGATATGACGCCATGCGTCGGCCTCGGCGATGCGCCGCCCGCCCTCGCCGATGATCACGGCGATCTCGCCTTCATAGTCGAACTGCGTGGACTCGCGCGGACGCAGCATCGGTTCGCCCGCGCCCACCTGCGAAGCCGGCAGGCGCATGAAGATCACGGGCTGCTCGGTGGTCTCGCGGTTGGTCTCCTTCACGTGCTCCGCGTAGTTCAGGCCCACACAGAAGATCTGCTGCGGATTCGCAATGACGGGCTCGAGCGTGACTTCCGCAAGCGGATAGTCGCCCTTGCCTTCGCTCGCGGCGCATTCCGCTTCGGCGAATGCGCCGGCGGCGATCAGCGACTTGAGGTCGGTATAGCGGCCGCCCAGGCGCTTCTTGAGGTCGAACACCACGCCGTCGCGCACGACGCCGAACGACGAACCTTCATGGGTGGAAAAGCTGGCGAGTTTCATGATGCTCCGATGATAAAAGGTGAGTTTCCCTTGCGATCGAGACACGCATTTATTGATGCGTTTATCGTATTTTGAGAATACACTACGTAAAACGCGCCACACAACTTGATTATTATCAGGGTTTATCACTACTACTGGAGACAGCATGATTCTGCCGAACCTCGACCCCAGCATGAAGCGAACCGGCCTCACGCTCAGCCACATGGGCTTTTTCGTAAGCGACATGGCGAAGGTCGAAGACTTCTATACGAGGGTGCTCGAATTCACGGTGACGGACCGCGGCACGCTGCCCACGCCGCGCGGCACGGTCAGCCTCGTCTTTCTCAGCCGCGATCCCCGCGTGCATCACCAGATCGTGCTGGCGAGCGGCAGGCCCGAGCAGTTGACGTTCAATCCGATCAACCAGATTTCACTGGAGGCGGACAGCCTCGCCACGCTCAAGCACTTTCACCAGCGCTTCGTGGAGGAAGGTATGGAGGAGATCGTGCCGGTCACGCACGGCAATGCGATCTCTTTCTACGCACGCGACCCGGAGGGCAACCGGCTGGAGATCTTCATCGACACGCCGTGGTACGTGGATCAGCCCATGCGTGTCGCCGTGGACTTCACACTGCCCGACGACGCGTTGCTGGCCGAGGTCGAGCGCCATGCGAGCACGTTGCCGGGCTTCCGGCCACGCGCGGTGTGGGAGAGAGAGATGGCGGCGCGAATGGGCGTAGCGTGGCGCTGCGCCGATTTATGACTCGATCAATGCACGCACACGCGTGGAAATGCGTGCGGCGGCTTCCTTCACGGCCTCGACCACGCGCTCGAGATTGAAGAACGCGAGGCGCTGCTCGGGCACGACGAGCGCGAGCGCGGCCACGGCTTCGCCCGATGCATCGGTGAACAGCGGCGAGGCGACGGCGGACATGCCCGCCTCGAGTTCGCCCTTCGAGAGATAGAAGCCCGCGCGGCGGATCTTGAGCAGACTCGCGCGGAATTCTTCCAGCGTGGCGCCGAGTCCGCTGGCCGCGATGTCCTCGGGGTACTGCTCGAACAGCGCGGCGAGCTTCGCTTTGGGAAACGTCGAAAGGATCGCCTTGGGCGCGGCGCCAAGAAAGAGCGGACGCGGACGGCCGCGTCCATAGCGCAGGTCGAATACGGCGTCGTGCGATTCCCTGTGGGTATCGACGAGTTCATTGCCGTACCAGCGCGACATCACGGCATCGAAGCCCGATTGCTCCGCCAGTTCGCGCATGACCGGCTGCCCCGCTTTCAACAGCGGATCGGAAATGCGCAGATGGTAGTCGAGCGTGATGATGCGCGGACCGAGGCCATATTCGCCGCCCACGAAGCGCAGCAGCATGCCCGTCTCGACGAGTTCGCGCAGATAGCGGTAAGCGGTCGGCACCGAGCATTGCAGTTCGGCCGCCACCTGTTCGGCGGAAAGAAAAGGCCGCACCTCGGAAAAGAGTTCGAGGATGGACAGCAGTTTCGCAATGCTCGACAAAGGCCGGTCTCCGGTCACGCGTGGGGTGGCCAATTATAGCGGCACGCTTCACCGCGTTCGTGCCCCGCAAACCTGGCGGCACCATGCAAAACCGCCGCATTGCAGGGCACGCTTTACACGTGCCTTGCAATGCGGCGGTCGGTATGGATTACCGCATGTCACATGCATCGCGCATCGCCCAGGCGAAATTCGCCTGACATCATTCATGCGAGATGCATGTTTATCATAGCTTTATTGCATATGCTGCCCGCCGTTGATAGGAATATTTGCGCCCGTCACGAAGCCCGCTTCGTCCGAACACAGGAACAGCACGAGCGCCGCGACTTCACCCGGGTTGCCGAGGCGGCCCATCGGGATCTGCGGCAGGATCTTCGAGTCGAGAATGTCCTGGGGAATGGCCGTCACCATCTTCGTGGCGAGATAGCCCGGCGAAATGGTGTTCACGGTCACGCCCTTGCGAGCCACTTCCAGCGCCAGCGACTTCGTGAAGCCGTGCATGCCGGCCTTCGCCGCGGCGTAGTTGGTCTGGCCGACCGAACCCTTCGAACCGTTCACCGACGAAATGTTGATGATGCGGCCCCAGGCGCGCTCGACCATGCTGTCGCACAGCGGCTTCGAGATATTGAAGATCGAGTCGAGATTCGTGCGCAGCACGGCGTCCCAATTGACCTTGTCGAGCTTGCGGAAGGTCATGTCGCGCGTGATGCCCGCGTTGTTCACGAGAATATCGACAGGGCCGATCTCGCTCTGGATCTTCTGCGCGCCGCGCTGGCACGAATCATAGTCCGCTACGTCCATGCCATACGCATGGAATTCGCGGTCGGTCTCCTTCATGCGCGCCAGCCAGTCCTTCGCGCCTGCGTTGTCGGGCGAGTGCGTCACGACGACGCGATAACCCGCGTCATGCAGTTTCACGCTGATGGCCTCACCAAGGCCGCCCATGCCACCTGTCACCAATGCAATACGATTAGTCATCCTATATATCCGCGAGAGTTGAGCGTCACTAAAACCGTGGCGTTACGCGCTACGCGTGCAGGCGCCACATACACTGTTGCCCGGCTTCATCCTTCCACCCAGGAAAAAGACAGGCGAATGCCGCGCGGCTTCTGATCAATTTCTAGTATTGCGCGTGGTTGCTGCTACTGGCGGCTCGCCGCTGCTTCTCGCGCGACGAGCCGCTTACTGCCTGGTTGCTACCCGGCTTCCCGCCTCGAAAGCGGGATCAAGCTGGAATCAAGCGCGCTCGAGCGCGAGCGCCACGCCCATGCCGCCGCCGATGCACAGCGAGGCGAGACCCCGCTTCGCATCACGGCGCTGCATTTCGTGCAGCAGCGTCACGAGAATCCGGCAGCCCGACGCGCCGATCGGGTGACCGATCGCAATCGCCCCGCCGTTCACGTTGATCTTCGACGTGTCCCAGCCCATCTGCTTGTTCACGGCCAGCGCCTGCGCCGCGAACGCCTCGTTGATCTCCATGAGATCGAGGTCGTTCACCGACCAGCCCGCGCGCTCCAGCGCCCGCTTCGACGCCGGCACCGGGCCCATGCCCATCACCTTCGGATCGACGCCGCCGCTGGCGTACGCCTTGATGCGCGCGAGCGGCGTGAGGCCCAGCGCCTCGGCCTTCTTCGCCGACATCACCACGACCGCCGCTGCGCCGTCGTTGATGCCCGACGCGTTCGCCGCCGTCACCGTGCCTTCCTTGTTGAACGCCGGTTTCAGGCCCGCGAGCGATTCGGCCGTCACGCCGTGGCGCACGAATTCGTCGGTCGCGAACTGCAGCGGCTCGCCCTTGCGCTGCGGAATCGCCACCGGCACGATTTCCGCGTCGAAGCGGCCGGCCTTCTGCGCGGCTTCCGCCTTGTTCTGCGAGAGCGCCGCGAACGCGTCCTGCTCCTCGCGCGTGATGCCGTATTCCTTCGCGACGTTTTCCGCCGTCACGCCCATGTGGTACTGGTTGTACACGTCCCACAGGCCGTCGACGATCATGCTGTCGATGAGCTTCGCATCGCCCATGCGGAAGCCGTCACGCGAGCCCGGCAGCACGTGCGGCGCGGCGCTCATGTTCTCCTGGCCGCCGGCCACGACGATGTCCGAATCGCCCGCGATGATCGCGTTGGCCGCGAGCATCACCGCCTTCAGGCCCGAACCGCACACCTTGTTGATCGTCATGGCGGGCACGGCCGCGGGCAGGCCCGCCTTGATCGATGCCTGGCGCGCCACGTTCTGGCCCGAACCGGCCGTGAGCACCTGACCCATGATCACGTCGCTCACCTGCCCGGGCTTCACACCCGCGCGCTCGAGCGCAGCCTTGATGACGATTGCGCCCAGGTCGGGCGCCGCCACCTTCGCGAGCGAGCCGCCGAATTTGCCTACTGCCGTACGTGCGGCCGAAACGATCACAATGTCAGTCATGTTGAGCTCCTGCTCTGCAAATGCGCTGAAAAATCGATGTCTGGAAAGCTGAGCCGGCAAACGCCGCGCCCTCGTCGTTCACTGACGACGAAGACGCGTGTTGACGCGTGGTGGCGTATTGCCGGCGGGCAGGAACGCGAATCAGGCCTTGGCCGGGCTGGCCTTGGCGGCAGCCGGCTGGACCGAGACCGGCGCGGCTTCCTGGGCGGAAGCGACGACGTTCTGGAAACCGCTCTGGGCCGTTTCGATGGCCTGGCGGGTCACGCCGCGCAGCGTTTCGGCGGCGTTGTTGACGGCGGCGAAGGTCGAATTCATGGCCGCGACGAAGGGTTCCACGCCCACGGGCGCGTTTTGCGTCAGGCCTTCGGAAAAGGCCTTGAAACGCTGCTCGTTTTCGCCCGATTGCGCCTGGGCGGCTTGAATCAACTCGTTTTGGGTCGTCGTCGCGATGTCGACGAGATGGCGGCCATACGACATGGCCTTGGCGGCGGCTTGCTGCGACGCACCAATCTGCTGCGTCAGGAACTCGGCGGGATTGCCGCTTTCGAGGGCACCCTTGAGTGTCGCTTCGCTTTCAGCGATGGCAGCCTTGCTGGCCTGGACGTTGAGATCGATCACGGCCTGCACGCCCTCGACAACGGGCTTCGTGAGCGCAAAGAACGCTGCGACGCCAGCCTGGTAGTTCGCGCGGAATTGTTCGGGTGCGGAAATGGACATCAGCTCATACTCCTTGGTTAGTCTTACTAATTAAAGCGCCAACCCCGATGGCCTGACTTGCGGCTGTCTTCTTATGTTTGAAAACGAATGCTGCATTGCCGCAGTCAATCTAGAATGTCCATTCTAAGGCAGAAATTTAACAATTTTGTGGCGCTTCATATTAGGTATAAACCCTTAACGTAAGTCTTTCGGGTTCGGAAATTGCAGTTGTCAAGCAACCACTTTCGAGACCGGTAAATTCGGCGCTGAGCGCGAAAATTGCATGGTGAATAAATGGTCCGCGACGGATTTTCCGCGCGGCGCCGTTTAAGTCCTTATAGGGGCTGTTGACCCCTTTGCATCAAGGGAGAGAAATCATGACCCGCAAACCACTGCGTTCGTCGTTTGCCGCCGTTCTGCTCGCCTCCACCGCAACGGCCGCGCTCGCACAGCCCGTGGTCGTCGAGCCGAATGAGCCGCCACGGCAGCCCATGGTCGTCGAGCCGAATGAGCCGCCTCCGCCGCCCGTGGTCGTGGCGCCTACTTCGCCGCCGCCTCCGCCGCGGGAAGAAGCCGCGCCGCCGCCGCGCCAGGGCTATGTGTGGCAGTCCGGCCACTGGCGCTGGGACCGGGGCGTGTACGTCTGGGAACCGGGCCGCTGGGAAGAAGCCCGCTCGGGGTACAACTGGGTGCCGGGGCACTGGGTCGAGGACGGCCCGAACTGGCGATGGATTCCGGGCCACTGGGCATAATGCCGCTCGAACGGCATCAGGCCTGAATGCCCGACTTCAAACTGGGAAACGACTATGACGGCGCGGCAGCGGGTTCGCCTGCGGTTCAATCGTTGCAGACCGACAAGGCCGGGAAGGCCTTGAACGAACGCGATCCGGACGCGGAACTCGTCGCGCGTGTCGGCGCGCGTGATCCGCTTGCCGTGCGTGCGCTCGTCGCGAGCAAGCTGCCGCGCCTCATCGCACTCGCCACACGCATGCTCGGCGACCACAGCGAAGCCGAAGACGTCGCTCAGGAAGCGTTCGTGCGGATCTGGAAACAGGCGCCCACCTGGCGCACGGGCGAAGCGAGATTCGACACGTGGCTGCATCGCGTGGCGCTCAACCTGTGCTACGACCGCTTGCGCGGACGGCGCGAAGAAACCGTGGAAGACGTGCACGCCGTGAGCGAGCCGGCACCCGATCCCGCAGGCTCGCCCGACCAGCAGATCGAAGCCCGCACGCGCGACGAACGCGTGCGGGCCGCACTCGCGGCGCTGCCCGTGCGCCAGCGCGAAGCGCTCGTGCTCACTTACTATCAGGAGCTTTCGAACCTCGAAGCAGCCAGCCTGATGGATATTTCGGTGGACGCGCTCGAAAGCCTGCTGGCGCGCGCCCGGCGCACCCTGCGCGCACAACTGGCCGGCGAAGCTGCCGGTAAGGACTCCGTATGACACCCGAACGATTCCACACGCTCGTCGCGGCTTATGGCGCCGACCCGCAGCGCTGGCCGCAGCACGAGCGCGAAGACGCGCTCCAATGGGCGCGCGCGCACCGCGCCGAAGCCAACGCGGCGCTCGACGAAGCCATGGCGCTCGACAGCTGGCTCGCCCGCGACATGGTCGCGCCGCCGGGACGCGCGCTCTTCGAGCAGATCGTTGCGGGCGCACCGGTGAAGCCCGTTGCCGCCGTGAAGCGCCGCAGCTTCTGGTGGTCCGGCGCGGCATTCGCGGGCGTGGGCCTCGCGGGCGCACTCGCGGGCGCGCTGACGATATCGCTCGTCGTGCTCGGCGGCGCGGCGCCCGCAGCCCCGCACGAGACGTATCTCAGCACGAGCTTCGGGGGGACGGGTTCGGACTGGAGCGAATCGAACCTCGACCCCGGCGCCGAAGGGAGTGACGAATGAACGGCTGCTCATGGAAAACGCTGCTCGTCGGCTCGGTCCTCCTGAACGTTTTTCTGCTCGGCGCAATTGCGGGCGGTGCGTGGCGCTGGTTCGCCGTACGCGGCGAGCCGCAGGCACAAGCGACGCAACGCGTGGCGTTGCGCTTCGCCACCGAAGAGCTTTCGCCGGACCGCCAGCAGCAGTTCGCCCAGGCGCTCAAGTCCTCGCGCCGCGAAGGCCGCCAGTACGCGCGCGAGGGACGCGACGGCCGGCGCGAGGTGCTCGACCTGCTCGCCGCGCCGCAACTCGACCGCAACGCCATCGACGCCGCGCTCACGCGCACGCGCACCGCAGACAGCGCGTTGCGCGCGCAAATCGAAAGCGGCGTGGTAGATTTCGCGGCCACCCTCACGCCCGAAGAACGCGTGAAGTTCGTCGCAGGGCTCGAAAAGCGCGGCCAGTGGCGGCTGCCGGCACAGTCGCAAAAGCAGCCGCAAATGCAACCCCAGAAAGCCGTGAGCGAGGCGAGCGGCGCGCAGTAAAAAATCTGGCAGACCAGCGACGGATACCGCGTGCGATGAGCGTTTAACGGGAATACGCAACGCTCCATCGAGCACAAGGACCGCGCATGGAAAGCCTTTCGAATGCCCGCGCCGGCGCGATCGCCATGAACCGCTTCGGCCTCGGCGCGCGCGCCGACGAGACGCCGCCCGCCAACCCTCGAGGCTGGCTGCTCGGCCAGTTCCAGGCATACGAACCGCTGCCCGCGGCATGGCGCAACGAGCCCGGCGCGCTGGCGCTCGCTGCGCGCTTCGGGGAAGAACGCCAGCAAGGTATGGCGGGCAATGCGGCAGCAAGCGCGGCTTCGGAGACGAACGCACAAGGGGACGCGCAACAAGCCGCACGCCGCGCAGTCAATCAGGCGATCCGCCGCGAGAGCGTGGGCATCTACCGCAGCGCGGTCAACGCGCGCCTCACGAGCGCCTTGCAGAGCGACACGCCGTTCGTCGAACGGCTCGTGCACTTCTGGTCAAACCACTTCGCCGTATCGGTGGACAAGGCATTGATTGCAGGCATTGCGGGCGCATTCGAAATGGAAGCGATCCGGCCGCACGTGCTCGGTAATTTCGCGGACATGCTGGTCGCCGTCGAGCAGCACCCTGCCATGCAGCTCTTTCTCGATCAGACGCGCTCCGTTGGGCCCGACAGCCGCGCCGCGCTGCGCGCCGATCAACGCGACCCCGCGCACAAGCGCGGCCTCAACGAGAACCTCGCACGCGAGATCATGGAGCTGCACACGCTCGGCGTGCGCACCGGCTACACGCAGGACGACGTGACGGAATTCGCACGTGCGCTGACGGGCTGGAGCGTGGCGGGTTTACGCGGGCCGCAGCCCGGTAATGCCGCGCCCGGCAGCTTCGTGTTTCGCCCCGCGCTGCACGAGCCGGGCACGCGCACCGTGATGGGCAAGCGCTACGATCAACCGGGCGAGCAGCAGGCGCTTGCCATCCTCAACGACCTCGCGCACGCGAGCGCCACGAGCCGCCATATTGCGTTCCAGCTCGCCCGCCACTTCGTCGCCGACAATCCGCCGCCCGCACTTACCGAGCGTCTCGCACTCGCCTTCGAGCAAAGCGGCGGCGATCTGCCCACCGTGTATCGCGCGCTCGTTGAAGCGCCGCAGGCGTGGGCACCCGTCGACGCGAAGTTCAAGACACCGTGGGAGTGGACCGTTTCGTCGATGCGCGGTCTCGGCTGGCGCGAACCCGGCGACGCCGGCGAGATCAACGCCGCGCCGCTGCTCACGCAACTCGGCCAGCCGGTGTGGCGGCCAGGCTCGCCCGCCGGCTACGACGACATCGCGGCAAGCTGGGCCGCGCCCGATGCGCTCGTGCGCCGCGTGGAAGTCGCGCAGCGCTTCTCGGCGCGCGTGGGCGACCGGCTCGACCCGCGCACGCTCGGCAACACGCTCATGGGCGCCACGCTCAGCGCGCCCACCGCCACCGCGGTCGCGCATGCCGAAAGCGCGTCGACTGCGATCGCCTTGCTGCTCGTCTCGCCCGATTTCCTGAGGAGATAACCGCCATGGTTTCCCGCCGCCATTTCCTGCGCATCGCCGCCGCCGGCGCGGGCGCGATGTTCGTCGCGCCGCAGATCGTGTTCGCCAGCGTCGAGACCGAGCGCCGCTTCGTGTTCGTGATCCAGCGCGGCGCGGCCGACGGGCTGAACATTGTCGTGCCCTACGCGGAGCCGGCCTACGCCACGCTGCGCGGCCCGCTCGCCATCGACATCGACAAGGCAGCGAAACTCGACGGCACGTTCGCGCTGCATCCGTCGCTCGGCCAGATGGCGCAGATGTATGGCGAGAAGCAGGCGCTCTTCGTGCATGCGATCGCTTCGCCGTATCGCGACCGCTCCCACTTCGACGGACAGAACGTGCTGGAAACCGGCGGCCGCGCGCCCTACCAGGTCAAGGACGGCTGGCTCAACCGGCTCGCCGCCATGCTGCCTGCCTCGCGCGAAAATGCCATTGCGTTCGCGCCTACCGTGCCGCTCGCGCTGCGCGGCACGGTGCAGGTGAGTTCGTACGCGCCCTCGGCGCTGCCCAGCGCATCCGACGATCTGCTCACGCGCGTTTCCGCGCTTTACGACGGCGATCCGCAGTTGCGCGCGCTCTGGACTTCGGCGATGAACGCACGCGGGCTCGCGGGCGACGTAAGCGCCCGCCAGGACCCCGCGAGCGTCGGCAAGCTTGCGGCGAGCTTCCTCGCGCGCCCCGATGGCCCGCGCATCGCCATGATCGAAACCGGCGGATGGGACACGCACAGCGCGCAGAACGCGCGGCTCGCGAATCAGCTAAAAGCGCTCGACACGATGCTCGCCTCGCTGCGCGACGGACTCGGCCCCGCGTGGGACAAGACCACGGTGCTCGTCGCGACCGAGTTCGGCCGCACGGCCGCGGCGAACGGCACGGGCGGCACCGACCACGGTCAGGCTTCGGTGGCGATGCTGGTGGGCGGCGCCGTGGCGGGCGGACGCGTACAGGCCGACTGGCCGGGGCTGCGCAGCGCGGATCTCTATGAGGCGCGCGACCTCAAGCCCACCGCCTCACTCGATGCATTGATCGCGGGCGCGGCCGCGGAGAGCCTCGGGCTCGATCCACAGCGCACGGCGTCGACGCTATTCGGCGAGGCGGGCACAAAAAATGCGGCTACGGGTTTGATAAGGCCATGAACGGATAGAACAGACGAACACGAAAGCGGGCCGCTTTACGTGGACCCGGATGCCGCCACGCGACGAGACCAGCCAGCCGTTCGGATAACCAAACAATTTCAGTCAGTGGAGGACAACCGTCATGAAGATAAAACTACTGCACCCCGTGACCCTGGTCGCCTGCGCCGCCCTGCTTTCCGCATGTATCGTGGAGCCGGCCCACCCACCGGAGCCGGCGCCCCGCGTCGAGACGCCGCCGCCCGCACCCGCCGAGGGCTATGCCTGGACCAAGGGACATTACCGCTGGGAAGGCAACCAGTGGGTATGGATTCCGGGGCATTGGGTGCAGGGCTACTAAGTCTGATTTCTGCGGCGGTCAGATCGCATCGAGCGGATAGACCGGCCGCCGCACCTTCCTGAATTCGAGCTTGCCGTAATCCGAAGTCGTGACGCCCACGCCCGCGCATTCGATCACCTCGCGCGCGGGATCGCCGAAACCGGCGCGCCAGTGCACACACGGCTTTTCAGCACGATAAACCGCTTCTGCGTGGGGTCGATGCCCCCGAAGACAGGCAGTTCAGTCGAACGGCTCCTGATGCGCCGATACCACCACGATTTCCACCTTGCTGGTGTCGAGCACCACGGTCGGCCCGGTATTGTTGAGCGCGCCGCGATACATCGGCCCGCGATTGCGGAACACGCCGTCGAAAGCGAGCTTCACGCGCGCCGTCACTTCGACGGGGCGGCTCGTCTCCTGCAAGGCGGGCATCGGCAGCTTGCCGCCTGGCGAGAGCGTGACGTCGTTGCCGATGCCTGCCGCGATCGCCTGCTGCACCGCCTGCGGATCGTAGATTGCATAGAACACCGCGTTGTCGAGGCCCTGTCTCAGGACCTCCGCGAGCACTTCGGTCGTATCCATCGTGCCGCGCGACGTCAATCTGATCCGGCGGGCAGAGCATTCACTTTCGCCCGCCGCTGAGTCGTTCATCGAGCTTTGGTACAAGCGTATCGGCAAGCCGGCGGCCGCTTGAGCCTGTGCGAGTCCGTGCCCTCACCCGCGCAGCGCCTCGCCGGAGCACTCGATCATCCCCCGAATCAGGCGGCTGCGCGCGGAAGCACGCGACCACAGTATGCCGAAGCGGCGCGGCTCGGTTGCCTCGGCCAACGGCAGACGCGCGAGACGCAAGCCCTTCGTAAGCGGCGTGCCGATATCGGGCACGAGCGAGACGCCAAGGCCGCGGTCCACCATCAGCGCGATCGCCATCAGCGAGTTCAGTTCGAACAGCTCGCGCGGTGCGATCTTCGCGCGGCGCAAATACTGGTCGGCCTGCTTGCCGCCGCCCAGTGCGCGGTCGTAACGGATGAACGGCTCGCGGCGCAACAGGTCGTGCGGATCGGCGCGCGCGAATTTTGCCGGTGCGAGCACGACGATGGGCTCCTCGCGCAGCAGATGCCAGTCGTACGACTTCGGCAGTGCGAAGGCGGGATGCAGGCAAATGGCCACGTCCACCTCGCCGCGCTGCAAGGCTTCGAAGAGTTCCATCGACGTGCCCGCGCGTATCAGCAGCTTCACTTGCGGGAACGCCGCGGCGAAGCGCGCCAGCACGTCGGGCAGCACGCTCAGCAGCGCCGACGTGATGGTCCCCACGCGCAGCTCGCCGCCGATTTCCTGCTCCTGCGCGAGCGCTTTCAATTCGTCGAAACCGCGCACGAGCGAGCGGGCGCGCTCCACCACGCGCTGGCCCGCCTCCGTGGGAATGACCGTGCGCCCCGCGCGCATGACGAGCGCCACGCCCAGTTCGCGCTCCAGCGCCTGGATTTGCTGCGCGATCGCGGCGGGCGTCACGCCCACGCGCCGCGCGGCCTCCGCCATCGAGCCGCTCTCCACCACCAGCAGCAGGTTGCTCAGGAACCCGGTGTCCATAAACGTAGCTTCTCTATGGTTTAAAGATAGATTCGCATAGTTTATCTAAATCGTTGCCGATCGTAGACTGCCCTGCAGTGGTGATCTATACGGAACGCATGGAGATGAGAAGCAAGTTGTTCGTGCCGGCATCGCGCCCGGAGCTGTTCGGAAAGGCGCTCGGCAGCGCCGCGGACGCGTTGTCGTTCGACCTGGAAGACTCGGTTGCCCCTGCGCGTAAACCCGAAGCGCGTGAGGCGCTGCGTACGCTGCTGGTGTCGCCCGCCGTGCGCGAGCGCGGCAAAGTGCTGATCGTGCGCGTGAACGCGCTCGATACACCGTGGTTCGCGGACGACATCGCCGCCGTGGTTCAACCCGGCCTCGATTACGTGAATCTGCCGAAACCCGAATCCGCCGACGACGTGCGCGCCGCCGCTGCCGCGATCGAGCGCGCGGAGCGTGCCAATGGCGTGAGCCGACCCGTGAAGCTGCTGCTCAATGTCGAGTCGCCGCGCGCGCTGCGCGAAGCGGCGACGCTCGCCGCCGCGCATGCCCGCGTGGCAGGGCTGCAACTGGGTCTTGGCGACCTCTTCGAGCCGCTCGGCATCGCGCGGCGCGACCCGGCGGCCATTCAGCAAGCCATGTTCAGCCTGCGGCTCGCCGCGGGTGAAGCGGGCGTGTTCGCGTACGACTCGGCTTTCGCCAATATCAAGGATGCCGAAGGATTTCGCGCCGAAGCCGAACTGGCCCGTTCGCTAGGCTTTCTCGGCAAGAGCTGCATCCACCCGACCCAGATCGCGCTCGCCAACGACGTGTTCCGCCCTTCCGACGAAGAAATCGCCCACGCGCTGCGCGTGGTGGAAGCGGCGCGCAACGCCGAACGCGACGGCGTAGGCGCCTATGTCGTCGACGGCAAGATGATCGACGCGCCTTTCGTCGAGCGCGCCCGCGCGCTCGTGCAAAGCGCCGAACGGCTTGGACTCGTTGCGTCCGCAACGTCGAGCGAGGTGCGCCAATGAGCCGGCTTCCCGGAACGAATGCGGCGCCGCGCGGCCCGCTCGCGGGCGTGCGCGTACTCGACCTGAGCGCCTATATCGCGGGCCCGTATGGCTGCACGCTGCTCGCCGATCAGGGCGCGGACGTCATCAAGATCGAGCCGCCCACGGGCGACAACCTGCGCAAGTATCCGTCGACGCTGCAGGCCGAAAGCCGCGCCTTTCTCGGTGTCAATCGCGGCAAGCGCGGCCTCGTGCTCGACCTGAAGCAACCCTGCGCGCAGGAGGTGCTGCTGCGCCTCGTCGAGCAGGCCGACGTGCTCGTGCACAACTTCCGACCCGGCGTGCCGGCACGCCTGGGCATTGCCTGGGAACAGCTGCGCGAGGTGAACCCGCGGCTTGTCTACTGCGCGGTCACCGGCTACGGCGACCAGGGCCCGAACAAGGACAAGGCCGGCTACGACCAGGTGCTGCAGACCATGACGGGCATGTGCGCGCTGCAGGGCAAGAGCGATGGGCCGCCCGAGATTCTCTACGGCTCGGTGGTCGACTACTACGCGGCCGCGCTCGTCGCAGCGGGCGTATCCTCCGCGCTGTTCGAACGCGAGCGCAGCGGTGCAGGCCAGTACGTGGGCGTTTCGCTGTTGCGCAGCGCGCTCACCATGCAATCGGCGCGCATGATCTGGGCCGACGACGAACCGAAGGACGTAGGCCGCGACATGCGCTCGGGCGGCATCACCGGCATTCATCCGACGCGTGAAGGCTGGCTCTACATCTCCGCGAACACGCCTCATTTCTGGCAGGCGCTCTGCGAAAAAACCGGGCTCGCTGCACTCGCGCAGAACGAGCGTTACGATTCGGTGCGCAAACGTGCCGAGCATCGCGACGAGATCGTGCCGCAACTGCACGCCGCATTGCAGGCGCGCAGCGCGCTCGAATGGGAAGCCCACTTTGGTGAGGCGGTGCCCTGCGCGGCGGCGCGTACGGTCGAAGACATGTTCGACGATCCCCAGGTGCTCGCGGAAGAGATGGTCACGCGCTACGACTATCCCGGCGTGGGGGCGTATCGCGGCTTTCGCGAACCGATTCGCTTCGGCGCGACGCCTGCGCCGGACCCGATCGCCGCGCCCGCCTTCGGCGAGCATTCCGATGCGGTGCTGCGCGAAGCCGGCTGGAGCGATGCGGATATCGAACGGTTGAGAAACGAGCACGCCGTGCTCTGAACACACAAAGCGGCATCCGCGCGCATCCATGCCTGGCGGCGCGCGGCAAACAAGGAGACAACGCGATGGACCGTGAGCAGCATGTCCATACCCTCGACGCCCCCAGGGCGCGCATAGCGGCGCCTGCCTTCGCGTGCGATTCGCACATCCACATCTACGATCGCCGCTTCGCGGCCTCGCCTGGCAATGGCGCGCATCTCGTCGATCGCGCGACGGTCGAGGACTATCGACGCGTGCAGGAACGCACGAGCACGCAGCGCACCGTGATCGTCACGCCGCGCCCGTACGGCACCGATAACTGCGTGACGCTCGACGCGATCCGCCAGCTGGGCATCGACAACGCCCGCGGCGTAGCTGTGCTGCGCCCCGAGGTCAGCGACGCCGAACTCGCCATGCTCGATCGCGGCGGCATCCGCGGCATCCGCTTCACGTTGTACACGCCGCATCAGGCGGTCGTCACCTTCGACATGGTCGAGCCGCTTGCGCGGCGTATAGCGGAACTCGGCTGGCATGTGCAACTGCACTGGACCGCCGACCAGATCGTCGAGCACGAGGCCGTGCTCACTCGCCTGCCCTGCAAGATGGTGTTCGACCATCTCGCGCGCCTGCCCCTACCCGCAGGCACCTCGCATCCCGCGTTTGGCGTGGTGCGCCGCCTCGCCGCCTCGGGGCGCGTGTGGGTCAAGCTGTCGGGCGCCTACCTCGATTCGCAGGTGGGCCTCGCGGGCGGTTACGCCGACCTCGCCAAGACCGCGCGCGCATGGGCCTCACTGCTGCCGGAGCGCACCGTGTGGGGCAGCGACTGGCCGCACGTGACGGAGACGCACAAGCCCGACACCGCCGCGATCTTCGATCTGCTCGGCACATGGGTCGAGGACGATGCGGCACGTAAGCGGATTCTCGTCGACAACCCCGCCGAACTCTACGGCTTCGCCCGATGAACTAGCGCCACCGAGCCCCCCATACAAACAGCCGCGCGCCAGGTACACGCGGCCACTTTCAGCACCAGGAGACGATACGTGAAGTCCACCGCCACCGCCGCACCCGTCCGCAAGACACGCTTTACCGACGCGACGATCAGCCTGTTCGAGCGCACTATTCCCGACCCGTTCGTGCTCGCGATTCTCATCACCGCGGTCGTGGCCGCGCTCTCGGCGATGTTCGCCCCGCATGCGACGCTCAACACGCTCGTGGTCGGGTGGTACAAGGGCTTCTTCAATATCCTCACGTTCGCCTTTCAGATCACACTCGTCCTCGTCACGGGCCACGCATTCGCGCACGCTGCGCCCGTGCAGCGCGTGTTCAAGGCGCTCGTGGGCGTCGCCCGCACGCCGGTGCAGGCCGCGGCGCTCACCTTCGTGCTCGTGGCCGTGGCCTCGTTCTTCAACTGGGGCCTCGGTCTCGTGGTGAGCGCGCTGCTCGCGCGCGAAGTGGCCAAGCGCATGCGCGTGGACTTCGCGTGGATCGTCGCGGCGGGCTTTTCGGGCTGGGTGGTGTGGGCGAGCGGCATTTCCAGCTCCATCGCGCTCGCGCAATCCACGCCGGGCAGCGCGATGAACGTCGTGCAAAAGCTCACGGGCGAAGTGCTGCCGTTCAACGACACCGTGTTCACGGCGTTCAACCTCGTGCCCGTGGTCGTGATGCTGATCGCCACGCCCATCGTGCTCGCACTGCTCAAGCCGCGCGATGAAGACGCCGTCGTGCTCGACATCGAGAAGAACCCCGACCCGGAACCGCGCAAACGCCCCGAAGGCAAGCTGAGCTTCGCGAAGTGGCTCGAATACTCGTGGATCGGCAGCGCGTTCATCGGCCTCGTGGGCGTGACGTTCCTCGTGCTCGCGCGCATCGAGCACATCGAAGCGTTTTCCGGCGTGAACGCCGTGATCTTCGTGATGTTCATCGCGGGCGTGATCCTGCATGGCTATCCGCTCGCCTACGCGGACGCTGTCAAGAACGCCGCCAAACAAACCGGCTCGATGATGCTGCAATACCCGCTCTATGGTGGAGTGATGGGCATGATGGACGCCACGGGCCTGCCCAACGTGATCTCGCACTTCTTCATCGCGATCTCGAACACGCATACGCTGCCGTTCTGGAGCTATGTGTGCTCGCTCATCGTCACGTTCTTCATCCCGAGCGGCGGCGGCCACTGGGCCGTGCAGGGCCCGTTCGTCGTGCCCGCCGCGATCGCGCTGCATGCTTCGATGCCCGCGACCACCATGGCCGTCGCCATGGGCGAGCAGGTCTCGAACATGATGCAGCCGTTCTGGGCAGCGCCCGTGGTCGCGATGGCGGGCATCGGCGTGCAGCGCGTGCTGGGCTTCACGGTCATGACGTTCCTGCTCGGCACCGTGGTATTCGGCGCGGCGCTGCTGCTGCTCGTTTGATCGGCATTCTTCCCTAAAACGAACCAGGAACAAGGAGACACCGCATGCAACGGCGTGCATTCATGGCGTCGCTCACGGCGCTCGCCGCGAGCGCGGGCACATTCGGCGGCATCGGCGCGGCGCGCGCGCAGAAGGTTGCGTCCGCATCGGCATCGGCATCGTCCACCATCGCGCAGCGGCTTGCGGCTTACGCCGCCGCACTGAACTACGACGACCTCGACGCCAGAACGATCGAAGCGGTCAAGACCCACACCGCCGACGCGCTGGGCTGCGGCATCGCCGCGCTCGGCGAGAAACCCGTGGGCATCGCGCGCCAGGTTGCGCTCAACTACGCGAGCGGCGACGGCCGCGGCGCAACCGTGCTCGGCACGCAGCGGCGCACGGCGCCCGATCTCGCGACCTTCGCGAACGGCGCGGCCATCCGCTACTACGACCTCAACGACGTCTACGCGGGCAAGGAAATCGGCCACCCGAGCGACAACATCGCGGCGTGTCTCGCGCAGGGCGAGGCCGAAGGTGCGAATGGCCGCGACCTGATCGTCGCCATCGCCCTCGCCTACGAAATCGATTGCCGCCTCATGGACGCCGCCTCGATCAGTTCGCGCGGCTGGGATCACCCCATCTTCAGCCTGCCCGCGGCCGCACTCGCGGCGGGCAAGCTCATGAAGCTCGACGAGCGGCAACTGGCCGAGGCGGTCAACCTCGCGCTCAACGGCCACCTCGCGCTGAACCAGACGCGCGTGCAGACCATGTCGAACTGGAAGGGTCTCGCCGATGCCGACGCCGCACGCAACGCCGTGTTCTCGGCCGCCCTCGCGCGCGACGGCCTCACGGGCCCCGCGCCGATCTTCGAGGGCAATGCGGGGCTGTTCAAGCAGGTATCCGGACCATTCAGCATCGACACGGCGAGCTTCGGCGGCAAAGGCCGGCCGTTTCGCATCAACGACTGTGCCGTGAAGTTCTACCCGGCGCAGGCGCTCACGCAGACGGCCATTGCCGCCGGCATCGACGTGGCGAAGCAGGTGGGCGACCTCGACCGTATCGTCAGCATGGAGATTCGGACCTCGCACGAAGGCTACTTCTCGGCGGGCATGGACCCGCAGAAATGGGCCCCCGAAACGAGCGAGACTGCCGATCACAGCCTGCCGTACGTGACCGCGCGCGCCATGTTCGACGGCGATATCAGCCTGGCGAGCTATCGCCCCGAAGCGCTCCATGACCCGAAGATCCGCGCCTTCACGCAGAAGATCAAGGTGGTGGAGGATGCCGAACTGACCCGGCTCTATCCGAAGTATTACGCAACCATCGTGAGCGCCACGCTCACGGACGGACAAACCGTATCGAAGCGCGTGGACGACATTCCCGGCTTCGCCACGCGGCCGATGCAGCGCGGCGACTTCGAGGTGAAGTTCCGCAAGAACACAGTGCCTGTGGTCGGCAAGGCGCGCGCCGACGATGCGCTTGGTTTTCTCTGGAGTCTCGACCAGCAGCGCGACCTCTCGCACCTGTTCGCGCCACTCGTCGTGCATGCTTGATGTGCGTGAAGGAAAGTATCAGCCCCTGCCATGCCGCGCCGAAAGCTCTTCCAGATCGAGATCGCGTTCGAGCACGCGCAGTAGTTCGTCGTGGATCAGGCCGGCGCGGTGCAGCTTCAACAGCTCAGCGCGTCCGGCTTCCACGGCGGCCAGCACGACATCATAGTGCGAGGCTCGCATTTCCTGCGGATAGCTCTCGGCGTTTGCGTAATTGCGCGTCAGGTTCGCACGGTACGTGTATTGCTCCAGCAGCCGCGGATGGATCACGCTGCCGTCCGGCCCGTGGACGAGCGGCGTGATCGCCGCCAGCTGCGCAGCTTCGAGGCGCGCCCACGCCTGCGGCTCGTTGAGATAAGGCTCCTCACCTTCCATATCGTTCGCAGGTCTGATGAGTTTGATGAGCGGCCCGATGGTCGTGCCTTGCAGCAGCACCGTGAAGAGAATGACGGCAAATGCGGCGAACAGAATCAGATCGCGGCCCGGCATCGCTTCCGGCAGCGCAAGCGCAATGGCCAGCGTGACCACGCCGCGCATACCGGCCCAGCTCACCACCGTTGCGCCTCGAAAGTCCGGCGCTTTCACGCGGGCCGGTAACATCCAGTGCAGCGCGGTCCTCACGATCTCGATGCCATACGTCCACACGCAGCGCGAGACGACAACGGCGAACACCACCGCCATCGCGGCCGGACCGAGCAGCGCGACGGCATTCCCCGTCCCCCCGAGACGCAGCATGACGCCGCGCAGCGAAAGGCCGATCAGCACGAATACCAGCGCCTCGAGCACGAAGACCATGACCTGCCAGAACGCCGTGCCGCGGCTACGTACGGTGGCCGAAAAGATTTCGTGCTGATGCCAGCCTAGCTGCATGCCGCACGTGACCGTGGCGATCACACTCGAAACGCCCAGCACGTCCCCTGCGATATAGGCGATCCAGCCTGCCAGCACGGAGGCGGTGATGATCAGATACTCGTCTTCGAGCTGGCGCAGCAGGCAGACCACGACATACCCCACGACAGCGCCGACCACGATGCCGCCAAGCGCGAGCCCGACGAAACTGAGCGCCGCATTCGGCTCGCTGAAGACGCCCGTCAATGCCGCCGCGACGGCGAAGCGAAACAGCACGAGACCGGCGGCGTCGTTGAGCAGGCTCTCGCCTTCGAGCAGCACCATCAGGCGGCGCGGCAGCGCGAGCCGTTCGAGCACGGCTTTCGCGGCGACCGCGTCGGGCGGCGACACCACTGCGCCCAGCGCAAAACATGCGGCCCACGGCAGCGATGGAACGGCCCAATGCGCGACCACGCCGACCGCCCACGTCGTGAAAGCCACCGCGCCAATGGCGAAGAGCAGGATGGGCGCGAGGTGACGCTTGAAGTCGGACCAGACGAAGAAGTAAGCGCCATCCATCAGCAAGGGCGGCAGAAACACGATGAGAACGAGGTCCGGGTCGATCACGACCGGCGGCAGGCCGGGCGCGAAGGCCATGGCGGCGCCGCCTATCAGCAGCGCGGCAGCGGGCGGCAGGCGCAGGCGTTTGGCGAGCAACTCGAGCGCGATGATGGCGATGAGCGAAAGGAGCACAAGCTTGAACGCCGACACAGCCGACATGAGGCTTCCTTGTTTTTACCCAGGTACGGTGAGTGGAGGAGCGCGGCCGCCCCCTTCAATTCCCGCAAGCATGAATCAAAAACTGCTGCATCGCTCTCGCCGGATCGCTGAGCACCGCCCCAGGATGCCACAACATGCCCGCTTCCATCTGCGGAATGGCATCCTCGATGGCGCACGCGTCGATTCGCTTGCCCTCCAGCGACCACGGCCTGAACACCATATCCGATAGTATCGTCACGCCGAAGCCGTGCGCCACGAGCCCGCGCAGCGCCTCCATCGAACTCGTGCGAAACGCGATATTCGGCGCAACACGGCGCTTTTTCCAGTAGCGCAGCGTCGAGGCTTCGCCCTCGTCCACCGTAAGCTGAATATAGGGGTAACGCGCGATGTCGCGCAGCGTGACGGTGCCCATCTGTGCGAGCGGATGCGTCGGCGCGGCCCACAATTGCCGGCGCGAACGCATCAGCAAGTGGTGGCCGAAGCGCGCGCGCCGCTCCACGTTGGAAAGCAACGCCACGCCGAGATCCACCTCGCCCGCGAGCACCGCCGCCTCGATGGCGGGCCGGTCCAGATCGTGCAGATCGATCTCGATCTCGGGATAGGTCGCGCGAAACCGCGCGAGCAGTTCCGGCAGGAAATAGCCGAGCAGCGTATAGGAGGCGGCCATGCGCACCGTACCGCGCAAGCTGTGCGCGCGAAACGGCGCCTTGTGCAGCGCGTCGCGCACCGACTCCAGCACGTGGCGCGCGTGATTGAGGAAGTCCTGCCCGTCGGGCGTCAGCTCCACGCCTTGGGGCAAGCGCACGAAGAGCCGCGTGCCGAGCGCCTCCTCGAGCGCGAGCACCGCATTGGTGATCGCCGACTGCGAGACATGCTCGGCCGCCGCCGCCATCGAAAACTGCCCGTTCTGCGCCGCCGCCACGAAGTAGCGGAACTGCCGCAAGGTCACGTCCTTGGCCATGTGCTTTTCGAATATCGTGAGTCGATAATTCCGATTCTACGATACGTGGTTTGCGACGTCCCCGCGGCGGTCGGCCTCACACAAACCGGATATCAGCGCGGCGCCATGCGCAACGCGCCGTCGAGCCGGATCACCTCGCCGTTCAGATAGCGGTTGCCGACGATATGCTCGACGAGCGCCGCGAACTCCGCGGGCTGGCCAAGACGCTGCGGAAACGGCACGCCCGCGCCCAGCGCCTGCTGCACTTCGGCGGGCATGGCGAGCAGCATCGGCGTTTCGAAGATGCCCGGGGCGACGGTCACGACGCGAATACCGTTGCGCGCCAGTTCGCGCGCCGCCGGCAGCGTGAGCGAAACGACGCCACCCTTCGAAGCCGCATAGGCCGACTGCCCGATCTGGCCATCGTACGCAGCTACCGAAGCCGTATTGACGATCACGCCGCGCTCGCCGCCAGCGTCGGGCGTGTTGTTCGCCATCGCCACGGCGGCGAGGCGCATCACGTTGAAGGTGCCGATGAGGTTGACGCTCACGACCTTGGCGAACAGATCGAGCGAATGCGCGCCCTCTTTGCCGACGATGCGTTGCGCCGGTGCAATGCCCGCGCAGTTGACCACGCCATGCAGCGCACCGAAGCGCTGCGTGACGAGCGCGATCGCTGCCTCGACGCTTGCCGCCAGCGTCACATCCACCTCGGCGGCCAGTGCATGCTCGCCGCCGAGCGCCGCCTCGTCACGCGCACGGGCTACGTCGATATCGCCGAACACGACATTCGCGCCGCGCTCGAGCAGGTGTCGGCCCACCGCCGCACCGAGTCCAGAACCACCGCCCGTGATAAAAAACGTCTTGTCCTGCACAACCATTTGAGTCTTCTCCATTAGTTATCCGATCTTTTAAACCGTCTCAACCGCCAGTTCCGCGCGATACTTTTCGCGCACGCCGCGCGAACGCTCGTAATTGCGCTCCTTGACGATACCGAAGCCTCGCACCGCACCCGGCACGCCGAGCAGGCCCACGGCCGCAGCAAGCGTCTGCTGCGTAACCTTGCCGAGCACGAGGCGCACGTCGTCCTCGAATTCGCCGATCATCGCGCGCTCGATCACGCGGTCGCGCTGCCGTGCGAACGGATCGAGCGGCGTGCCGCGCAGCGCCTTGCCGTGCTTGAGCACGCGCAGCAGCGGCTCGGCCCACACGCCGCGCAGCGCGATCTTGTTGCGGCGCCCCGTTTGCGCATCGCGGCGCGTGAGGAGCGGCGGCGCCATGTGGAAAGTCTTCTTGCCCGCCGTGCCGTCGAACAGGCCGGACAGGTACGCGCCGAAGCCGCCATCCGTGTGCAGGCGCGCCACTTCGTACTCGTCCTTGTAAGCCAGCACCTTGAAGTAATGGCGCGCTGCCGCTTGCGCGAGCGCGCCGCTCGCCCCTTCGATCGCGCGCTCGGCCTGCGCGACGGCATCGACCAGCGCGCGATAGCGCTTCGCATAGGCGGCGTTCTGGTACTGCGTGAGATCGCGCTCGCGTTCGGCCACGAAACGTGCGAGATCGAACGGCGTGTCCGCGGCCGCAACCTCCGCTCCCGTCACGCGTTCGAGCACACGAGTGTCCTGTGCGATCAAACGACCCCAAAGGAACGCGCGTTCATTCATCTTCACGGCCGCGCCATTGAGCCCGATTGCCTGCAGGATCGATGCTTCGCCAAGCGGCACGAGGCCAGACTGGAACGCGTAGCCCACCATCATCATGTTCGAGGCGATGGCGTCGCCGAAAATCGCTTCCGCCGCCGCCGTGCAGTCCCAGAACACAGCGCCGTCCGCGCCCATCGCGCTCTCTATCGCCGCTTGATGCACGGCTTCGCTCACGGGCAGATCGCCGTCGCGTACGAAGTCGGCGGTTGCGTTGATGCGCTCGTTCACGATCGCGCGCGCGCCGCTGCCCGGCAGGCGCGAGAGCGCGCCCGACGATGCCGCCACCACGGCGTCGCAGCCCAACAGCACGTTGGCCGCATGCGCGCCGATGCGCGAGGTGGTGATGAGCCCGCGGCTCTGCGCGATCTGCACGTGGCTCAACACCGCGCCGTTCTTTTGCGCGAGGCCCGTGAAGTCGAGCGTCGAGGCGCCGCGCCCTTCGAGATGCGCGGCCATGGCGAGGATCGCGCCGATCGTCACGACGCCCGTGCCGCCCACACCCGTCACAACCATGCGCAAATGTTGCTCCAGCGCCGGGGGCACGCGCGCGGGCGGCGCGAGCGTGGCGCGCAGTTCGGCTTCGATGCGCTGAATGCGCGCGGCGTCCGGGCGCTTCGGCTCCATGCCCTCCACCGTCACGAAGCTCGGGCAAAAGCCCTTCACGCACGAGGTGTCCTTGTTGCAGCTCGATTGATTGATGGCCCGCTTGCGGCCCAACTCCGTTTCGAGCGGCTCGATCGCGATGCAGTTCGACTGCACCGAACAGTCGCCGCAGCCTTCGCACACGGCCGGATTGATCACCACACGCGTAGGCGGATCGATCAGCTTGCCGCGCTTGCGGCGGCGGCGCTTTTCTGCGGCACAGGTCTGGTCGTAGACGATCACCGAAACGCCCTTCTGCTCGCGCAGGCGGCGTTGCAACGCATCGAGCGCGTCGCGGTGCAAGTGCGTCACGCCCGCAGGCAATGCCTGCGAGCCCGCGTACTGCTCGGGCCGGTCGGTCACCACGACGACTTCGTTCACGCCTTCGGCCTGGACCTGCGCCACCACGCGATGCACGGTCAGGCCGCCCTCGGCGGGCTGGCCCCCGGTCATCGCCACCGCGTCGTTGAAGAGGATCTTGTAGGTGACGTTCGCACGCGCCGCCACGGCCTGGCGGATCGCCAGGCTGCCCGAGTGCTGATAGGTGCCGTCACCGAGATTCACGAACAGATGCGGCATGTCCGTGAACGTCGACATGCCAACCCACTGCACGCCTTCGCCGCCCATCTGGCAGAACGTCGCCGTGTTGCCCGCCTCGCCGAGCGCCATGATGTGGCAGCCGATGCCGGCCGCGGCATGCGAGCCTTCGGGCAGACGCGTCGACGTATTGTGCGGGCACCCCGCGCAGAAGAACGGCTTGCGCGTGAGCGGTCCGCCTTGCGGCACCTGCGCCAGCGCGATCACGCGCTGCGCGCCGCCCAGACACGCCTGGGTCGCGCCCGTAGCGAGCAGCGGCACATCGATCTCGACGTGCCGGAAAAACCGCTGCAGCGCGTGCGCCAGTTGCTCGGGCGCGAACTCCATCGCGGCGGGCAGCAGCGGCTCGCGCTCGCCAAGCGTCTTGCCATGCACGGAGGGCCGCTCGTCGGCGCGCACGTTGAAGAGCGCCTCCTTGATCTGCCGCTCCACGAACGAGCGTTTTTCCTCGACGACGAACAGCGCTTGCATGCCGCGCGCAAATGCCTTGAGCCCTTCGGTTTCGAGCGGCCAGATCATACCGACCTTATAAAGGCCGATACCGAGTTGTTCGAGGCGCCCGGCCGTGAGCCCCAGCGCCTCGAACGCGGCCAGCACGTCCGCATGCGCCTTGCCCACCGTCACGATGCCCACGCGCGCCTGCGCGGGGCGCAGCAACGCGCGGTCGAGCGGATTCGCCCGCATGAAGGCGAGCGCGGCGGGCAAGCGTTCTTCGAGCACGCGGCGCTCCAGTTCGGCGCGCTCCGCGGGCCAGCGCAATTGCGGGTCGTAGTTGAAGCCGCGCTGCGCGGGCACCGCGATGTCCGCGGGCAAACGCAACGGTGCGCCGCGGCCCACGCGCATCGAGCGGCCGCTTTCCACCGTCTCCGTAATCGCCTTGAAACCGACCCACAGCCCGCTGAAACGCGACAGCGCATAGCCCGCGAGACCGTACTCGATGTATTCCTCGACCGACGCCGGAAAGAGAATCGGCATCATCGCGCCTTCGAAGACGTGGTCCGTCTGGTGCGGAAACATCGACGACTGCGCCGCGTGGTCGTCGCCGGCCACGGCCAGCACGCCGCCATGCCGCGCAGTGCCGAGCATGTTCGCGTTGCGGAACACGTCGCCGGTGCGGTCCACGCCCGGCCCTTTGCCGTACCACATCGAGTACACGCCTTCGACACGTTTGCCGGGAAACGCATCGAGTTGCTGCGCGCCCCACAGCATGGTCGCGCCGAGGTCCTCGTTCAGGCCCGGCTCGAAACGCACGTCGAAGTCCGCGAGCAGCGTCTTCTGGCGCCACAGTTCCTGATCGAATCCGCCGAGCGGCGAGCCGCGATAGCCGGAGACGAGACCGGCCGTTTTCAGGCCGGCAAGCCGGTCCGCGCGCGCCTGTTCGATCAGGATGCGCACGAGCGCCTGGGTGCCGGTGAGAAACACCGCGCCGTCCTCGCGCAGGTAGCGGTCTTCGAGGCGATAGTCCGTATCGATCTGGCGGTCGGTCTCGACGGCTCGCATGTTCATGGTTGTCTCCGCTGTTCGACTTGTGGGTATTAGCGGATTCTAGGTAGCCAATAGCGGCGATTCGTGCCAAACTGAGCCACGGAATTCTCACGAATTAGCAACATTCGCCCCAAATTCACCTCTTTCAGGGAAACCTGGCCAATGAAATTCGACCGCGTGGATGTGGCCATCCTGCATGCCCTGCAACGCGACGCGCACGTGAAGTCCGCCGACCTCGCGGAATCGCTCGGGCTTTCGCTCTCGCCGTTCTATCGGCGCATCCGTATGCTCGAAGAGCGCGGCGTCATCACGCAGTACGTCACGCTGCTCGATCAGGAGAAGGCGGGCTTTCCTGTCAACGCATATGTGTCGGTGGCAATCGAGAAGAAGAACGAGACACGGCTCGCCGCGTTCGAGCGCGCGATCTCGAACTACGACGAAGTGATGGAGTGTTATTTGATGACGGGCGCGTTCGACTACATGCTGCGCGTGGTGGCAAGCGATATTGCGGGCATCGAGCGTTTCGTCATGACGCGCCTCACCAAGATCGAGGGCGTGCGTGACATTCACACTTCCGTGGCGCTGCGCCGCGTGGAGTACAAAACCGAGTTGCCGGTGCGCGTGCGCGACGAGTGACACGCGGCGAGACGCGTCGGTTCAGTGAGGATGTCGAAGGAATCGCGGAACAGATAAAGCCTTCACGCCTTTTGCCCCGCCTTGCGCGACGCTCGCAACGGCTTCGCGGCGGCGCCGTTCTCCGGCGCCGCCTCACGCTCTTGCCCCTGAATTGTGTGGGTCGAACGCAGTGCGTCGAGCCGGCCTTCGAGCGTTCCCACCTGGTGGCGCAAATCGCCGAGTTGCGTCTGCAACGCCTGAATTTCGGCGCGCGCACTTTCCTCCTTGCACGCCGCGCGCTGCGTGGCGGCTTCGGCGTCGCGCTGCAAACGCGCGTTGACCGTGCGCTCGCGCTCGATTTCGAGCTGGGCGCGCTTCTCCGCTGCCTGCCAGCGCGTTTCCGCGAGTTCGGCGCTTGCGCGCAGCTTGTCGCGTTCGGCCGCAAAGTCAGCGCGCGCCTGGGTGAGCGCCGTGTCGCGTTCGCGGCCCGCTTCGCGCTCGCGCGCCAGTTCCGCTTCGAGTGCGCCGCGCGTGGCAACCGCGGCGGCTTGCGCCTGTTCCAGCTCCTGAATGCGCACCTGCGCCGTGAGCAGCGCGGCGGTGCGCTGTTCGAGCGCCACCTCCGTGTGTGAGAGGTCCGCGCGCACGGCGGCGGTTGCGCCTTCCGCGGCGCGGCGCGCCTCCTCCACTTCCAGCCGCAGCGCTTCGAGCGACGCCTGTGCGGCCGCCGTGGCGCTCGTCCAGAGCACCCCCATGAGTTCGCCGGCGGCGCCTTGCAATTCCTCGGGCAGATCGGCGTGCTCGATACGCACGCGACTCTTCTCGCGCAGGGTGGCCCAGAACTCCGCAAGCACAGCCGTAGGCGTGCCCATGCTGCCGCGGCGCACGAGCTGATAGAGCCGGTTGGCCGTGGGCGTGATGCCGTAACGGAAGAACATCAGCGCGCACACTTCGCGATACAGCTCGCGCGTTTTGGGAAACTCGGCCTTGAGCCGTTCGATCTCGGCGGCGAGGCGTACTTCGTCGGGGGCGACGTCGGTCATGGGGCGGTGCAGGGCTGGAATGCGTCGATATTACAACGTAAAGCGTATGATTCCTACCGCCAATGCCAGTGGGAACCGGTTGCCTGCGTGCGTTGTTCGATTCGCCGGGCGAGCAAAACCCGGATCGCCTGGATCGACGCTGCCAGAAACATAACGGCGAGCGAATATGATTCGGACTCCGGCGTATCAGGAATCGTACAAGGAATGTATATTGCGCACCTTGCCGAAGAGCCACTCAAAGAGCGAATGACCTTGCTCCTGTTCAGCGGGGAGCGCCGTCGTCAACTTGCCGATCTTGTCCTGCCGGTATGCCAATAGCTGGCATAGTTGCTTCGCGACTTCGGGGTGCTCCTTCAGGAACGAGGTCATGTCGTCCTTGCCGATCTCGAAAAGGACCGATGGCGTCAGTGCGGCAATGCACACGTGCATGGGCAGGCCAGCCAGCAGTCCCGCCTCACCGAATGTTTCACCAGGGCCGATCCGGGCAAGCTCGCGTTCACCCGTCGATTCACGGAACGTCACAGACAGCACACCCGCATAAATAATGGCGAGACTATCCGGCACGGTGTCCGGGGAGAGTATCTGTTGATCCGCCTGGTACTCGTGCCGGGAAAGACGCTTCGCGAGCTGGGTCACCTCATCGGCACTCAAGCTTTCGAACAGCGACACGCGCTTGAGCAACGCCTCCTTCGCGTCACGCGCCTCCACCGCGGGCGCCGGCACGCCCAAAGCACGCAGTGACACCCCGGAGGCCGCAAGGTGCCGGTAGCACAAGTCGAACAGCTCGTTGGAAGTCACCCTTTTCTTGCCCATTTCGTCAACGAAACCGACCACCTCGTAATGGATCGAGTTCAGCGTCGCGCGCTGCATGCGGGCATAGGGCGCGGGCGTCTCGAGGATGGCGTTGCTTCCAGTCAGCGCGCGTTCCAGTGCGTCGATCACGGTCTTCGGTCGTGCTTCAGGGTCGATCTCGAGCACGAGTGAAACGCCGTGAACATTTGCCGGCCGGCTGTTGTTCGAGATCTTCGCCTTGGAAGTCATGGCGTTCGGGACGATTAGCGTATTGCCCTGGCCGGTCAACAAGTGAGTGGCGCGCCAGTTCATTTCGACGACCTTGCCTTCCACATCGTCGATCGCGACCCAGTCTCCGACCGTGTACGGCTCCGTGGCGTTGAGCACGATTCCAGCGAATACGTCGCTAAGCGTGCTCTGGATTGCGAGGCCGAGCACGATAGCCAGTGCGCCCGATGTCGCGACCAGACCGCGCACCGGCAGTTCAAGCACGAACGCGAGCGCCGCGACGACCGCGGCGAGGAAAACGACGGCGCCGAAGACGTCTGAAAAGAGTCGCTGCTTTCGCCAGGCACGGGGCAGCAACAGTGAGTCGAGCGACAGGGTAAACAGACGTGCCGCCATCAGCCACCAGACGATTTCGAGGACCTGGGCCAACCAATGGAGTTCTGCCACTTCCCGGTACGGCACCAGGCCGAACGGATTCATGCCCGATGAGAACAGGACCCAACTCAACGCCGCGAATAGCGCCAGCCGTATGAAGAGCCTGACGAAATCATGGGGAGGAATCCGCGCGCGCCACACGACGACATCGATGAAAACAATGCTCAAACCAACAATTAGCGGGTATTTCACGGGCGGCTCCCGGCTGGAAAGGCCTAACGCCGATGTTGGGACTGCGGGAAGTCGCTAATTCTGCCACGGGCGCACATGCCGGGGCGACCGGGTGGCAATTGAAGTCTGGCAGCGCCCTGGGGCAGGCCCGGATTCGGGCGGCAGAAAGGCGCGGGTTGCGGTGCTGTGTTTTCTCGTGCGCCTCGAGGGGCTGGCGCACCGGCCGGCACATTGCATGCCGGGCCGGTTTCTCGTCATGAACGTGGCGATATTTCGGGCGGCGAGCCCTCGTGAAAGAGCTGGCTGAGTTGCGCGCGCAGTTCGGGCGAATCGGCGTGACGATGCACGCTCACCGCGTGTTGCACGGCAGCTTCCAGAAGCTCCGAATCCGAGTCCGCCGAGATAGCAACCGTGCAGTTCATCTCACTGGGAAACTCCCTGCAGTCAATGTACTTTCGCGTCATGGTGGAACCTCTCGCTGGGCGGGTAAATACACGCACGCACGCAGGCCGCGCACGCGTGAAAATTATAGAATCCATGCATTGCGCTTGCTAAACTATTAAAGCGAGTCCAGACGCGACAATAATCTGAATTAATTGCACGTTTTTTATCAAGCTGCATAATTTAGGTTATCTAATGAACCGGCGAGGCTCGGTGGCTGCCTGGGTGCAATCCAGATTGTCACAAAGCGCTCGCCGCCCGGGCCCCTCGCGGTCCGGCCAGAGGCGGCCCCCGCCGCCCTTTGCGAAAGCCCTTCCTTCCCGCTTTCCCGACCGGACGCACGCCGCGTCACGCGCGTGCGTCAGCCGCATTGATTCGACAATTGAAGCGGTCGCCCGCAGTTCCGTTCAGTCCATGAAAACGCACGTCCGGCTATTGGCGCGCGTTTGTCCGATCCGTTGAATTGAGAGGTGTGCCATGTCGAGCCTGTCGAGCGAATCCATCGCCACATTGAAAAGCGCGCTGCGCGGCGAAGCCCTGCAACCCGGCGACGCGGCCTACGAAGAAGCCCGGCAAATCTGGAACGCGATGATCGAGCGCCGCCCCGCGCTCATCGTGCGCTGCCGCGGTTGCGCCGACGTGCGCCAGGCCGTGGCGCTCGCTCGTGAAAGCGGGCTGCCGCTCGCCGTGCGCGGCGGCGGCCACAATATCGCGGGCAGCGCGCTATGCGACGGCGGCATCGTGATCGACCTCTCGCTCATGAAGTCGGTCAGAGTCGAGCCCGCCACGCGCCGCGCGTATGTGGAGCCAGGCGCCACGCTGCACGACTTCGACCATGAAGCGCAGGCGTTCGGCCTCGCTACGCCGCTTGGCATCAACTCGACGACGGGCGTCGCAGGTCTCACGCTCGGCGGCGGCTTCGGCTGGCTGAGCCGGCGCTTCGGCATGTCGATCGACAACCTCGTCGCCGCCGACGTCGTGACCGCCGACGGCACTCTGCTGCGTGCGAGCACCGAAGAAAACGCCGACCTCTTCTGGGCGCTGCGCGGTGGCGGCGGCAACTTCGGCGTGGCGACGATGTTCGAGTTCGCGCTTCACCCCGTCGGCCCCGAGATCTACGGCGGACTGGTCGTGCTGCCGTTCGACGCCGCGAAAGAAGCGCTGACGCACTACCGCGAGGCGGCCGAAGCGATGGCCGAAGACCTGACCGTGTGGAGCGTGTCGCGTCTCGCGCCGCCGCTGCCGTTCCTGCCGCCCGAGGTGCACGGCAAGCCCGTCATCGTGTTCGCGATCTGCTATTCGGGGCCGCCGGAAAACGGGCCGAACGCGGTGGACGCGGTGCGGCGCTTCGGCAAGCCGTGTGGCGAACATCTCGGGCCGATGCCCTACGCCGCGTGGCAGCAGGCATTCGATCCGCTCCTCACGCCGGGCGCGCGCAACTACTGGAAATCGCACAATCTCGACGCGTTGCCCGACGGTCTCATCGACACGCTGATCGACGCCATCGCCGCGCTGCCCTCGCCCGAGTGCGAAATATTCTTCGGCCAGATCGGCGGCGCGACGCTGCGCGTCGCGTCCGATGCGATGGCCTACCCGAGTCGCGACGCGCTCTACGTCATGAACGTGCACGGCCGCTGGACCGATCCCGCCGACGACGCGCGCTGCGTCGCCTGGGCGCGCGGCTTCTTCGAAGCTTCCGCGCCTTATGCGCTCGGCAGTGTCTATGTGAACTTCCTCACCGACGACGAACGCACGCGCGTCGAAGCCGCCTACGGTCCGAACATGAGCCGTCTCGTCGCCGTCAAGACGAAATACGACCCGCACAATCTTTTCCGCCACAACCAGAACATCCGGCCCGAAGGGTCGGCCGAGGGAAGCCAGTAGTCCGCGTATCGATGTCATCGTAAGGAGATTCGTCATGGCGACTTATGTGGTGCTCTCGCAGTTCACCGACCAGGGTATCCGCGCCGTCAAGAACAGCGCGCAACGCGCCAGTCAGGCAGCGGAACTCGCCAAAACTTTCGGCTGCGAAATGAAGCAGATCTACTGGACGCTCGGGAAATACGACGTCGTCACGGTCATCGACGCGCCCGACGAGCAAAGCTTCATGGCGTTCGGCCTCGCCCTCGGGTCGCTCGGCAATATCCGCACGCAAACGCTGCGCGCCTTGAGCAAGGACGAGTTCACGGCGGTGCTCGGCAAGCTCAATTAACGAGCGCCGGCGCGCGGCACCCGGGCCGGTGCCGCGCGGCCGTTCAGCATTCTTCATACCTATTCGCCGCATGCGCGGCGCATTCCCCTTCCAGATCGGGGAGGCAGTTCCCTGCCCGAACACACCATGGCGCGCGGGCAACCTTCCGGGAAGCGGCACTGCGCGAGCGAACTCTTTCTTTTTGGCAAACGTTTGCCGCCCGGGTATCAAGTCCGCGCGCGCGAGGCCGACAACGCGTACATCGCCACGAATTTTTGGAGACCCGGACGTGACGCGCGTTTTGCTTTTACTTGCCGTAATGGTTGTGACAGGCTGCGCGCAACTGCAGCCGCCCAGCACGGCGCAAACCGGGAAACCCGCCGTGTCGAACGTCATCATGAAGTTCGACATTCCCGCCGATGCGCTAGGCGCGCACGACCCGCAGCTGAGCGCGGTGCTCGCCAAGGCGGGCGCGCTCGCCGCCGCGCAGAAGCAGCCCACCGTGATCCGCGTGACGGCGCTCGGCCAGGACTTCAAGTACATCAATCAGGCCATCTGGCGGGGCGTGCCCGCGCAAGGGCCCAAGCCCACGCTCGAAAACCTGACGGCCGGTGCGAACCAGACGTACAGCGTCTCGATCGAGCCGTGGCATGCGGGGAGCTGACACGATGCGTCCGATCGTTCTCGCCGCCGCCGCATTCGGCTTCTGTAGCGCCGCCTGGGCGGGCCAACCCGCCGCCAGCGCGCCCGCCACTGCCACCGTCGTTGCCGCTGCGGCGACGCCCGCCGCCGACAAGGTTTATCCGCCGCTGCCCTCGCTCGCCATGCTGCCTCCCGCCACCGGCGACGACGACGAGGTTCCCGCCCCGCATTCGTCTTCGCACAGCAAGAAGAAGGTGCGCCAGCGCGAATGCCACTGCGCCATGCCCACGCCGCGCCTCGTCGTCTCCGACACCTCGCGCGCCTACCTCAAGGACATCGAGCAGCAACTCGATTCCGCTCTCGCGCAGTGACGTCGCGCATCGACAGCCAATCCGGAGCTTCGACCCATGCAGCAGAAGACCAACGCCCTGCGCCAGCTACGATCGCGAGTCATGCGCGCGTGGGTCGCGATCATGAGCCTCGCGGCGCTCG
Source organism: Paraburkholderia sp. BR10937 (assembly GCF_040965695.1). Classification (NCBI taxonomy): domain Bacteria; kingdom Pseudomonadati; phylum Pseudomonadota; class Betaproteobacteria; order Burkholderiales; family Burkholderiaceae; genus Paraburkholderia; species Paraburkholderia sp. BR10937. The sequence goes on from NZ_JBFRCL010000006.1 coordinate 109,938, forward strand.
GCGCGACGGCCGCGCATGCCGCGCCGCCTGCCGACGAATGCTTCGAAAAGGCTGGCGCCTACCAGGGCGTGAATCCGCTCGTGCTGCGCGCCGTGGCGTGGCGTGAATCGAAAGGCGACGCGGCGGCCATCAATCACAATGCGAACGGCTCGATCGACGTCGGGCAAGCGCAGATCAACTCGATCCACTTTTCGGAGCTTTCGCGCGAGGGCATTCCGCACGGCGCCCTCACGGACCCGTGCGTGAATATTTTCGTGGCCGCCTGGCTGCTCAAGCAAAAGATGGTGCGATACGGCAACACGTGGCGCGCCATTGGCGCGTACCACTCGGAGTCGCCGCACGAGCGCGATGCCTACGCGCGCAGCATTCAGGCGATTCTCGTGAGCTGGGGCCAGCTGCAGCCGGGGCGATGAACGACGCGCCCGGCGTCGCTTCAGATTCGTTGCCGGCGCAACGACCGCTTAGCCGCGCAGCTTGTTCAACAGCTTGAGCCCGCGACGCGCCACAGCCGAATAAAGCTCCGCGCCCTTGAGCGCGGGGTCGATATGGCGCTCGTAAGGCTGCAGCGTGATCGGGAAATACGGCGCAAGCTTTTCCACCACGCGCTGCGGCGAGATGTGCGTGTTGCTCTGGACCACGGCGAACATGCCGTCGCTTTCCGGCGCGAGGTGGCGCGCCTCGCTCCAGCCTTCCATCTTGTCGGCAAACCAGACGCTTTCGTCGGCGTGCAGCGCGCGCTGGCCGGGCTTCGGGCCCGTATGGTACTGCTCCAGCAGCCCTTCGTTTTCCGCGTTGAGCCAGTAAAGCGTGTATTCGGTCCAGTCGAGCGCGTAATTGGCGAGCAGCACGCGGCGCCAGTCGGTGCCGTGCAAAGCCGCCAGGCGCTGTTGCAGGCTCAGGCACAGCGTGCGCGACAGGGTGGCCGGCGTCCACCAGATGCCGTCACGCGCGAGTTGCGGATCGAGATTCAGCAGCTTCGCCGAAGCCTCCCAGTAATATGGCTCTACCGTACGCGGCTGCACATGCGTGAGCGCACGGCCGTCGAGAATCAGCGTATCCGCGCTGAAGCGATGCGTGGCGAAGCAGTCGGGGTCGAGCACGAGGAAATACTCGGTCTCGATCCATTCGGGCGCATTCAGCTTGATGATCTGCTGCCGGTGCCAGTTGCGGATCTGGTGACGCTGCGAAAACTCCGCAAAAATGCCCATGTGCAGCGATTCGTCGACCACTTCGATGGGGAAATCGGCCCACGCCTTCGCATAGCCTTTGACCTCGTCGAGTTCGTCGTGCGGCACGACGATCACGAAACGGTGAAACGTTTTGGGCGTCGTGAAGTGGCGCAGCGACGAGAACAGGATGTCGCAACGGCCGATGTTGTCGGCGTAATGCCGTCCCCGCGTCTTGACCGGCAGGATGGCGCTGATCTGATGCATGGCAGTCGGGTCCCGAATGTTAGAAGAATCGATAAATGAAGTTCGGGATATAGCCGCGCCGATGCGTCAGCGCAATGCCGATCAGCCTGCCGCCCGCGTCGAGCAGCTGCGTTTTGAGGCCGAGGACCACGGGTTTGCGCGACACCTCTGCGCGTACCGCCATGACCGTGGCGTCCGCCAGCGCCGCGTTTTCAATGCCGGCGAAGGACTGGCTCGCGGGCGGCGCATGCACGACGATGTAGTCGTGCGCCTCGCGCAGCGCGTCGAAGAGAGTCGTGGTCTGCTGCCACGAAGCCGGGAACGTGCCGCTTTCCGGCCGCGCGACGACGATGTTGTGCCGCTCGACGCTCTCGAATACGAGTCCGCCCGAAGCCGCGATCTCCGTGGGCGCCGCGCTCGCCGCACGGCTTTGCCCGCCGTGCCCCGACCACGTCAGCAGGCCTTGCGCGTTTGGCGGACCGTAGAGCGGCGCGTCGGCACCGGAAGCCATGTCGAGAATGAGGACCGGCTTGGTCGTGCGGTGCTCCAGTTCGACGGCGAGGCCGCGAATCACCGAAAGCAGCCCGTCGTTCTTGCCGAACGAGAGCGCCATGACGACCTTGGAGGGCGAGTCCGTGCTCGCGTTGATGGCCGCGATCATGCGGCCGTACGCCATGTGCGCGGGCCGGCTGGGCGCCTTGCCCGCGTCGGCTGACGCGCCCGCGGCGCCGGGCCGGCGCGCACCGCCGCCGCCTAGCATCACCGGCGCGTTCAGCACCGGCAGCAGCAGCGAGCGCTCGGCCTGCTCCGGACTCAGGAACGTCTCGCGCAGGCTCGCCATGACGAGCACGACGAGCGCCGCAATCAGCAGCCCCGCCGCCACGCTCGCCGCAATGATGAGGCTGGCCGACACGCTGCGCTGCGAAGGCGGGAACGGCGCCTGGATCACGCGCACGTTCGTGCTGTTCACCTGGCTCACCTGCCCCTGCTGGATCTTCGCCAGCTCGACCTGGCGCGAACGGTCCTTGAAGCTGTCGGCCAGAATGTCGCGCGTTGCCTGCAGCTGGCGCATCTGGCTGGAGACGTCGCTCAAGCTCCGCAGCTTCGCGCGGGTGTCCTTGATCTGATCTTCGAGCGCCTGCTGGCGCGCGGTTTCGCCCGCGATGCTCGCATTGAGCGCGGCCAGCCGCCCCTGCACCACGTCGTAGTAGTCGTTGTGGCCGTAGCGCGTGGCCGTGGCCATTTGCGCCTTGCGCCGCGCGATGCTCGCGTGCATGTCGGCGATCTGCTGATCGAGCTGCTGCACGAACGGCGAGCTATCCATGTAGCGCGAGGCGAAATCGGCGCGGCGCGCTTCGAGCTGCATCAGCGAAAGCTGCATGGTGTCGAGCGCGTGGGCGGCTTCGGAGTCGTCGGTGAAGATCGGAATCGTCGCCTTCACCCCTTTCGAGGACGCCTGCTCCGACTTCAGTTCGCCGCGATGCTGCGCGAGCGACGTGTCGTTCTCGAGCTTTTGCTGCACGAGCTGGCTTTCGAGCAGCACGGCGCGCGAGGTCTGGTCGTCGATATTGACGATGCCGTGCGTTTTCTGGAACGCGAGCAGGTCGGCATCGGCCTTTTTCAGTTGCCTTGCGACTTCGTCGCGCTGACCGGTCAGGAAATCGACGCGGCCCGACGTGAAAATCGTCGCGCGCCGGCGGAAGTACGTGTCGAGCAGACGCGACAGCGCATCGGCCGCTTCCTTGGGATCGGCGTCGTAATACGTGAGGTTGATGGTGCTGGCGAGATCGTTCTGCTCGATATGCAGCCGATGCTCGAATTCCTGCAAATGGCTGTCGATTTCGTGTTCGCTTGCGTTCGGCCCCAGTTTCGCAATCACCACGTCACGATGCAGTTCCGGGCTGCTCAGGATTTGCGCCTCGACGCCGTCGAGCTGGCCGATGGCGGGCTGCACCGCGGCGCCGCCATTCGGGTTGTTCGACTGGTCGTAATATCCTGCAAGGAGTACGAGCAGCGTCGATTGCGCCCGGTAAGGCATGGGCACCAGCAGCGCGACCGCCACGCCGATCGCCACAACGGAAAGAAATACCGCCGTTGCAATCTTGCGATAATAAAAAAAGGTGTTGAGATAATCCCGGACCGTCAGTTCGACAACAGCCGCCTTCCTTTCAGGTCTTGTTCTAGTAGTAATAACCATACAGATGCGGTTCCAGGCCAACAGTGATGATTCGACGGCGCATATAATACGTAAGAAAACATCCAGGATGTCGCGTTAAACCGACATCCGCGAAAAAATCGTGTGAGTTCCACCCTTCATTAACGGCAATTCCTGCCGTTACTTGACAAGAGATCAGGAACCGCAAGCCACCGCCTCACCCACGCGCCCGATGAACATACTCCGACCAGCCTGCGTCCTCGGGCTGCTGACGCTTACCGCCTGCACCCAGACCTGGGTGGAACCGCAATTCCAGCAGCGCGCGCAATTCGCCGCGTGGTCGCAAGCCACGCCCGGCGTCTATCGCATCGAACCCGGCGACGACCTTTCGGTCGTCATGCCCTTCAATGCCGAGCTGAACTTCCGCGGCTCGGTCGCGCCGGACGGCGGCCTGACCATGCCGTTCGCGGGCACGATCCCGGCGGCGGGCCTCACGGTCGCCCAGCTCGGCGACGCCATCAACAAGGCGCTCGCCGCCAACGGCATGGCGAAGAACGCGCACGCTTCGGTCGCCATCGTGCAGTCCGCGGCCAAGGTCTATGTGGCCGGCCAGGTCGGGCGCCCCGGCGAAATCGCGCTGCACACGGGCATGAGCGTGCTGCAGGCCATCTCCGCCGCGCAAGGCTTGCTCGACACGGCGCGCACCAACGAAGTCGTGCTGATCCGCCGCAGCCCCGACGGCCGCCCGATGCTGCGCACGATCGACCTCGACGCGCTCACGCATCGCGGCGACCCGACCCAGGACGTCGTCCTGCAGGCAACCGACACGATCTTCGTGCCGAAGTCCTCGATCGCCGAAGTCGACCAGTGGGTCGATCAGTACATCGACAAGGTCATTCCGTTCCAGCGCGGCTTCGACTACACGATCTCGAACAACCCCACGACTTACTAAGCCTGCTCCGCGAGCCCGTGGTTTTCCACGACCGGGCAAGCGAATCAAGCGCGAATCACACGCGATGGAAACCGCCACCACGACCACCGGGCTTGCCCCGGTCTTTTCGAGCGAGCCCGCCAGGTGGCGGGTCATGTGGTGGCTGCTCGCGCTCCTGCCGCTCTTCGGCCAGACCTTCCACTACCTGAGCACGCTCGTGCCGCTCTGGGCGCTCTCGAAAGCGCTGCCGGTGATTTCGCTGCCCGCCGTGCTGCGTCTGGGCGGCGAACCGCGTTTTCCCATGACGCGGCAAATCCTCATCAGCTTCGCGTGGCTCCTGCTGGTGCCGAGCTTCGCCGCCGTGTTCTATTTCCACGAAGGGTTTTTCACGAGCATCACGGCGCAGGTGAAACTGCTGCCCGTGCTGTACTTCTTCTCGTTTCTCGCGCTGCTCCTCACGCTCAAGCCCACGCTAGGCGAGCTGGAGCGCGGCTTCCTGGTGCTCGGCGTCGTCATTCTCGCGGTGCTGATCGTACTCTGGGCCGTGGTGCCCTCCGACTGGTACCAGGAGTCGTATGTGATCGGCCAGTCGCCCTTTTTCAGCAGCGACAACCGCGGCCATCGCATCCGCATGTCGATGTATTTCCCGCTCATCCTGCTGTTCTTCTGCTACCGGAGGGCCTTTTTCGAAAAGCACGCGGGCTGTCTGCTGGGCGTGGTCGTCGCGTTCGCCGTCACGCTGCTGATCGTCAAGACGCGCGCCATGGTCATCGGCATCATGGGCGTGCTCGTCATCAACACCTTCGCCTGGTCGCGCATGCGCACACGCGTCCTGCTGCTGCTCGCCGCGCCCGTCGCGCTCGTCGCCCTGTTCTCGGCGGGCTACCTCGCCACGACCTTCAGCACCGACGCGAGCACGGGCTTCGACACGCGCCGCATCACCATCCTGCTCGCCACGAAGTTCCTCGGCAGCGAGCCGATGCGCTGGCTCTTCGGCGTGGGCACGATCAGCTCGACCAGCAAGGACAACCTGATCGACTACTTCCACCACTTTTTCTTCCTCGCCGACATTACGTGGCTCGGCATCGTGTTCGAGTACGGCCTGATCGGCGCGCTCGTCATCCTGTTCTTCCAGCTGCGCGGCATCGTGTTCTACCGGCGCCTGCGCAAGAAGGTCGACGACGATTTTCTCGGCGCGCTGTTCGACTATCTCGTCTACGTCCTGCTCATTTCATTCTTTTACCCGCCTACCCTCACGCCGGGCGAGACCGCGGTCATTCTCGCGATCTTCGCGTACATCTGGCGCGTGGGCGAGCTGGACGGCCATCACGACGACCATGCCGATCTGCAGGTTCACCATGCCACGCCCTAAGCGCAACAAGCGCATCAAGCGCATCAAGCGCCCCAACCTGCATACGCTGCTGGTGGGCGCGCTGCTCATGTCGGGCGCGGCGGCCTGCACCGACGCGACCTCGGGCACGCCCTTGCCGGTGGCCATTTCGGTGGATGCCGCCGCCGGCCGGCACCCCATCAGCCCGCTCATTTACGGCATCAACTTCGGCACGACGGCCGTCCTGCAAGACCTGCGCGCGCCGGTCAACCGCTCGGGAGGCAACAGCGCCTCGGCCTATAACTGGCGCCTCGACGCACGCAACGCGGGCAAGGACTGGTATTTCGAGAGCCTCGCCGTCAATCCCGCCGATATCAACGATCAGTTCGGCGAGCGCTTCGTCGCGCTCACCCAGGCGGCGGGCGCCACGCCCATCGTGACCATTCCAATGCTCGGCCGTGTGGCGAAACTCGGTCCGGCGCGCGAGACGCTCGCGAGCTTCTCGATCGCCAAGTACGGCCCGCAACCGAATCACGACGTGAACGGCCACGCCGACGCCGGCAACGGCGTGGCGGCCGGCGGCAAGCCGATTGCCGGCAACGACGCGAACGACGCCTCGACGCCCGACGACCCGCAAAACGAGCAGGCGCGCGTCGCCGATCTGGTGAAGCAATTCGGCGGCGCGAGCGGGGGCGGCGTGCGTTACTACGCGCTCGACAACGAGCCGAGCCTCTGGCAGCTCATACACCGCGACGTCCATCCCACGGGCGCGCATGCGAGCGAAATCGCCGGCAAGGTGATCGACTATGCGCGCGCCGTGAAGGCGGCGGACCCGCACGCGCAGATCGTCGCGCCCGAAGAATGGGGCTGGCAGGGCTATTTCTACAGTGGCTTCGACCAGCAGTACGCCGCGGACCACGGCCTCGATCACACGCCGGACCGAACAGGCGAAACCCAGGGCATGCCGTACGTGCCCTGGCTGCTCGCGCAATGGAAAGCGGCGGGCCATCCGGTCGACGTGTTCAGCCTGCACTTCTACCCGCAGGGCGGCGAATACGCCGAAACGGGCGTGACGAACTCGCAGGCCGTGGCGCTCACGCGCAACCGCTCCACGCGCGACCTGTGGGACCCGAACTACAAAGACCCCACGTGGATCAACAACGTCGTCGCGCTGATCCCGCTGATGCGCCATTGGGTCGATACGTACTACTACCCGGGCACGCCCATCGGCATCACGGAATACAACTGGGGTGGCGACACGCTGATGAACGGCGCGACGGCCCAGGCCGACGTGCTCGGCATTTTCGGCCGCGAGGGGCTGGATATCGCCACGCGCTGGGGCACGCTCGATCCCTCGATGCCGGTGTACAAGGCATTCAAGCTCTACCGCAACTACGACGGCAACGGTGCGGCGTTCGGCGCGACCAGCATTGCCGCGAACGCGCCCGACCCGGACACCGTTTCCGCATTCGCCGCCTTGCGCGAGCGCGACCATGCGCTGACGCTCGTGGTCATCAACAAGCAGCTGGACCGCCCCGCCGATGCCGCCGTCACACTCGATCATTTCGCGGCGAGCGGCGTGGCCGAAACCTGGCGGCTCGCGAACAACCAGCTGTTCCGCATGACCGACGCGCGCTACCAGGACAGCACGCTGCGCGCGAGCCTGCCCGCGCAGAGCGTGACGCTGTTCGTCCTGCGCGGCGCGCAGGCGCAGCATGAGTGAAGCCCGCGAAGCGCGCGTGCCCGCGCGCCCAAACGGCGGTTCGATGATCCGGGGCTCGCTCGTGAGCCTCGGCGTGCGCCTGCTCGACCTGCCGAGCCGCTACGGCTTCCATCTGCTGATCGCCGCCATGCTGGGCGTGGTGCAGACGGGCGACTTCTATATCGTGTTCAGCACGATGGTGGCGCTCGCGGGGTTCGGGCGCCTCGGCATCGACCAGGCGCTCACGCGGCAGATCGCGATGGACCTCGCGGCGGGCGAGGCGCGCGCCGTGCGGCCCGCCATTCGCCACGCGCTGTGGCTGGTGCTGCTCGCCTCCGTCGCCATCTCGATCGTGCTTGGCGCCGGCGCATTCGCCTTCGCGCACGACGTGCTGAAGAAGCCCGAACTCGCCTGGCCGCTCGCGCTCGGCGCGCTCTCGTTCATCCCGCAAAATCTCGGCGCGGCCATGGCGGGGGCGCTTGCCGGACTCCAGCGCGTGGGCTGCAGCCAGATGATCTATTCCTGGCTCTGGCCCGCGATCTTCTGCGCCGTCGCCATCCCGCTCGGATTGACGCACGGCATGAGCGTCGCCAGCACGCTCATGCTGATCGCCGCCAGCTTCACGCTCACCGCGCTGACCGGCGCGTTTCTGCTCAGGCGTTTTCTTGCCGGCGTGCCCGCTAGCACACCAGCGCCCGCCGAACCGCCGCGCCTGCTCAAGGCGGGCTTGCCGCTTTTCACGCTGGAATTCACGAAGCTGTTGATCACCTCGGCGCCCGCCATCGTGCTCGGCATCGTCGCCTCGTCGCGCGAGACCGGGCTCTTCGCGCTGGCGTGGCGTCTCGCGCTCGTCATCAATCTGCTGATCAGCGGCGTGACCGGCATGGCCGCGCCGAAGTTCGCGAGCCTTTTCGCGCGCAACGACCGGCATGGGCTCGACAAAAGCGCGGCCCAGGCGGCGGGCCTCGTGCTGTGCCTCGCGTTGCCCGCCGCGCTCTGCATGCTGCTCTTTCCCGAACACTTGCTGCGCCTGTTCGGACCGGGCTTCGGCGGCGGCGCGGCCGCGCTGCGCGTGCTCGCGCTCGGCCAGATCGCCGCGGCCTGCTTTACCGCCATGCCCGAACTGCTGGGCATGACCGCGCACACTTCCGTCCTGTACCGAATCAACTTCTACTCGGTCGCCGTGCTGCTCGTGGGCCTCGCCGTGCTCGCGCCGATGGGCGGCAGCGTCGGGGCGGCTGCTGCGGCATCGCTCGCCATTGCCGTGAACGGCGCGCTCGCGGCTTGGGCGGCGCACCGGCTGCTGGGCGTGTTGCCACTTGCGCTGCTCGGGCGATGGGTGCTCGGGCGCGTGCCGGGACGCAGCGCGGCGCGAGACGGAAAACAGGACGCCTAGATCGTCGCGCAGCGCCCGCCTCAATTGCTTGCGCGTTCAACGACACGTCGTTCCGGCGCGAATAAGCATCGGCGAGCGCAGGCGGCACGGCGAGGCCCGCGGCATGCTGATATCATGAAAAGAATCCCCGACCCCTCTGCGCTAAAAACCCCTTTACGCCGATGGCGGGCCGGTGCGACGCGATGCGATGCCACATTGCTCGTCAACACCGTGAAGTACACCAATCCTGACCGCGCGATCCGCTCGTGCGCTTGCTGCTCGACGGGTTAGACGCGGCAATCGTCGAAGCCGGTCGCTCGCTTCAGCGGGCTCTGGCAGCGCTGCGTCATAATTGGGAAAACTAAGCGTTTCACTCGTCGCGAGGACAAAAGCCGTCATGAAACGACGCTGCCTGCTAAAGGGGGTTGTCGCCTTGCCGTGCCTCACCGCTAGCTCGAGTTTCGCCGGCGCGCTGCCTGCCGCGGCTCGCGCGGGCCGCATCCGGCCCGGCGATCCCGGGTGGCCGAAAGCGCCGGAATGGGAGGCGTTGAGCCATGCGGTCGGCGGAAATCTGCTGCAACCCACCACGATCTGGCAGACTTGCGCGCAAGCACCCCACGCGCCGGAGTGCCTCGCGAGAGTCAAGGAAGCGCGCAATCCATTCGCGCTCGGCGACGATCCCGGCGCCACCCAGATCTCCGGCTGGCTCGATGCATGGACGGCGCACGCAAGCGTTTACGCAGTGGCGGCCCGCTCGACCGCGGACGTCGTCGCGGGCGTCAACTTCGCGCGCCGACACAACTTGCGGCTGGTGGTGAAAGGCGGCGGCCACAGCTACCTTGGCGGCTCGAACGCACCGGATTCCCTGCTGATCTGGACGCGCGGGATGAACCGCATCGCACTCCATGACGCATTCGTGCCGGCCGGCTGCCCGACGCCGCCACAGCCGGCCGTGACGGTAGAGGCAGGCTGCATGTGGATCGACGTCTATACCGCCGTCACAACGCAGGCGGGACGCTACGTTCAGGGCGGCGGATGTACGACCGTGGGCGTCGCCGGCCTCGTTCTGGGCGGCGGCTTCGGTTCCTGGTCGAAGCGCTATGGACTCGCGGCCGCGAGTCTGCTCCAGGCGGAGATCGTCACCGCCGACGGCGTTGCCCGCACGGTCAACGCATGCCAGGAGCCCGATCTTTTCTGGGCGCTCAAAGGAGGCGGCGGCGGCAGTTTCGGTGTCGTGACGAGGCTCACGCTGCAGACCCATGACCTGCCCGAAAACTTCGGCTGGGCCAGGTTCAAGGTCCAGACTTCATCACCCGAGGCTTACCGGCGGCTCGCTGCGCGGCTGGTCGATCACTACGCAGAAAATCTGTTCAACCCGGCATGGGGCGAGCGCTTCATCTTTCACAGCGACGAGATCGAGGTGGCGATGGTGTGCCAGGGCCTCGACGACCATCAGGTCAAGTCGGTCTGGGCGCCCTTCACCGATTGGGTGCGTGCCTCGCCGGCGGATTTCACCTTCAACGAAGGACCGCGCGTCGGCGCCGGTCCGTCGCGCCGCTGGTGGGACGTCGAAGCCAACCCGGGACTCGTGCCCGACCCACGCCCGGGCGCCGAGCACAACCATGGCTGGTGGCAAGGCGATGGCGAGCAGGCCTCCGCCTTCCTGCACGCCTATGAGTCGCAATGGCTGCCCGCGGCCCTTCTCGAACCGTCGCAGCGCCGCCGGCTCGTTGACGCGTTCGTGGCGGCGGCCCGGTTTCAGGCCGTCGAGCTGCATTTCAACAAGGGACTCGCGGGCGCGCCGCCGGAGGTGAACGAGCAGGCGCGCCAGTGCGCGACGAATCCGAAAGTCGCCGATGCCTTCGGCCTGATGATCGTCGCCACCGGCGGCCCGCCGCCGTTTCCTGGCCTGCCCATCCCCGCGCCTGATATGGCGCAGGCACATCGCAACGCCGAAAATATCGGCAGGGCTGCGGCGATTCTCAAGGCGCTGTCGCCACAAAGCGGCTCCTATATTTCGGAGACCGATTTTTTTCGCAACGATTGGCGCGAAGCGTTTTGGGGCGTCAACTACGCGCGGCTGAAAACGATCAAGGATCGCTACGATCCGGAAGGTTTCTTTTACGTCCATCACGGCGTGGGCAGCGAGGACTGGAGTCCCGACGGCTTTACGCCCGCGCAATCGTGAACGTTGCGGCGGCGGATGCGCATCTTCACGACACGCCGACGGCCCCAAGCCAAACGTGGACCGCCGGCACGCTCACGGCTACTGCTGCGAATTGTCGCCCGAGTCGTCGTCTCCCGTGGCCTGCAGGCCCGGAAGGACCTGGGTGCCTTCACGCTGAACGGCAACCAGCTTGTGCGGGTCGAGACCGAGCGCCTTCAGGATGGTCGGCGCCACCTGCATGTTGGTCACCGGCGTATTGACGACATTCTTCTGCAGCTTCGGGTTGGAGACCACCAGCAGCGTGTTCGTATCGTCGGTGTAGAGTCCGCCGTGTTCGGCCAGCTTCGCCGCGCTCTTGCTGTAGATCGTCCCGGGTATCGGCTGAATGATGAGGTCGGGCACCCGGCCCTGGGCAGGGTCGCCCCAGATCGCCTTCAGCGCTGCGTCGTGATAGAGCGTCTGGATGTGGGTGGAATTGCCGCTCGCCTCGTCAGCGTCAAGGAGCGAGACCGCCTTTGCCGTATCGCCGTGGTTCTTGAGCCAGATGAGCGACACGTCGTCGGCCGTTTCCTGAGCGACCGGCACGCCGCCATTGCCGAGCACGGTGGCGACATCGCTCACGTCGGCGGTGGCATAGGCGTTCTTCGAACCGCTCAGCATGTGAAGCTTCTTCAGGTCGATCGGCGACTGGCCATGTTTGCCGCCGACGATGAACAGCGTCGAATGCAGGAGATGGCCCGCTTTGAGCGCGTCGTACATCTGGCCCAGCGAGGCATCGACGAAGTCGAGCGACTGTTCGAGCGGCACGGTCGGCGTCCCGGCGGCATCGAGATAACCGCCGCGCGTCGTGGTCGTGCCTTCCATCGCGGACGTGACCTTCTGCCCGACGCTCACCGCCTGGAAGTTCATGCCGAAGATCGCGGGGACGCCCACCTGCTTCGTGCCGGTCTGATCGAGCCCATGAATCCAGTTCAATACGACCTTGACCTTGAAGCCGTCATAAGCCCGGGTATATATCGGGTCGGCGGTCCAGTCGACGGTCGCGGGCGCGCTCGGGAAGCCATTGGCTTGCAACGAGGTCGAGTTGATCTCGGGCGCGTAGAGTTCGTCGAGTCCCAGCCCCGAAGGCCCGTTCACGATCTCGTAGGCCGGGTGCTTGTCCGACCACGCGGTGCGCATGCCGGCCTGATGAATGATCTCGAAGATCGTGTTCGTGCCGTTCTTCATGTACAGATGCGGCCAGACCTGCACGCAGGCGCCGCCGGCCGTCTTGCGCAGCGGGAGCTTCGCGGGATTGATGTGCGGATTGCGCTTGTCGTACGCGGCCCCCGCAGGAGGCGAACCGCCATCGAGCTGGGTGAGATCCCAGTCGAGCGCTTCGAAGTTGGTCACCTCGGTGCCGGGCGTGCCCGTGCAATTGCTGCCCGGCGGGTACAGGGTCGCGTCGTAGGTGTCGTCGTAGAAGACGCCGTGGCTCAGCGGGCTGCCGCCGGTTGCGAATGCAAGGAGCCCGGGATACGAATCGGAGGGCCGGGACGTCGAGGCATGGGTGTACTCGACACCGTGTATGACGAGTTTCGCGAAGGTGGATTGCGGGTGCGTCTTGATGTAGTTTTCCAGGTCGGCCTCGTGCATCCCGTCCACACTGATCAGCAAAACGTGCGTGTATTGCTGGTTGTGATCGCCATCCTGATCCTGCGCCGCCGCGGCCATGCTCGCAAACGCCAGCACGCTCGCACTTACGATTGCCCTGACTCCAAACCATTTTCCGATCGCGTTCATTCTTCACCTCTTGATATGAATTATGAATTGGGCGCGAAAGCGCCCAAGAGGAGATAAGTCGCGGAATGAGAAAATGCCGTGAAAGATTACTTTCGGTTGTCTTCCACAGGAGCGCGAGAGGCTTGAGGGACGTGCGTTTGACTCAATGTAACAGGTTGTATCAGGGTAGCGCGGCTATTGCATGAGGGTGTGAATGCAGCGATCTATTTCAACCGATTAATCCATTTCCGATGTCAATCTGGAATCCTGATGATAATGTTTATCATTTATTGCGTTAATCGTCTAACCAGTCGAGCCCGCCCCGTTCAGATCGATGTCATTGCCCTTTTCGCGCTCGAGCATATCGAGCGCGAGCACACGCCCGACATCGCGCACGAACGCTTCCATGACCGCGAAAGATCCCGGGCTGCCCGGTACACAGTCTTCGGGATTCCGCTTTCCCTGTGCCCGTCTGATCGCGCGGATGCTGGCTTCCAGCGCCCGTGCTTCTGCCCAGATCGGATCGTCTTGCGGTGGTTTGGGTTGTTCGTGCGCCATGCTGGGATTTTCGGCGGCCGGCACACAAACTTTAGCGTCTGGGCGTGACTCGTTGATCGGCTAGGGCGCGGCCTTCGCGATGAGATCCTGCAGCCGGGCCATCGAGCGCTGATCCAGCGGGTGCATCTCGCAACCCACGCGGCTCCACCCTCTGTCCTGATCCTCGGAGATCCAGCGAACATCGAGCGCGACGGCGAGGACGATCTCGTCTTCGTCGTCGATCGGCGCCGACTGCAACCACCCCGAGACCGTCTCTCCACGGAACAGCAGACCGTTGCGCGCGTGCAGGAGCGCTCCGCGCGAGCTGAGGTCGGCGACCTGGGCGAGAGCCTTGCCGTCCTTGTTCAGAAGCAGCGGGGCGAACAACAGCGGCGTACGGTCCTCCCGACGCATATCCAGTCCACTTCGCATACGCATGGCACCTGTTTTCAACGTTTCATTTTTATTGAGCGTCGGGATTTTAACGTGACTGCGCACAATTAAGCGCCTGAACAGTTCGGCCGCTCTTCACGTGCCCCCAATCCAACGAGCGTGCGACCCGCGAGCTGCAACTGGCGAGCCGGACGGGCAAGACGCTGGCGATGATCTTCCTCGATCTCGACAATTTCAAGGAGGTCAACGACTCGCTCGGTCACCGCATCGGCGACGCGCTGCTGGCCCAGATCGCGCGGCGCTTCGAGCGCGTCGTCGGCGAACGCGGGACGGTGGCGCGCTATGGCGGCGACGAGTTCATGGTCACCGCCGACGGCGACGATGCCGACGCCCTGATGCGCAATGCCGACGCGGCGATGTATCTGGCCAAGCAGAACGGCCGCAACCAGTACCAGTTCTATCGCCCGGAACTGAGCGAGGCCGCGACCTCGCGCTTGCGCATTTCGACGCGCCTGCGCCAGGCGTTCCGCAACGGCGCGTTGACCGGCGAAAGCGTTTGAGATACCCGAGGCTCGAATAACCCGTACCGAAATCGTCGATGGCGACGCGCACGCCCAGCTCCCGCAGACCGGCCAGCGTGCGCGCGGCGAGATCGGGCGTGCGCATGAGCCATATCGATTTGCGGCTGATACAGAGCAGGTGAACGCGGCCGTCACGGTGATGGATCGCGTCACCCAGCAAAACGCCGCCTTCGTGCAGGACGGCGTTCAAGCAGCCGGCGCACTGCGCGCACAGGCAGAAACGTTGCGCTCGGCGGTGCGCGCATTCCAGCTGTGATGCGCGACGGCCGACCCGGCTGAATGCGCGACTGGAAGCGGCGTTCGCGCGCCTACGCCATGATGTGAACGCCGCCGTCCACATAAAGCGTTTCGCCAGACAGGCGCCGCGCGTAGGGCGTCGCGAGGTACGCACAGGTGAAGCCGACGTCCATGATGTCGACCAGTTCGCCAAGCGGCGCCCGTTCCGCCGCCTGGGTGAGCAGCACGTCGAAGTCCTTCAGGCCGGATGCCGCGCGTGTTTTCAGCGGCCCGGGCGATACGGCGTGCACGCGGATCTGCTGCGGACCCAGTTCATACGCCAGATAGCGTGCGCACGCTTCCAGCGCCGCCTTGACCGGACCCATGACGTTGTAGTTGGGGACGACCTTGTTCGCGCCGTAATAGCTCATCGCGAACATGGAGCCGCCCTGCTTCATCAGCGGCGCGGCGAGCCGGGCCATGCGCACGAACGAATGGCATGAGATGTCCATGGCCGCCGCAAAGCCTTCGGCCGAGCAGTTGAGCAACCCGCCCTGCAAATCGTTCTTCGGCGCCCAGGCGACGGAATGCACGAGTATGTCGAGTTCGCCCCATTCGCTCGCAATTCGCTCGAATACCGCCTCCAGTTCGTCCTGTTTCGAGACGTTGAACGGCATGAAAATAGGCGCTCCGAGGTCTTTTGCCAGCGGCTCCACGTATGGCCTGGCTTTCTCGTCGGCATAGGTGATCGCGAGATCGGCGCCCACTTCGTGGAACGCCTTCGCGCAGCCGTAGGCGATCGAATGCTCGTTGGCGATACCCGTCACCAACGCCTTCTTTCCGGTCAGCACCGGGTGTTGAACGCTCTGGCTCATCAGACTCTCCAAGGCAAGCGCGCGGATTCACGCAATGCCCGTCACGTCACGCGTGTGGCGGGCGATCATGAGTTCTTCGTTGGTCGGTATCACCCAGACCGAGACCTTGCTCGACGCCGTGCTGATGCAGGGACTGCCCGCTTCGTTCGCCCTGCTGTCGATTTCCACCCCGCACCAGCGAGCCTGTTCGCAGGCCCGCCGCCGGATCTCCGGCGAGTGCTCGCCGATGCCCGCCGTGAAAACCAGCGCGTCGAGCCCCTGCAGCGCGGCGGCGAGCGATCCGAGTTCGCGTCCAATGCGATACGCGTACAGCTCGACGGCGAAGGCCGCGCGCGCGTCGTGGCTCGCCAGCAGCGTACGCATGTCGCCCGAAATACCCGAGACCCCCAGCAGCCCCGAACGGCGGTACAGCAGGTCTTCGACGCCGCGCGTATCCATCTTCAGTTCGTCGAGCAGATAAAGAATCGCGCCGGGATCGAGATTGCCGCTGCGCGTGCCCATGGGCAGCCCGTCGAGCGCGGTGAAGCCCATCGTGCTCGCCACACTCCTGCCCGCGTCCATCGCACACATGCTCGCGCCATTGCCGAGATGCGCGACGACGGTGCGGCCTTTCGCGGCGTCAGGAGCCACATCGGGCAGCGTGCTGGCGATGTACTCATAAGACAGGCCGTGGAAGCCGTAGCGCCGCACGCCTCGCTCCGTCAACGCTGCCGGCAGCGCGAACGTCGAGGCAAGCGCAGGCTGTGTTGCATGAAACGCCGTGTCGAAACAGGCGACTTGCGGCAACTCCGGGTTGCGCTCGGCGATGACGCGAATCGGCTTCAGGTTGTGTGGCTGATGGAGCGGCGCGAGCGGCGTGAGCTTGTCGAGTTCGTCCAGCAGGGCGGGCGTGACGGCCACGGGCTTCGAGAATCCCTGGCCGCCATGCACCACGCGATGGCCGACGGCGACCAGGCGGTTGCCGTCGCGATGACTGCGCAGGAACTGGGCGATGTGAGCAACGGCCTCATCATGCCCAAGGGGTTGAGTGCCCCAATCCTGACTCCCGGTCAGCACCCCTTTGCCATCGAACGCGACGAAACGCGGCGCCGACAGCAGCCCCTCGATCTGGCCGTGCATGACAAGCGGCAGATCGTCCGGCTGCGCATTGAACGCGCTGAACTTGATGCTCGACGAACCGGCATTGAGAACGAGGATGACGTCGGCCATGGTTCTACCCTGCCGCCCGCGCGCCGGCGAGCAACGACGGACCGCTTGCAAGCCGCACATGCTTTTCGTGTTCGCGCTTCACGACGGCTCCTTGAGATCGGGCGCCACGCGGGTGGGCGGGGCCTCGGGAACCTCATGCATGGCTGCGACAGTCCGTACCGCCGGTGCGCGTTCCAGCGGCAGGGACGAACGGATCTTGTCGAGCATGCTGAGCTGCGCAGCGGTCGGCCCGGCTTCCTGCACGCGCCGGTCCGCCAGCAGCTTTTCGGCCCGTTCGAGCAGCTTCTCCCGGTCCTTCGGGTCTTCCAGCAGATGCGGCAGCGTGGCGAGCGCCTGTTCCGGCTCGTAACGCACGATGATTTCCTGCTCGCCGCGCACGCGCCTCCACTGGTCGCCCGGAAGCTGGGGCAAATACGCGGCATAATCCTTCGCGAGTTCGCTGCGCAGCGCAAGCCGCGCAAGCGGGAGCGGCTCGCCCCGGCGCGCGAGCAGGCAAGCGGCGCGAGCCAGCGCCTCCGTGTAGCCGCCTTCGGTCATCGACGCCAACGCGTCCCTCACGTAGGGCAGATCGCGGTGGTCTCCGGCCGCCGCGGCGGGTCGGGCTTGCGCCTCTTCGCCGTGTTCGACGGCGTACATGTTGCCGTAGAAGGAAAAGAACGCGCTCTCCGTCATGGCGTCGCGCATCGCGCGATAGAAGTCGAGCGACGCACTGATGATCTCCGAGCCATAGTGCTCGAACTCCCTCAACCGGGTGTCCTCATGCGCTTCGGCATGCCGCTTTGCCCGGACTGCCTCGGCAGCCGGCCCAAGCCATGCGAGCCACGGATTCAGGTCCGAAAGCGCCCAGCGTTGCGCGCGAAGCGGATGAAACTGCCGCTGCAGGTTCGCCGTCGTTTCGTTCGACCACGCCCGTACCCACGGCTGCAGGAATAGCTCGTACGCGCGCTGGTTCAACTCCGATACGCGCTTGACGGCCTCGAACGGCTGCTCATCGCTACGCTCGAACCGGTTCAGGCGCCCGGCGATGTCTTCGAGGCGATACTCCCGGAATGACACGTCGTATTCCGTCTTACCGTCTTCGCCCCGGCGCTCGGCAATCTCCATGCCGTAGAGACCGGGCGGGAAGACTTCGATCGCTTCGAGCACGGAGGCGATCTGCCGATGCTCCTTCTTCGCCACCTTGCCCGAAACAAAAATGCCGAGATGGCCGATGCTCTGGTGCACGAGCCCCACGATCACCTGACCGCGCGCCTTGATTTCCTCCGTGCTGCCATAAATGTCGGCGACCCAGTTGAATGCCTGTTGAGGCGGCGTGATGTTGTCGCCCAGCGAAGCGAACAGGATGATAGGCGACTTGATTTCCCGCAGATCGAACGCCGCCCCGTCGAGACCCCGAACCTCGCCCGACCAGAGGGTGTTGCCGATGAACAGGTTGCGCGTGATCCACTCGATCTCCTCGCGGTTCATCAGGTAATAACCGCCCCACCAGCGCTCGAAGTCGAGGAAGCGCGGCGGCTCGGTATCGGCGTTGTCGAACAGGTGATAGTACTTGTCCCACAGGCTGTTGGCAGGATTGAGGTTCTCGAAGTTCTGCACGAGATGGGCGCCGTCGAACTTGCCGTTGCCGAGATCGGCCGTCAGCGACGCGAGCCAGGTGCCGCCCAGCATGCCGCCCGAGTAGCGCATGGGATTGTCGCCCTCGCCTTCGCTCCACGCGCCGCTCCAGTAGGACATCGGGGCGCCGTTGATGACGAGCGGCCCCGTATGGTCCGGGTCGGAGCTCGCGAGCATCATGGCGGCCCAGCCGCCCTGGCAGTTGCCGACGATCGCCGGTTTCGGGCTGTCCGGGTGCAGTTCGCAGACCTTCTTGATGAATTGCGCTTCCGCCGCGCAGACATCGAGCAGGGTCTGGCCGGGCTCCGGATCGCGAAAAAAGATGACGAAATACACGGAGTGGCCGGCCTTGAGCGCAACGCCGGCCTGTGAATCGTCCTTGAAGCCGCCGATGCCGGGACCGTGGCCCGCACGCGGGTCGATGATCACGTAAGGACGCTTGCTAACGTCGATGACCACACCGTCGGGCGGCAGCAGGCGCACGAGCGCGTAGTTGACCGGCCGCGCCAGCTTGCGGCCGTCGATCACGAGTTCGTGGCCGAAGTGGAGCACGGGTTGCAGACCGTTGCGCGCCTGCTCGACGAAACCATTGCCGCGCTGACGTAAGGTGTCCCAGAAGAGCACGGAACGCTCGGCGACATCCATCGCGTAGCGGTAGCCGGCCCAGGGGTCCAGCCCAGTTGCCCATGCGGGGCTCGCCGAAGCGGGTTGATCGCTCTCGCCCAGCCGCCCGGCCGCATCCGCTAAACGCTGACTGAATTGGGTTTGCGCTAGTTGCGATCGCTTTGCGAGCACCCGGGCAACTTTGCCGCCGATCTCCTGGGAACGAGCATATTGATTGGCTAGGTCGGTCATGGCATCACCCTCTGGTCCGCGAGCGGGTGGCAAACGCCACGACCGCCGCCTCGATTGAATGAAAGGAATGCTTACGAATATGCCGGGCAGTCACGCGCGTAGCCGCAAAGGCGGACATGGCTGCTGTCTCTGTAGACACTGGCAGACGCTCGTGACAGGTTCGTTACGGGCCGCGCGCGGGGCCGGCGACGATGCCGCACCTGCACGAACTGAATCGTGCAGCCACTCGCGTGCTTTCTCTATAGGACCATCGGCCCATACCCTGCCGTTACGACCGCGCTGACCGCAGTAGGACCAAAGTCCGATTGACGCTTGATCCACAACATGGGATTCGTCAAAATTCCGCTCCGGCATGTTGAATGCAGTAGCCCACGGGAAGGCAGCGGTGAGACATTCGACGTTGATGTGCGTCGGTAGTGTTTCTGTTCCTGGAGGCCACAGCATCATGCGCGATCAGTCCGCGTCGCACCGCAAATCCGGCTTTCGTCTTCCCGTGCTCGAATGGGTACGCGACTACCGGACGGCGTGGATCAAACCCGACATCGTCGCGGGCGTCACGGCGGCGGCTGTCGTGTTGCCGAAAGCGATGGCTTACGCGACCGTTGCCGGACTGCCCGTCGAGACCGGGCTCTACACGGCGTTCGTGCCGATGGTGATCTACGCGCTCTTCGGTACGTCAAGGCCACTGAGCGTCAGCACCAGCGCGACGCTGGCCATCCTGAGCGCGGCCGCGCTCGGTCAGGTTGCGCCCGATGGCAACACCGCCCAACTGGTCGTCGCGACCGCCACGCTCACGCTGCTTGTCGGCCTCTTCCTCGCGCTCGCCGCCTTGCTCAGGCTGGGGTTCGTCGCGAACTTCATTTCCGAGCCCGTGTTGACGGGCTTCAAGGCCGGCATCGCCATCGTCATCGTGCTCGATCAATTGCCGAAACTGCTTGGCATTCACGTCTTGAAAGGATCGTTCTTCCATAACGTGTATGCGCTCGTCGCAGGGCTTCCCCATGCGTCGACGGCGACGGTTGCCATGGGCGCGCTGACGATCGTCGTGCTGGTCGCGCTCGAACACTGGTACCCGAAGTCCCCGGCCCCGCTCATTGCGGTGGCGCTCGGGATTGCGTGCGTCGCTTTTGCTGGCGTGCAGCGGTACGGCGTGGAGATCGTCGGCGAGATCCCGACCGGACTGCCGTCGTTCGTGATGCCGGATCTTTCGCTGATCGACGCGCTCTGGCCGGCTGCGGTGGGCATTGCCTTGATGAGTTTTACCGAAACGATTGCTTCGGGGCGCGCATTCGCGCTCAGCGGGGAACCCGTTCCGCTGCCGAACCGCGAACTGCTGGCGACAGGCCTGGGCAATGCGCTGGGCGCGCTGTTCGGCTCGATGCCCGCGGGCGGCGGGACGACCCAGACGGCCGTCAACCGGCTGGCCGGTGCGCATTCGCAACTGGCCGAACTCGCCACCGCAGCCGTGACGCTGGGCACCATGGTGCTGCTCGCGCCCGTCATCGGCCTCATGCCGCACGCCACGCTCGCTGCCGTGGTGATCGTCTATTCGATCGGCCTGCTCAATCCGGCGGACTTCCGCGCGATCCTCGCCATCCGGCGGACCGAGTTCGTCTGGGCGGTCGTGGCGCTGGTGGGCGTCGTGCTGCTCGGCACGCTGCAAGGCATTCTGATCGCCATCGTCGTTTCGCTCGTCGCACTCGCCCATCAGGTCTCCGATCCCCCTGTGTACGTGCTGCGGCGCAAGCCCGGCACGAACGTATTCCGCCCGGTATCGGACGAGCATCCAGACGACGAGGACTTTCCCGGACTGCTGCTCCTGCGGCCCGAGGGACGCATTTTCTTTCTCAACGCCGCCAACATCGTGCACAAGATCATGCCGCTGCTCGCCCAGACGCGCCCCAGGGTCATGGCGCTCGATATGCGGGCCGTATTCGATGTGGAGTACACAGCATTGAAGATGCTGACCGAGGCCGAGAAGCAATGTCGCGAGAGCGGAATCGAAGTCTGGGTCGTGGGCCTCAATCCCGAAGTCTTTGCCGTCCTCGAGAAGGCGCCGCTCGGCAGCGTGCTAGGACACGAGCGCATGTTTCTCAATCTCGAACAGGCGCTAGCCGCGTGGTGGGAGGCACAGCATGCCATTTCGCGCGATGGCGTATCGTCTGCCACTAGCCATCCCGGACAGAAAACGCCATGACCGCTCATCTCCTCCTCTACGAGGCCATATGAATACCGCTACCCCGACACAGCAGACCACCTCTGAAAAGGGCGAGCCCATACTCAATACGGTCGAGCGCGTGACCGAACTGTGTTTTGGCCTGTTCATGGCGTTGACGTTCGTCGGCGCGGTCAAGGCTGTCACGACGGGCGAGGACGCCGGCAGCAAACTGTTCTTCGCCGCCCTCGGCTGCAATCTCGCGTGGGGCCTCGCGGATGCCGTGATGTATCTTGTCCGCTCGCTCGCGGATCGCGGACAGCGCCTCACACTCGCCCTGACCGTGAAGCGCGAACCGGACCGCGCCGTAGCCGTACGGGCATTGCGCGCCGCGTTGCCGACGGCGCTGGAGCCGCTCGTCGACGACGACGAACTCGAGCTGATTCGTGCGCGCCTCGCCGCGAAGCCTACGCTGCCACCTCGCGCGCATTTCAGGCGCGACGACTTTCTTGGGGCACTGGGCGTTTTTCTGCTCGTCGTCATATCGACGTTCCCCGTTGCCCTGCCGTTTATTCTCGTGAGGGATCACACAGTGGCGCTCGTCGTCTCCCGCGTACTCACGCTCGCGATGCTCTTCACTGCCGGTTTCGCGCTCGGACGCTACACCGGCGCGGGCGCAATGAAAGCGGGCTTCGCGATGACGCTGCTTGGGATCGTGCTGACGATGGCGATCATTGCGCTCGGCGGCTAGCCGTCAGGCAGCACGGATCCGTTATCCGCGGCCATCGGCAACCCGCATTCCAGTTGCCGATGGCCGTCACCCCTGCTTTAGAAGTGGATTTCGGCCACGAACATCGGGACGGAAGTCTGCGTGTGCCCGGTTGTTCGGAAGCCGGCGTGCCGTACATGTTGTGCCAGTATTCGTAGCCAAGACCCAGATACGCCGTGCGAGGATGGCCGGCGAACGATCCCCGTCCGGATGGATCTCGTAGACGATCGACCCATCAGGACGAACGACCGCCCCCGCTGTGCGGCTAGCCCACCGTCCCTCGTCATGCGTGGGCGCTAGCCGTGCGAACCTTGCTCGGCCGGTCGCGCAGCAGCAATGGCATCAACCGCCGGTTGGCTGTCTGCGCCGCCCACTCGCAGTATGCAGCGCTACCGAGCACCCAGCCTTCGAGCGTCGCCCGCATCAGGTTGTTGACCTCGGCTTCGTCCAGAGGCTGCGCGCCCAGATCGCGGTAGGACTCGTGGCGCTCGAACGGCGTATCGCCGAGCGCCCGGTAGAGCGGATGGTCCTTGATGAACCTGTCGACACGCAACCCGACGTGGTGCATGTAGCTCGACCACGGGTAGTTGCCCGGCTCGGTCACAAGGTGGTTGCGCACCGGCGCATGATCGATGACCTGGCTTGCGAGCAGAAAATAGCGGTCGGGTTCGATCACGGTTGCGCGGTACTCGCCACGCCACATCGCACCGCGGCGACCGTGGCGGCGGTTGAATGTCTCGACGTAGCGGCGGCAAACCGCCTGCATCGCCATGGCTACGCTCGACTCGTATGAAGGCGTGACGAGGAACTGCACCGCGTCGGGCATGAGCACCCACGCGTGGACTGCCAGATCGGCGACGCGCGCGGCGTCCGCGAGGCAGGCGAGGAAGTAAAGGTAGTCTCCTTCGTCGAGGAATGCGGGCCCTTTGAGCCCCTGCAGGATAACGTGCTGCGGTTGTTCTGGGACGTAGTGCCGTGCAAGCCGTGTCATGCTGAATTAACCGGAAATCCGATGTGGGGAAGCGATCCGACAGGTATCGATCGCCTGACGCTGCGTGAGTGGATCTACGCTCAAATTCTATGGGGCGCGCGCGTGCGTCTGCGTCGCGAACAGGCCTTTTTTATGGCCTCAATTCGCTGATTTGCCGATTTGAGCGCATGCTTTTTTATGCCGCCGCTGAATAGCCGTCGCGTCGCGATCCGGCACCACTAAGGCGTCGCAACACGAGGGTACGATGGTCGAAGGGGCCGCGGTTGCCGAATGTTGTTTGCAGGAGTCCGAACGATAGCGGCAAGCCGAAGCCCGAAACTCCGGCGAACCGAAACCTGGACTAACCCGACCGGTTCAGTCGGCGCGCGACGCCGCCGCCACGAACGCTTCGGCCTGCAGCGCGACACGCCACGGCGTCCACGTCATGTCAAAAGCCTGTTGCGCGCGGCGCGCGTCGAGCCGGATGTCCTGTTGCCACAACCGCGCGAGCGAAGGCGGCAGCGGCGGCGGCACCTTCACGCCGCCCAGTTTGCGCCCCGCGATCCCGGCAATCTTCAGCGCAGGCGCCCACACCTTCGTTTCGAGCGCAAGACGCCGCGCACCGATCCGCTGCACCGGCGTCGCCCCCAGAATACGCGCGTACGCGACGAAGTACTCGTTCCAGCGCGGCGCCTGGGCCATCGCCAGGTTGTAGGCCTGCGCGCCCGAAGCCGGCGTGCGCAGCCCGGCCAGCGCCGCCTGCACGACGTCGTCGATGTGCACGAGATTGCTGCAACCGTCGCCGGCAGCGCCGAGGTCGCCCAGGCGCCGCGCGCGCAGCAGTTGCGCAATGCGCGCCGACCACTGCGGACTGCCGCCTCCGTAGATGCACCCCGGGCGCAATATCGTCAGCGCGGGCAGTGAAGCGAGCAGTCGCTCCGACTCGACCTTCGCATGGCCATAGGGGCTCACGGCGTCGAGCGCGGCCGCTTCGTCGATACGGCCTTCGGCGGCGCCGTACACCGCCATCGAACTGAAGTGGACCAGCGGTAGCGGCGCACCGCGTGACGCCAGCGCGGCCGCCAGCGCACGCGCATTCGCGACGATCGTCGCCGGTGCACCCGCCACGCAGTTGACCACGCCGTCCACGTCGGCCAGCGCGGCGGCGACCGACGCGGGGTCCGCGGCATCGACACGGCGCAGGCCGCTTCCTTCCCGGCGCGAGGCGGCCACCGGCTCGGCCCACCCGGTACTGTTGAGCGCTTTCACCAGATGGCGGCCGACGAAGCCGGTCGCGCCGAGAACGAGAATACGGGCTTTCATCACGCGGGTTCGGATTGGTTTGCGATGGGAACGGGCAGCGCGCCGAGATCGGCGGCGCCCTTGAGGTGTTCGGCGAGCCGCAGGGCGAGCGCGACGATGGTCAAGGTCGGATTCGCCTGGCCCGAAGTCGGGAACACGGCGGCGCCCGCCACATAGACGTTGTCCGCTTCGTGCAGCCGGCAGTCGGCATCGACCACGCTCGTGTGCGCGTCGCGCCCCATGCGCGCCGTGCCGATGTGATGGCCGCCATAGGCGCCGTAGCGCGTCATTTCGGCTTCGACCTGTGCGGGGTCGTAGCTGAAGCGGCCCACGCCCGCGCGCTCGACCTCGTGCGCGAGCGCGGCGAGCGCGCGGCTCACGGTCTCGACGTCCTGTTGCGTATACCGCCAGTCCACATGAATGCGGCGCAGGCCGAGCGCATCGGTTTCGTCGCCGAGCGTCACGCGGCTCGCCGGATTGGGCTCCTGCTCCGCATGGAAGTCGAGCGAGAAGCACAGATTCGCGGGCCGCACGATCACCGAGGGGAACTTGCGCGCGGCCAGCGTGCGCCGCCGCAGCCAGTGCCACAGGAAACGGGCCGTGTTCGGCGCGTCGGCGACGACGTTCTTTGCGTGCGCGAGCGTGGAGCCCGCATAGCCTTCAGGCGTGCCGTCGTAGAGACGCTTCGCGTATTCGTAGGGCACGATGCCGCGCGCGAGATACAGCGCGGAGAGGATGCCGTTGCCGTGCCCGGCGTCCGGAATGCGCGGATGATGCAGGCGCGCAATGAAGTTGCCCGCGCGCAGCGCGGCTTGCTGTTCCGGGCGCAGTGCGAGGCGGCGGCGGCAATAGATGCCCTCTTCCGTCACCTCGTAGCCGTGCCACACGGACTGCGCCGCCGCGAGATCGAGCGTGCCGATCGTGCCCGCGAGATGGCTCATGTAATAGCGGCCCACCGCGTCATGGGCGTTGCCGAGTCCCCGGCCGCTCGGCCCGGGGCTGTTGAGCAACAGGCGCGGCACTTCGAGGCCGCCGGCCGCGAGCACGTAGGCGCGCGCGGCCACCTCGAACGTCGCGCCGCCCGTCGCGTCCTTTGTATTTAGCACGCGCACCTGGGCCGCGCCGACGCGCCGCGTCGAACCCGCCAGCATCGGCAGGCGGCACAGGTTCGCATGCTGGAGCACGCGCACGCGGCCTTTCGCGAGGCGCGCCCGGTACCGCTGACCGAAATCGGTCGGGCAGCTGAAGCGCTCGAGCGTGTGCGTCGAAAACACGTCGCTGGCAAAGCCGCCGATCATCGGACGCGGCGGCACGGCGAACGCGCCTTCGGCCGAATAGGCGAATTCGCCCGCTTCGCACAGCGCGTTGGCTTGCGGGTAGTGGCGCAGCACATCGGCGAAGGCGATCGGCCAGCCGCTGTGCGCGACGTAGGCGCGCGTCTCGAAGTCAAGCGCGTCGAACGGCATGCAGCGGCCGCCCCACAACGTGGTCGAGCCGCCGAAGCGGCGCACGCGGTAATGGTCGGGCGGCGGATGCAGCGCCGCGTTCGCCACCGTGCCCGCGTACAGCTGCTGGGTGGCGGGCTCGGGCGCATCGCCGCCGCTCTCCAGCATGATCACGTCGAGCCCGCTCTCTTCCAGCGCGAGCGCGAGCGCAATGCCGGCGGCGCCGGCACCCACGATGCACAGGTCCGCGTGCAGCGTCGTGCCGGCGGGAATCTCACGGGCGTCGGTGATCATCGTCTATTGCGTATGGGAAAGGGAAAACGGGCCGCGGGGATCGTAGCCGATCGCCCGCGTGCAACCACCGGCGCCACCAGAGAAATTTCAAACGCATCCCGATTTTTGTCTCTAAAAAAACACTGTCGTATTACCCGACGCACCGACACAGCAGTAAGATTCTGTCTGAAGTCCAAAACGCCTTGGCAAAAGCCAGGAGACCAGAAAAAAACATAACGTACGTCGCATGACGGGGTGGCACGACGCCGGTTCAACGGGCGCCGTGCGTGGCTCTCGTCGTGTGCGCACGTCGGGGTCACAAAAACAACATGAGCACGCCTTACATAACAGCGGCGCCGCAGGCGTCCGCACGGGGTGTCTTCAAGCCGAGCATTCCCTTGTTCGGTCTCAATATCGCCGCCGTGTCGTTCGACACCGCGCTCGACGTGCTTTGCACCGCCGCCTTGCAGCGCGACGGCCGGGCGCGCGTGGCGGTCACGCCGAACGTCGACCACGTGGTGCGTCTCGACACGCAGCCCGATCTGCAACGCCTTTACCGCACCGCCGACTTCCTGTTCGCGGACGGCATGCCCGTGGTCTGGGCGAGCCGCCTGTTCGGCGCGCCGCTGCCGGAACGCGTGACCGGCTCGGACCTGTTGCCCGCACTGTGCGAGCGCGCCCACGCGGCCGGCTGGAAAGTGGTGGTGGTGGGCGGCCGCCCGGGCCACGAAGCCGCGCTCGTGGATGGCTTCGCGCAGCACTATCCGGGCCTCGGCGTCGAGGTGATCGCGCCTTCCATGACGTTCGATCCGACCGGCCCCGAGGGCGATGCGGTGGCCGAGCGCGTACGCGCGGCCGCGCCCGATATCGTGTTCGTGTGCCTCGGCATGCCCAAGCAGGAACGCTGGGCCCTGCATCACGCGGGCAAGCTGCCGGGCGGCCTCATGCTGTGCGCGGGAGCGGCCGTCGAGTTCGCCGTCGGCCTGCAGCAACGCGCCCCCGTGTGGATGCAGCGCTGCGGTCTCGAATGGTGCTGGCGCATCAAACAGGACCCCGCGCGCCTGTGGCGCCGCTACCTCGTGGACGACCGCCGCTTCTTCGCCATCCTCTGGCGTCACTGGCGCATGGCGCGCGCGCAGCAGCGCGCGGCGTAACGCCGCCGATGCGAGCGCGGCCGGCTCACGTCCGGCCACGTCTCGCGCGGCGCACGCTTCACACCGCATTGCGGCCCGAGACGATCGACGGGATCGTCTTCAGCAGGATCTGCAGGTCGAGCCACAGCGACCAGTGCGTGATGTAGTAGCGGTCGTACTCCACGCGGCGCTGCATCTTGTCGGGCGTGTCGGTCAAGCCGCGCAGCCCGTTGATCTGCGCCCACCCCGTAATGCCCGGCTTCACGCTATGGCGCAGCATGTAGCCCGGAATCAGCTGCCGGTACTCTTCGTTGTGCTCCGCCGCGTGCGGACGCGGACCCACGAGACTCATCGAACCGCCCAGCACGTTGAAGAGCTGCGGCAACTCATCGAGTGAAGTCCGGCGCAGATAGCGTCCCACGCCCGTGATCCGGTCGTCGCCGCTGCGGGCCTGGCGCACACCCGGCGCTTCTGCATCGCCCTCGTTCTGCGCCGAGACACGCATCGAACGGAATTTGTGCACGACGATCGCCCGGCCGTGCTCGCCGTTGCGGCGCTGTTTGAACATCACCGGGCCCGGCGAATCGAGCCGGATCGCCAGCGCAATCGCGAGCATGACTGGCCACAGCAGCGCGAGCAGCAACGCGGCGCCGGCAATGTCGACCGCGCGCTTGAGCATGCGCGAAAGCCCCAGAATCGGCACGTCGTGCAGTGCGAGCAGCGGCACGCCGGCGAGGTTCGCGCCGGTCGTCGCGACGTCTTCGAGGTAATGCAGCTCGGGCACGAGATAGATCGCGGCCGTCGAATCGTAGAGGCGCGTCACGATGTCGGCTGTGATGTCCTTCACTTCCGTTGCGTCGGCGCGCGCCATTGCGGCCTGGCCCATCGCGAGGAACACGACCTCGTAGTCGTTCGCGTGGATGCGCGCGGCCGCGTCTTCATAGCGGCCGAGATAAGGCGGCAGCGCTTCGCCGTCACGCGGCACGGCGGGCGCATCGTTGTAATAGCCCGTCACGTGAATGCCGAGAATTGGCGAACGCTGCAGGCGCAGGTTCAGCTTGCGCGCCTCGCTACCCATGCCGAAGAACACCGCACGGCGCAGGTTGCCGGGCGCGTTGTTGACGCTGTGCGCCACGCCGCGCAAGACAGCCAGCCCGACGAGTTGCAGCGGCAGCGCGATGGCGGCCCACTGCACGACCAGCGTGCGCAGGGCCGTCGTGCCGCTGTCGCCATGTGTCACGAACAGCAGCACCATGAGCGCGACCGGCAGCCGGCACCAGCGCCATGCGCCGCGGCCCAGCATCCACCAGAGATGACGCGCGCTGGCGATGAGGTGAAAGCGCGCAAACACGACGAACGCGGCCACGGCGAACGCACCGGTCAACGCACGCGTGTACGGCGTGTCGCCGGTCTGTCCGCGCAGCAACAACAGCGCGACGAGCGCGCCCGTATTGAGCGCCGCGCTGATGACACCGACCAGCGCCATAAAGAGGCGATGATGGTGGGTCGACTGGGTGGACATGACGGGTTCGGCCAGTATGTGCGACTGTTTGATACGCCTGATTGGCATGACGGCGGGATTAGACCGCGGGGGGAATGACCGTCTGCGCAAGGCGCACCAGCGGCAAGCGGCGCCAGACGATTCGCCGGAACGGCGAAACGCGAGACTCAAACGCTTGCGATTACACACATAATGCGAACGTACGCGCTTTTTTAAACACTGAGCGCAATTCGTAGTGCGAGACGGCCGCTCCCCGTCGGCCTGATGACGCGGACTCCTGTTCCGGTGGCGCGAGTGGTCTGGGTTCGCGCCAATAGCCCGGAATGGAGAGCGGCCATCCCAATTCGCGCGTATCTTACCAGCGCATTATGAATTTGCGTGATCCGGAAAGATGACGCCGTAAAAACGCGCGACATTGTGGTGAATTTGCCAATACGGCTGATTTAACGCCGCCGTTATTAATGGGGCAGATTCGCAGCTTTAATAAAAATGAATAACGCTTTTTTACGCGCGAATGGGGCGAATTACGTCCGCGCAAACGTTTGATCAAGCGAATCGAAATGCGCGGCGAGGTCCGGCGTTATCGCCGGGACTGCTGTGCCGCGCTCGAGCACGCAGCGGCCCGCGCATTGGCCCGCTCAGTGGCCCGCATAAATCGACCGCTCGCCGACGCTCGCCACGACCGGCGCACCCGCATCCGAGCTGCCCATCATTGCCACGCCGCCGACCGCCGTGCTGCCCGGCGCGGCCTGCTGGGTCTTTTGCGCCTGCTCCTGCGCCACGATCGCCTCCGCGTGCTGAATGTCATCCGGGTAGTTGACGTCCTTGGCCACAGGACGATACCCCGCCTGCTCCACCCGCACGAGGTCGGCGATCACCTGGGCGCGTGTGGCCGGCGTGTTGGCGGGGTTGGCGGTTTGTGCGAAAGCGGCGACCGGAGCGGCCAGGGCGCAGGCAACGAGCAATGTGGAAACGAGTGCTTTCATGATGTTCATCTCTCAAAGAATGGCCGCTGCATCGGGGAGATGCCGCCTCAGCCGCCCTCGGCAATGTCGCGAAGGTTGACTGCATTCTGGTCGCGCGGCGCTGACCCAAAGCTGACCTGCTGATTACGAGTTCGTTATCTGGGCGCAGCGCGCCCACGGCGGCCAACGGCCCTGCGCGGCAAAGATGACAGATCCGTAATGTCGAGGTCAGCACCGGGTAAGCGCGCCCTCCCGATACTTGCGCCATTCCTGCCTCAACCCGGACCCCGTCATGTGGATCGTCAAACTGGCTCTCAGACGGCCTTACACGTTCATCGTGCTGGCCGTACTGCTCTTTATCCTCGGGCCGCTCGCCATCATGCGCACGCCCACGGACATTTTTCCGAACATCAATATCCCCGTGGTCAGCATCGTCTGGACCTACAACGGCTTCTCCGCCGAGGACATGGCGCACCGCATCACCTCGAACTACGAGCGCGCGCTGACTTCGGACGTGGACGACATCGAGCACATCGAATCGCAGTCGCTCAACGGCGTGTCGGTCGTGAAGGTGTTCTTCCATCCGGGCGCCGACATCAACCGCGCGATTGCCGAAGCCGCGTCGAACTCCGCTTCGATCCTGCGCGTCCTGCCGCCGGGCACGCTGCCGCCGAACATCATCACGTACAACGCCTCCACGGTGCCGGTGCTGCAACTGGGCCTGTCCAGCGCGACCTTGCCCGAGCAGTCGCTTTACGACCTCGGCAACAGCTTCATCCGCACGCAGCTCGCGACCGTCCAGGGTGCGGCCGTGCCGCTGCCCTATGGCGGCAAGATCCGCCAGATCATGGTGCAACTCGATCCGAAGGCGTTGCAGGCCAAAGGTCTCGCGCCCGCAGACGTCGTCAACGCCGTGAACGCGCAGAATCTCATCCTGCCCGGCGGCACGGCGAAAATCGGCTCGCGCGAATACAACGTGGAGATGAACGGCAGCACGCAAACCGTGGCGGCGCTCAACGACCTGCCCATCAAGACCGTGAACGGCAGCGTGGTGTATGTGCGCGACGTCGCGCACGTGATCGACGGCTACGCGCCGCAAACGAACATCGTGCGCGCGGACGGCAAACGCGCTGCACTCCTTACCATTGAAAAGACCGGCAGCGCCTCGACGCTCACGATCATCCAGCAGGTGAAGGCCATGCTGCCGAAGATCGCCGCGGGCCTGCCGAGCGCGCTCAAGATCACGCCGCTCTCCGATCAGTCCGTGTTCGTGAAGTCGGCGATCTCGGGCGTGGTGCGCGAGGCGCTCATTGCGGCCTGCC
The DNA here is from genome assembly GCF_040965695.1 of Paraburkholderia sp. BR10937. NCBI lineage: Bacteria > Pseudomonadati > Pseudomonadota > Betaproteobacteria > Burkholderiales > Burkholderiaceae > Paraburkholderia > Paraburkholderia sp. BR10937. Next base: position 140,886 of record NZ_JBFRCL010000006.1, read on the forward strand.
TCACCGCCGCGATGATCCTGCTCTTTCTCGGCAGCTGGCGCGCCACGCTCATCATCGCCGTGACGATTCCGCTCGCCGTGCTCACGTCGCTCATCGCACTCGCGGCGCTCGGCGAAACCATCAACATCATGACGCTCGGCGGGCTCGCGCTTGCGGTCGGCATCCTCGTCGACGACGCCACCGTCGCCATCGAAAACATCACGCATCACCTGGAGCGCGGCGCGCCTCTCCACGATGCCATTCTCAACGGTTCCGGCGAGATCGCCGTGCCGACGTTCGTCTCGACGCTCTCCATTTGCATCGTGTTCGTGCCGATGTTCCTGCTCTCGGGCGTGGCGCGCTATCTGTTCGTGCCGCTCGCCGAGGCCGTGGTGTTCGCGATGTGCGCGTCGTACTTCTTCTCGCGCACGCTGATTCCCACGCTCGCCATGTATCTGCTGCGCGCACGCACGCCTGACGCCGCACCCAGGCGCGGCATCGCGGGTATGTTGACGCGCTTTCAGGCGGGCTTCGAGCACCGCTTCGAAGCCGTGCGCAACCGCTATCGCGCGCTGCTCGAGGCCGCGATTGCGCAGCGCCGCCGTTTCGTCGTGCTGTGGGTCGCGCTCTGCCTCGGCTCGCTCGTGCTCGTGCCGTTCACCGGACGCGACTTCTTTCCCGCTGTCGATACCGGCGAAATCCGCCTGCATCTGCGCGCGCCCACCGGCACGCGTATCGAGGAAACGGCCCGCCTCACCGACGAAGTCGAAGCGAAGATCCGCAGCGTGATTCCGCCCGCCGAACAGGCCGCGGTGCTCGACAACATCGGCGTGCCGGTGAGCGGTATCAACCTCACGTACGACTCCTCGGACCCCATCGGCCCCGAGGACGCGGACATCCTCATCACGCTCGCGCCGAAGCACGCGCCCACAGCGCAATATGTGGCGAAGCTGCGCAACGTGCTCAACGCCTCGTTTCCGGGCGTAACCTTCGCGTTCCTGCCCGCCGACATCGTGAGCCAGATCCTCAACTTCGGCCTGCCCGCGCCGATCGACGTGCAGATCGTCGGCAACAAGCTTGCGCAGAACCGCGTCGTGGCGAACCGCCTGCTCGACCAGATGCGCGGCGTGCGCGGCCTCGTCGACGCACGCATCCAGCAGCCCGGCGACGAGCCGACCATCAACGTCGATGTGGACCGCACGAAGGCCTTGCAAGCAGGCCTCACGCAGCACGACGTGGCGCAGAACCTGCTCATCGCGCTCTCGGGCAGCTCGCAGACCACACCCAATTTCTGGCTCGATCCGAAGAACGGCGTGAGCTATCCGCTCGTGACCGAGGTGCCGCAATACGATATCCATTCGCTGCAAACGCTCGCCAACATTCCGCTGACGACGTCGCAATCCGTCATGTTCACGCCGCAGAACCAGCTCGGCACGCTCGGCACGGTTTCGCGCAGCTCGCAGGAAGCCGTGGTCTCGCACTTCAACGTGCAGCCCGTGCTCGACATCTTCGCGTCGACACAGGGACGCGACCTGGGCGGCGTCGCCTCCGACGTGAACCGCCTCGTGAACGAAGCGCGCGCGCAACTGCCGCCGGGCTCGTCGATCGTGATGCGCGGCCAGGTGCAGTCGATGAACGCCTCGTTCAGCGGCCTCGCGGCGGGCCTCGTGTTCGCCATCGCGCTCGTGTACCTGCTGATGGTCGTGAACTTCCAGTCGTGGCTCGATCCGCTCATCATCGTGAGCGGCCTGCCGGCCTCGCTCGCCGGCATCGCGTGGATGCTGTTCGTCACGCAAACCACGCTCAGCGTGCCGGCGCTCACGGGCACGATCCTCTGCATGGGTATCGCCACGGCCAACAGCATTCTCGTCATCAATACGGCGCGCGAGTCGCTCGCCGCGGGCATGGAGCCGCTCGCCGCCGCGCTCGACGCAGGCTTCAACCGCTTTCGCCCCGTGCTCATGACGGCGCTCGCCATGCTGATCGGCATGCTGCCGATGGCGCTCGGTCTCGGCGACGGCGGCGAACAGAACGCACCGCTCGGGCGCGCCGTGATCGGCGGCCTCGCGATCGGCACGCTCTCCACACTCGTGTTCGTGCCGGTCGTGTTCGGCATGGTGCATGGCTGGCTCGCGAAACGCCGCACCGCGCGCGATGCCAGCAACGATGCGCAAGCCAGTGCAACCACTCACGTTGAATAAGGATTCCAGATGAAATCGCAGACACCGCACGAAGAACGCGATGCCGCGGCGCCAACCGCAACGCGAGGTCGCTCGGCTGTCGTCGTCGGCCTGACCTGCCTCGCCATCGCCGCGACGCTCCTCACGGCGGGCATCGTGCCGCGCCTCGAAGCGCGCACGGCGCAAGCCCGGCAGGTCGCGGCGCAGCGCGAGCTGATCGTCTCCGCGCTCACGCCCACGCGCGCACCCGCCACGCAGGACCTGTTGCTGCCCGGCTCGGTGATGTCCTGGGCGGACGCGTCGATCTACGCGCGCACGAGCGGGTACGTGCAGCACTGGTACGCGGATATCGGCGCGCACGTGAAGGCAGGCCAGACGCTCGCGCAGATCGACACGCCCGAACTCGACGCGCAGCTCCAGCAGGCGCGCGCCGACGAAGCGACCGCACAGGCCAACTATCGCTTCGCCAGCAGTACGGCGCAACGCTGGCAGACGATGCTGCAGACGCAATCGGTTTCCGAGCAGGACGCCCAGGCCAAAACGAGCGACGCCGCCGCGAAACTCGCCACGCTCCAGGCGGCGCAGGCCAACGTGGCGCGGCTGCAGGAACTGGTTTCCTACCAGAACGTGACGGCGCCTTTCGATGGCGTCATCACAGCGCGCAACGTGCAGGTGGGCGCGCTCGTCACGGCAGGCGGCACGCCCGGCCTCGCCACCATGCCCGGCGAGCTGTTCCATATCTCGCAGACGGACCGGCTGCGCGTGTACGTGGACGTGCCGCAGGACGACGCGAGCCTCGTCACGCCAGGCACGACTGTCTGGTTGACGACGCAGCAATATCCGGGCCGCCGCTTCGAGGCGAGCGTGGCGCGCAGCGCGAACGTGATCGATCCCGTGAGCCGCACGTTGCGCGTGGAAGTCGATGTCGACAACCACGACGGCGCGCTGATGCCCGGCGCCTACGCGCAGGTGCATCTTGCGCTCACGGCGGCCGCGCCGGCGCTCGAACTGCCCGTGAGCGCGCTGCTGTTCCGCCCGGACGGCGTGACCGTCGCGGTGGTGGATGCAAAGAATACGGTGCAATTGCGCAAGGTGACTATCGGCCGGGATTTCGGGACTTACGTGGAAATCGCCACCGGACTCGCGCCGACCGATCGCGTCATCAACAATCCCGGCGACGCCATTGCCAGCGGCCAGAGCGTGCGCGTGGCGGCGGCCGCGACGGCTGCGCAAGCGAAAGCGTAAGCGAGGCTCATCATGTTCGAACGCCCTCTTCCTGCGCTGCGCCGGATCGTCGTCGCCTGCACGGCTGCATCGCTCGCGGCGTGCACCACGTTGCCGCATTACAGCGCGCCCTCGGCAGACGTCCCCGCGCACTACGCGACACAAGCAACGCAACCCGCAGCGGCGCCCGGCTGGGCTGTCGCCGCGCCCGCCGACGCCAACCCGCGCGGCCCGTGGTGGACCGTCTTCGGCGACCGGGACCTCGACCAGCTCGAAGCCCGCGTGGACGTGTCGAACCAGAGCGTGCGCCAGGCCGTCGCCAATCTCGAAGCCGCGCGCGCGATGATCGACTATCAACGCGCGGGCTTTGCGCCTACCGTCACGGCGGGCGTGGCGGCGCAGCGTTACCGGACCTCGCAGAATCTCGTCGACCACTCGCTCGCGGGCAAGACGATTCCCGATTACTCGACGGGCCTCACGGCAAGCTGGGAACCCGACCTGTTCGGACGCGTGAAGGACGCGACCACCCAGGCGCACGCCAACGCCCAGGCCACGCAAGCCGACCTCGAATCGGTGCGCCTTTCGGTTGCGAGCCAGTTGGCTACGGACTACTTCGATTTGCGTTCGCTCGATCGCCAGAAGAAGCTGCTCGACGACACCGTGACCGCCTACACGGCGGCGCTGCGCATCGTGCAGCAGCAGCTCGCCGATGGTGCGATCGACGCCTCCGCCGTCGCCCAGGCGCAAACCCAGCTCGAAAGCGCGCGCACGGCGGATAGCGACATCGACGTGCAGCGCGCGCAGCTCCAGCACGCCATCGCCACGCTGATCGGCGTGCCCGCCTCGACGTTCAGCCTGCCGCCGCGTGTCGATCCCGCCGTCGTGCCGTCGATTCCTGCGGGCGTGCCCTCTGCGCTGCTCGAACGGCGTCCCGACATCGCGGCGGCCGAGCGGCGCGTGGCTGCGGCCAATGCGGGCATCGGCGTAGCGCGCGCGGCCTTCTATCCCGACCTCACGCTCTCCGCGACGGCGGGCCTCGAAAGCACGTTCTTCGCGCCGTGGCTCAGCGCGCCGAGCCTGTTCTGGTCGCTCGGCTCGCAACTGGCGGGCACGCTCTTCGACGGCGGCCGGCGCGACGCCACGCTCAAAGGCGCGAACGCGCAATACGACGCGGCCGTGGCCGGCTACCGGCAAACCGTGCTGACGGCGTTCCAGCAAGTCGAAGACAACCTGAGCGCGCTCGACACGCTGACGAGCGAAGCGCAAAGCCAGCAGCGCGCCAGCGCCGCCGCGCAACTCTCGCTCAAGCTCACCACCAACCGCTACCAGGCGGGCGCGGTGAACTATCTCGACGTCGTGACGGCGCAGACCATCGCGCTCTCGAACGAACGCAACGAGGAGCAGATCGCGGCAAGAAGGCTCGATGCGAGCGTGCATCTGCTGGAGGCGCTTGGTGGCGGCTGGGACCGCGCGGCGCTGAGCGACCTGAGCGCTAAGAGCGGGCGAACGTCAGGATGAACCGCGTGCTCGCTGCATCGCTTTCGGCGCGCGCCGAGCCGCCGTGCAGCGTCATGATCGTGCGCACGATCGCGAGCCCCAGACCCGCCGATGCGCCCGCGCGCGCCTCGCGGTGGCGCGACGCATCCGCGCGATAGAAGCGGTCGAAAATGCGCTCCAGCAGCGCGGCTTCGATGGCCGGGCCCGGATTGGCCACCGTGATCTCGATGGCCGTTGGCGTCTGCGCGACACTCAGCGTGATCGCCGCGCCGCGCGGCGTATAGCGCAGCGCATTGGCGAGCAGGTTGCCCACGGCGCGCCGGAACAGCTCCTTGTCCGCGCGCAGGCGGCCCTCGCCCTGCACGCGGATTTGCACGCCGGCCTCGTCGGCGAGACCTTCGAAGTAGTCGGCAATCTGCGTGAGCGCTTCGTGCACGTCGAACTCCGCGAGCGTCGTCATGAACTGCGGGTGCTCCGCGCGCGCGAGAAAGATCACGCTTTCGATCATGCGCGAAAGCCGTTCGCATTCCTCGAGATTCGATTCCAGCAACGCCTCGTATTCGGCCGTGGTGCGCTCTCGCGCGAGCGCCACTTCGTTCGCGCCGCGCAGGTTGCCGAGCGGCGTGCGCATGTCGTGCGCGAGATCCGCCGTGTATTGCGACATCCGCTCGAAGCCGCCATGCAAACGGTCGAGCATGGCGTTGAGCGACTTCGTGAGCGCTTCGAGCTCACTCGGCGCGCGTTCGACTTCGATGGGCGTATCGAGCCGGTCGACCGTGACCGTGGCCGCGCGCGCCGCCATCTCGCGCAGCGGGCGCAGCGACTCGCGCACGAGCAGCCAGCTCATGAGGAACGCGAGCAGCATGCCCGCCAGGCCGAAGCCGTAGAGCCGCTCGCGATAGTGGTCGAGCAGCCGCCAGCGGTCGGTCATGTCGCGCGCGATGACGATGGTGACGGGCGTGCCGTCCGCCAGCGCGGCGTCGGTGGCGAGTCCGCGCACGGGGACGCCGCGCGCGTTGCGCCACGCCACCACGTCGCCTTCGGTAATGCGCTGCGTCGGCAGGAGGCGCCGTGCGAGCGCCGCTTCGGGAAACGCCGCGTCCGCGATGCCCGCCGTGTTGTGCTCGACGAGTTGCGCACCGCCGGTGCCGAGTATTTCCATGGAAAGCGCGGGGTTGCCGAGCACCTGACTCGTGAGGCGCTCCGCATGGTCGCGCACGTCGTGCTCGTTGTGCAGCTCCTGCGCGAGGCGGCGCGTGTGCCGCGAAATCAGCACGATATCGAGGTCGTCCTGCTGCTTCACTTCGCGGTCGAGCGTGAAATAAAGCGTGCTGCCCACGAGCGCGAATACCGCGAGCGTGGTGCCCGCAAAACTCAGCGCGAGGCCGGTGGCGAGCGAGCGCACAGCCATGCGCGGCATCAGGCGTTCCCTTTGATTTCAGCAACGTAGCCCACGCCGCGCACCGTGTGGATCAACTTGACGTCGAACGCGTCGTCCACTTTCGCGCGCAGGCGGCGAATGGCGACTTCCACGACGTTGGTGTCGCTGTCGAAATTCATGTCCCACACGTAGGAGGCGATTTGCGTGCGCGTGAGCACTTCGCCCTGGCGGCGCACGAGCAGCTGCAGGAGCGAGAATTCCTTCGGCGTGAGGTCGATGCGCGTGGTCCCGCGTTTCACGCGCCGGCGCGTGACGTCCACTTCGAGGTCGCCCAGCGCGAGCACGTCGCTCTCACGCGGTGGCCCGCGGCGAGCCAGCGTGCGCACGCGCGCGAGCAGTTCGACGAACGCGAACGGCTTGACGAGGTAGTCATCCGCGCCCAGCTCGAGGCCCTTCACGCGGTCGCTGATATCGTCGCGCGCGGTGAGGAACAGCACCGGCGTGGTGTGCGTGGCGCGCAGCGTCTTGAGCACCGTCCAGCCGTCCATTTCGGGCAGCATGACGTCGAGCACGATCACGTCGTACGCCGCCTCTTTCGCGAGAATCAGGCCTTCCGCGCCGTCCGCGGCCACATCCACGGCGTAGCCGGATTCCTCGAAGCCCTTCTTCAGATACGCGCCGGTCTTCGGCTCGTCTTCGATTACGAGAATGCGCATCGCCGTTCAATTTTGAGTGTGTCCGGCTCAATTGTATGCGTTGTGCCGCTTGCTGCGCGTGGGCGTGTGCGTCCCGGGGCGATACCGGCCCGTGGCTTCGTCGAGCGCCGGTTCCAGTGCGGCCAGCGCATGACTATCATCCATCAGTGCAGAGACTTCATCGGTGCTCCGAGTCGATTTCCAGCGTGCGCTCCGCTGCCACGAGCCTCACCGGGTCGGTCTTCTTCCACTGCGATTTCGGTACCAGCACGAACCATTCGGTGTTGGCCGCGTCGCGAAAGAACGCCGCGACACCCACATAGTTCGCCGCGGCGCCAATCGGCTCCGCCACCTTCAGCGTCTGCCCCGGGCCCAGCGTCTCGTCCCGGCTCCAGAGTGTTGAGGCCTTCAGCGCATCGTTACCCTCCAGCAGCTGCGCATAGGTCGCCGTCGCAAAGGGCTTGTCATCCTTGAGCTGATAGATCCGCAGCACGACCGGAAGCGAAACGCCGCGCACGTCCTGGTTCAGCGCGCCGCGCGCCGTGATGACAAGATTCATCTGTTCGACCTTCGTCTCGAACACCGCGCGCGCGGCATTCACGGTTCCGTCCTTGACTGACTGCCACATACCGCACGCCGAAACCGACAGCGCGAGACCTGTGACGAGCGCACCCCGCACGATTCCAGTATTGATCCCAGCGCGCATCAGAATGGTGCCCCTTTAAAGTCGGTGCGTGGGTACACCGTCTCCTTGCCGTCGATCGTCAGTACCAGTTGCATGGAACATCGTGCGCTCGCGTAACGTCCCAGGAAGTGGTTCAGCACGTCGCCGAACAGGATAGCGTCGCCCGGCCCGTCGAAACCGCCTGCGTCGAGATCAACGTGGATGCGCACGATCCGCAGTACGTAGCCACGCTGCTGGATCTCCTGGTCCTCCGAGAAATGCACGGTCCGGATCGCGTCGATGCGCCGCCGTACCGCGTCGTCAGCCGTCCAGTCGTAGAGTTCGAGGATCTCGCGCAGGACCGGCGCGCCTTCCATCAGCATCCGGTTGAATTCATTCGCACCGTTCGCGGTGTAGTGGCCAAGCACGCGCCAGTCGTAACCCGGGTAGTAACGCGGCGGATACTGGGGCAGGCTCGGCGCCGTTACGTTGCGCACCAATGCGATGCCGGTAAAGCCCGTGACCGTTTCCGTGATCGTTGCCTCCGCAAGCGCCATGCGCGGCAGGCGTGCGTTGTGCGCGAGCGCACGCACCATGACATGGCGGTCGGGCCGTGGACGCGCCTCGTCGTCCGGTGCGTGGCGGTACGTTCCGGCCCAGAGCTGCCCTGAGAGGGTCACCCACAGCTCCTGCCCCACCACGCCGTAGCGCGTCGAAGTACGGAAGTACCGTTCCGGCTTCTCGTAGTGCAGCATCCAGCCGCGATGTCTGAAACTTTTGAACGGCCTGTAGGCGTACCGTACGCTGCCCTCCGGGTCTGCAGCGGTCACCTCAAGCAGGTCGTAGGGCTCGACGTGGCTCTCCACGGCGGGATGCACGCGTACGCGGTGTTCCCTGTCATGCCAGTCGGCGGGCTGCAGCGGCCGTGCATCGACCGCGAACAGGTTGATCACGGGCGTGCAGAAGAGGCGAAAGCTCTCGCGCCCTACCGGCTGGTCGCCAGGCATACGCCCGTCCAGTTCGATATCGAGAATCATGCGCGTTTCGCCTGCCGGCACCATCGTGCTGTCGAAGCCGCACAGGTCGACGAAGTGGAACTTCTGCGGGTACGCGAAGTACTCCAGCAGCGTCTGCTCGCGGTCCACCAACTCGTTGCGCGCGGGGTCCGTGATCGGCCACAACCGCGTCGACGGGCCGAACCCCACCGGCTTGAAATGCACCCCGTCGAGCGGCAGCAGCGAGCCGTCGCCCACCGACGGCAGGCGCAACCCGACCGAGGCGATCTGGCGAGTGAGCGCCGCGTACAGCGCGGCGGCGGCAGGCCGGTTGCCATGCAGGTACAGGCGGATACGCGACAGGTCGACAGGCTCTCGCTGGTCTACGAACCAGAGGCCGAACGCCAGGCGGATGACCGTGCGCCCGTTGGCGCGTACTGCCACCGCAGCATCCTCGACCGAGAGCGGCAGCAGCTCGACTGCCTGCGTCGTGCGGAAGGGGCACTGCACCTGATCCGGACCGACCGGTGCCGAGCGCACCACGGCCCCGGCGGGAATCTGTGCCACCTTCGCCCCCCTGTTCAGTGGCGTACATTCGATGATCGACAGAGACGGGATCGTGCGCGCCATGTGCTCGTAAATGTTGTCGAGCATCTCGCCGGTGAGTTCCGGCATGCCGTCGTCGAGCTTCATGCGCAATCGCGCCATCACGAATGCGAAGGCTTCGTTGACCGCGCGGACGTGGTCGTGCTCCTGGCCATACTGCATGCCCAGGCGCCGCGCGGCCTCGGGCTGGTCGTGCGCAAACTCGCGACCGGTTTCGCGCAGGTAGCGCATCTCGGCGTCGAAATATCTCAGGAACGGGTTTGCGCCTTCCTGTTGCGTGGCTTTCCATGGTGCCGTCATGGCTGCGACTCCGGCGGTAAGGGCGGCATTGCGGGCAATCCGGAGATCACACCGGCGCGGCCCGTCACGAAGATGCGCTCGGGCATGCGCATGCCTCGCAGTTTCAGCAGTTCGAGCGGTCCGGATCCGGCGTGCGCGCGCAGTACGTAGCGCAACGGCGTCGCCTTCCCGTCCGCACCGTCATCGGACGTCGCGGAAGCGGCCTTCGCGGCATCACCACCCGCCCCGGCGTTCCAGACGAGTTCGTAGCGCGTATCGTCGAGCGGCTTGACCTGGGCCTTTTCGAGCATCCGCAGAAGGGCCCAGTCGCCTGGCGCGTCGAAGGCAATCCGCACTCCTGCGTTGAGCGTCTGCCAGTTCAACGCCGCATGGCCGTTCAGACCGTTGCCCGGCCATGCCAGCGGCGTCCACGTTTCGCGCTGGTTGAAATAGACGATCTGCTGGCCATCCACCGTCAGCTCCGTGCGTGTTACGTCCGGCGTCGGCTGCGGCATGATCTCGAAGTGATAGCCCGCCTCGCCCCGCGCATAGAGACGTGCGCCGAGCGGACCCATCAGCCGGAGCATGGCGAGAAACTTCGGATCGAACTGCAGCGACTGCGGCGCGAGTTCGTTCGGCACCCACTGGTCGCCCTGGCGCTTGAGCACACCGGACAGCTCAAGCTCGATAAAGCGGTTGATCAGCCCCGTGTCGGGCCGCACGTAACGGCCAAACTCGGCGAAGGACGCGTCGGCGCTCGCCGGCGAAAACGGAAAGCGCGCGGCGAACGACGAGGCGAAGGGGGCCGCGACGCCCGCTCGCCATGCCTCGTTCAGGCTCGCAGCGGCGGGCTGCAGGACCGCCTGCCAGGCCGCGTCGAGCGGTTGCACGAACATCGTCTGGCCGAAGCCCGCCCACTGTGCGCCCAGGCTCGCGGCGGTCAGCGCCGCGTCGTCGCGCGCCTGCGACAGATCCGAGAGCTTGCCCTGGAATACCGCCTGCGCGAGACTCCGTGCCATGGCCTGCGCGTCCGGACTCGCCTGGATCTGCTGGAGTTTCAGCCGCACGGTCGTAGCGGCGGTCAGCACGCGCGAGAGGCTCACGCCGCTGAACGCGGCGGCATTTGCCGCCGGAGCGTGACCCGCATTGCCGCTCGCCGCTGGAGGATTCGTGTCGCCCATCAGCGCGAGCAGCGGGCCGAACGAGCGGTCGAGCGGGTTCACGATGGGGGCCTGCGTCTGGTTGCTATCGCTCCCACCGAGCAACCCCTGCGCCTTGCGCACGAGCGTATCGGTCAGCGCCTGCGAGGGGCGGCCCGCCTCGCCCTGGTACTGCACCGATTTCATGACCGCGTGCAGCGGTGAGGTCTGCGCATCGGTCAGGCGCGTGAGCTGGTCGATCACGCCCGAGAAGCTGGTCGCCGGGAGCCACTGGAAGCTGTTGAGCATCGTCGCCCAGGCTGCCGTGTAGTCCGTGAAATACCGGTCGCACAGGCGCTTTCTCAGCTCGTCGGCGGCCTTCCTTGCTTCGACTGCGGCCTGGGCCGCGTCAACCGCACCCTCCACGGCGGTGGCGCTGATGCGGGCGGTCGGCTGGTCACCGGTCAGCACCCAGTCACCCTCGACACGCTGCCCTTTCACGGCATCTTCGATGGCTTTCTCGACGACGCCCTCCCACGCTGCGCGCGTGAAGATGCCCGGCACCGTCTGTGTGGTCGTGAAAAGACCGTGCGAATCCGCGCCCGCGAGTAGCGTCGCAAGCGAAATGTCGGCGTACCTGCCGCGCGCCGCGTCGATGACGCGCTGATAGAGCACGTCGTCGCTCGCCGCGAGGCCAATCTGGTTGACGAGCGTCGAGCGCATCTGTGTGACCAGCGGTTGTGACGGATTGATCCGCCAGTCGGGATGCGCCTTCAGATGATCGGACCAGAAGCCCGCGAGTTGCTGCGAGACGTCGAGCCACTCTCCCACGCGCATACCGGGAGGCGCGGGCCAGACGTCGAGCAGTTGTTGCCTGAGAAAGGTTGCGTCAGTGCGCGCAGGGGTAGCGAGCATCAGGTACGCCTTCAGGCGGTTGTAGGCGATCTGCTGCGCGTCATGGCTCTGCTGTTCGTCTGCACGGACCTGCGAGAATGCGCCAAGTTGCCCTTCGAGCGCCTGGACGACCGGCTGGCGCAGGTTGCGCATAGCCACGGCCTGATAGGGCCGCCAGAGCGCGTCGAGCAGTTCGTCGTTGTGCGAGAGACCCGCGCGCAGATACCACGGTACGCCACGATCCCGGCGGTATTCGAGCGTCGCTATCCGCTGCTGCAGGGCGAGTTGCGAGCGCATCGCCTGCGGCGAACCTGGCGTGGCTTCCAGGGCAACCGTAGCAGTCGTTTCGGCATCCTTGATGAGTGCGTGATTGCCGAGCCCCGAGATTACCAGCAGCACGATCCATGCGATGGCCCCGGCCAGCACGCACCACGCGAGCACGTCCAGCCAGTACAGCCCCGCGCGGCGACCACGATACGGGGGTGCGCAGGCCGCAATCTGCTGCCACACAGGCAGCATGGCGCGCGGCTGCTCGCGCATGACCATTTCCACGGGCACCGCCGTCTCAGGCTCGCCGGGCGCGCCGTCCCCTTCGCCCCCGCTCGCAACCGGCACCGGCACGACGGTCGCCCCCGGGAAAACCGGCGCGAACATGACGCCCGCGAGCGGCGCGCGCAGCCAGTTCGACGCGGCGAGCGCGCCCAGGCTCGCAGCGATCCGCGCGGCATGGTCGCCGACATACTTCGAGACCTCCATCAGCCAGGTCGCCTTCTCCTGGGTATAAAGGCGCACGCCCGCGTCTGCCGTCCAGCGCTCGACCTCGTTGAACAGCTCCGGCAGTCTTGCGGCGGATTCCTGCGCCTTCCTGCGCGGCTCGTTGGGCATGAAGGCGCCGACCGCGTCGAAGCTTTCGGACGGCCTACCCTTCGCCTCGACCGGGTGCAGGAACGTGACAGGTGCGGCCCAGCCGAGCGCGGTCGCGATCATCGAGAGCGCGCGTGGCAGGCCCGCATCGGTCTCGTCGGCGCGTGCGACGTGGACCAGACCATCGACCGGGCGACGACTGCGCAATTCGCGGATCTGGCCGAGCCACTTTTCTTTCTCGATACCGTCCGGCGCAGCGTGGACAAGGACGGTTTCGCCGATGTGCATAACGCCTGCCTGCTTGAGCCCGGGCGCGACCTGATCGACCCGCTCGTCGCTGCCGTCGACCATCAGCCAGCGCAGACGGTAGCGCCAGAACCAGCCATGAGCGACACGTAGTTCCTCGGCCATGCGTTGCAGCCGCGCGTCGCGCTTGAGCGGCTTCGCGGCCTTCGTGCGGTCTCCGGTTTCCGAGCGGAACAGTCTGGCGGCCCAGCCATATGCACCCGTCGATACCGCGAACAGATGCGCGATCACGACGAAAACCAGCACGATCGGGATGCCGACCGGTAGCCGCGTGCGAGGTGCGCCATCGGCGATACCAAGACGGTCATTCCCGAACCAGACCAACAGGATTGCGGCAATGGCGAGGACGAGCGCTGCGAGGGGCATGCCCCAGATCGCCGCGCGGCTCAGAGCCGGATTGCTGGCCACGGCTTCGGGCTCCATGTTCTTGAGATTATTTTGGAGAGTCGTCATGTGTGGAGGCGTTGGGTTGTTCTGCTGGTATGACGTGGAGGATGGCTGACTGCAAGCCGTCGACAACCAGTTGCGGGCCGTCTGCAGCGCTAGCCTCGATGGCGGCCGCAATCGCCAGCAGGCCGTTTGCGGTACCCACGTTGCCGACAATACGATCGAGCCGGTACTGTGCGGCGTCCTTCGACGCGGCCTGAAAACCGGCGGCAGCGAGGGCGCGGTCGCTGTGCTCTACCGGGCGCGTGATCCACGCGCGCGTTACCTCTGCGGCCTTAGCCTTGCCCCAGATAGCGGCATTCGCAAAACCGTACTCGGCCTTACCATCGATTGCCTGGACTGGACGGTGCAGCGCAGCCTTGTGGCAGACTTCCGGCGGGAGCCTGAAGTAACCGGGATCGAGCAGCACGGCGGCACAACCTTCGGCACAGCCTTCGTCGATGGCATCGTCGTACCATGCTGCGGCGACCGCAAGCAGCGGACGGTGATCGTGGGCGTCGAGCCAGCCGTCGGCAACCAGCAGACCATCGGTCGCGGGGACGGCCTGAACATCAAGTGGCGGCAGCGCCGCCAGCCGCAACGCTTCCCGAACCTGCGTCAGGCGCAGGGCCGCAGTCTCCGGCCCCGCCAGCACGCGTACCTGTGGCCAGTACGTTTTTTCGTATCGCGTCAGCGCCTGGATATTGCCGACTAAAGGTTCGAGCGCAACACGGATCATCTGAACAGCGGGAGCGACCTCCAGCAGCACGCCGGCGTCGTCGCCCTCGCTTTCCTCTTCTCCCGCCACCGGCAACCCGGCCAGCAACGGGTCACAGTCCTCGAAACGATTGCACGAGACCTTGCCCGAGCCATGTCGGGCACTCTGCATCTTGAGGAGCGAGCGCTTGCCTGCAAGAGCTTCGGTAAGGGACTTGCCCGCCAGCGGTAGGCAATACCCGGTACCAACTACGTGCAGCGGACGCTGCGCGAACCGGATCCTCTCCTTGAGCCAGCGGTCGCGATGATGGTTGCGCCAGTACGCGCGATACCACTGGACCTCGTAACCTGCCCGGGCGAAACCTAGCAGAACCAGGAACACGCCGTTCGGTGCGCCGACCATCCAGTTCCAGAACCCGAGGCCACTAGCAAGCTCACCCTTCGGCCACGAAAACAGCACGAGCAACGAACCGAACACGTTACACATGAACCACGTCATCGCCCATGGCCAGAAGCGCATCCTGGACGGATATCCCCTGGGGCGTCCGGCGGGAGAAAGATCGACCGGCATTACTCGATGTTGAAATTCATGAGCGACGAGAGCAGACGGCAGCCGCACGCGCAGCGACAATGATGGAAGGCAATCTCCTTGCCGTCGCGATCGGGAAATTTTGCGTAGCCCTCGTCAATGGTGGTTGGCCCATGCTGCTCGCAGATCGCCTCGTCGCCCTTCCGGGCGAGCGGGCGACCCATCACCTCGAACCACGGTGAGCCGCCTGTGACTTCGCCGCCATGTTCGAGTTTGTCGCCTTTACGGATAGGAGATTGCATATACTAGTTAAATAATTGATTTCGACTATTGTTACTGCGCCGGCATAGCAGCGCATTTAAATTGAACACTTCGCAAGAGAGTGGGGAGAAAACCATCCTTCGAGTTTCCTTCGCTCTGAATATCCGCCCCCCCGCCAGACACACCAATCAAAACGTTCTTTCCTTTGACGAAACAAAATCGCGATCCTTGAATCCCATCTTTCGATTCAATATCGACAGCAAACCCATTTGCGCCGGGCACATCGATATTTTCAAAATTCACCACCCCACTCTTCCGAAGCGAACTCCATTTCTTCCCGTCAAAATATGCGGGACACCTCAATGAGTTAGCACTCGTGATATCCTGCATCTCTTGTGAAATATCGGTTTGTGCATTATCGGGAGACCATTTAAAATCTGCGGTGTTTTCGCACATAAAGCCAATCCATGGCACGTGTGCAGTCCCGCGTTTCTCAAACCACCAGTCATACCCAGAATACATTTGCGCCTGCTGAAGGAATGGAAGTTCCCGATCAGGCAGGGGAGCGTCTGCGCGATAAATTATGAGATCTGGATCGTTGTATTTAATATGCTCGCCCTTTTTCAGAGTCATCGAAAACTTGCAGTCACCCATTTTTACTTGCACCGATGTTGGTCCATCTGCCGTGAGTGTGCTTGTGCCCACCCCCAACTTCCTCACGCCCTCATCGGCTAATGCTTCACCAGAAAAGCATGCAACAGCGAGCCAACCAGCCACAAAGATTGTTATGTAATGCTTCACGATTCCTCCACGCGCCCGAAACCAACTGGGAAAATAGATGTACTCCCGTCCGGCTGCGGGAAGCTGGTTACATCGAATAGTATTATTTGTGCGTTAGCGAATGACAAAAACCGAGACTGTATGTCCCACACCGAGTTATAGTTACTACTTGGCGTGCCAGTGTTTATTGTGGCTGCGACCTTACCAAACGCCCAGTTTATATAGAAGTATTTTACTCCGTGATCCGTTGAGAGCGGACTGTATTCACTGGATTGATTAGTCCAGTACTCGTCTGCGCAACATGCTGCACCCGACCAAGCCCAATAACAGCCCGCGCTATCCGCTGCTTCAAATGGGTTGGCCATCGCCTCTCTTTTTTCGATAAGGTCGGCCGGAATATGCGTAGATGTATCTCTAAGGTAATGCATCGAATCGTACATCCCCTTACGACCATTGGGCAATGTTCTGCTTTGGTCAGCCATCTGGGTATGCTGCTTCAGGATGTCCTCCACCGTTGCACTTACTACAATCCCTTTGAATTTCCAATATTTAATATAATTTGTGGCGTGTGTGAGCTGAAGCATTCCTCGCCCATCCCATGGAGCGTACCAAAATGGTGATCCCTCATGGTATTTTTGGAACCATTGCGTCTCCTCTGTTGCATTTCCAAAGAAACACGCCATACGCGCGGGCGATTGAATCCCGTATTTGCGGATCGCGTTGTTGAGTTCCAAGCGCCTCTTAATGGCATTCGGATTATCTGCTGCCAACATGGAAGCAGCCCAACTAAGGTGTACCGTTTGCCACTTCCACGGCGTGGCTTTTTGTACAACATTTTTTGGAAGCAGGTGCTGAAGTTCCTGGCGACTTAGCCACCCACACTTTCTGAAGTGGCGGATAAACGCGAGCGGATGAAAGAACCAGAGTTGCTGCCCGGCAAGGGCCGTCTTGTCCAGAAACTGGAACTTGCTCAGGAAGTCCGTGAAGTTTTTGTACCCGTCGGGATTGGTATCCTTCTGCTTGCCAAAGAATCCAGCCGGATCGTTCAGGTCCTTGTAGCGTTCCTCGTTGTTGGACGGATCCCATTCGCTGCGCGCCTTGAACACCATCCCCCGAAGCTTTTCGTCCACGCCATCCGTGTTCTGCACGTAGCTGGCAAGCTGCAGGTTGACCTCATTGTTGTTGTTCGGATCGGCTTCGAGCGGTTGCGCCGACGGCAGCGAATCCTGAATGCCGGTCAACCCGCACAGCGTCGCGTAGTCACATCGTCCGGCGTCGTTGAACGGCGTGTTGTCACTATCGACCTTTCGCCAACCCGTAAAGAACGGGAAATTCGCGTCGGACAGCTTCTTGATGGCGTCCGGCGCGATGTTGGCATAGCCCAGCGTGCCATTCTCGTCGAATGGCACTGCAATCCAGGTGGCACAGGCCGCACCGGTCAGAGTCGGATGGTCCGAGAGAATGCGCCCGAACCGCAGCATCTCATAGCCATCGCTCGGACACACCGGATAGAGGGCCATCGCGCGTTCATACAGACTGTATTCGTAGCGCTTTCGGGCATTGTCATAAGGATCCGCAACGGGGTCGGGCGTGAGCAAGGTCGCGTTGCCACTGCCACCCCTATCGATCCACGCGCGCGTAAAACGCTGCCCCTTGTTGAACCATGCCTCGACATAGAGCGTATCGCCTGCGCCAAGCGATCCACCCGGCACGCGCGGGAACCAGGTCTCATCCATGCCGGCAGGTTGCGAATAGAACTCCTGCGGGCCGGAAATGACGAAATAGCTGTGCCCCCAATAGTCGCCCGTGGTCGGCTGTGCCGGGTTTTTCACGAAAATGAATATCCTTTCATAGCTTCCGCTTCGCCAATGACGCTTGAATGGCGTGACCGGTTGGTATATCGAAATTCTCTTTTTCATTATTTCCGACACTCCATGTTTTACCGTTTCCGCAATCCGTCGCTGGATTACCGTTTGTGTCAACCGGCGGCTCTGTTGCCATATTTTTTCACCGGATAAGCGTCACTGGTCAACAGGGATACTTGCTGGCGCGGAATTTCGCCCTGAAAAGTCAATAAATTCGACGCTACGAAGAATATCAAGAGCGTATGGGAGCAGATTACTCTTTGGATCGCTAAGGTACATAACGGGTTCACCTCCGCACAAGGCGATGGCTCCGTGAAAAATACAAAATGACAGGTAGCGCTCACGCTGCGCCGGATCGCCATCCCGATCGTCTTGGATTACGTAAAATCCGTTCCCGTTGACTGCATCCAGGTTACCCACTTTGGTGAATTCGCTCAAAAGTTTTTCATTTCTTTCGCTATCGAAGTAAGGGATCCAATTTTTTCTATTTCCGTCATAGACAGCACCATGCTGCCGTGCGATCTCCTCTTTGGATTGATCTATCAAACGGGTGCAAACGAAATTTATGCCAAACTTCAACATCGGCGCTTTAACGGGTGGTTCTTCTGTCCAGTAGGACGCATTCAATGGCATTCCGCTGGCTAGATGACCTTTGAAATAGTCCTTGACGCTGATAACACATTTTTGCCCCATGTCGACCACGAGCCTAGATGGCTCGGCAATTGCAACGGCGCTATCCGTAGCATACGAGACGAATGGGATGATTACGAAAATGATCCCAAGCAAAACTACACGCAATTTGTCACGCATGTTCAATCTCTCCGAGGAATACGTCCCTCAGGAAACCCCAGTGAGGGAACCCCAGACGCATCTGGAAATTTGACTTCGGCCAGCACCGCTAGCGCCTGCGCGTAAGCCACGCACCGGGCGATGTAACCGTTAAAAGGTCTATTGGGTTGTCCTACCGTACTGGGGAGATTCACAACAGCTGACGCGTCCCGAAAATTCATGCTGTGGTAATAGACCTTTCCAACTGGCGAGTTCGGATGGGAATGATGGGGATCAGGTGGTCGCCTGGCAGTTATTGCACGTCGCTCCAAAGCGATCGGTTTATCAGCGTAACGAGCCATGCCCATCTTGGCCCAGTAGTACCCTGCGCTATCGGCGGGAGCAACGGTGTCTTCAAGCGTTACAGGCTGGCCCTCGGCACTGACTTGCTCGCGCCACCCGATCATCACGAGCGTCACGCCACTGACCGGGTCAGCTAAATACATTTGGGCCTGCGCCCGATGTTGATTGGCTTGAGCCTGAGCATGTGCCAAGGCGTCACGTGTTGTTTGTGATATCTGGCCCTTACGTCCCCGAAAATCCCAGTAACCGATGTAATTTGACGAATGCGTAAGCTGAAGAAATCCTCGACCATCCCATGGGTAGTACCACTCACTACGATTGTTCTCATGCAAGTTTTCAAACCATTGGGTTTCCTGCAAAGAATTTCCAAAGAACGCCGCCATGCGTTCAGGTGTAGAAATGGTGTATTTTCGCAAAGCACAATTTAACGGAATCCGATGTGTTTTAGCGAGATCTGCTCGACGCCTCGAATAGGCCACGTCTTCGTAATAGAGCCCGTGTGCTCCGGCTTCGCGCAGGACTTCAGTCGGTAACAGTTGTTTGAATTCGCTCGCACTTAACCACGCACACTTCCTGAAATGCCGGATAAACGCCAGCGGATGAAAGAACCAGAATTGCTGCCCGGCAAGGGCCGTCTTGTCCAGAAACTGGAACTTGCTCAGGAAGTCCGTGAAGTTTTTGTACCCGTCTGGATTGGTATCCTTCTGCTTGCCAAAGAATCCAGCCGGATCGTTCAGGTCCTTGTAGCGTTCCGCGTTATTGGACGGATCCCATTCGCTGCGCGCCTTGAACACCATCCCCCGAAGCTTTTCGTCCACGCCATCCGTGTTCTGCACGTAGCTGGCAAGCTGCAGGTTGACGTCATTGTTGTTCGGATCGACTTCGAGCGGTTGCGCCGACGGCAGCGAATCCTGAATGCCCGTCAACCCGCAAAGCGTCGCGTAATCACATCGCCCGGCGTCGTTGAACGGCGTGTTGTCATCATCCACCTTTTGCCAACCCGTAAAGAACGGGAAATCCGCGTCGGACAGCTTCTTGATGGCGTCCGGCGCGATGTTGACATAGCCCAGCGTGCCATTCTCGTCGAATGGCACTGCGATCCAGGTGGCACAAGCCGCCTGCGTCAGCGTTGAATGTTCCGATAGAATGCGCCCGAACCGCAGCATCTCATAGCCATCGCTCGGACACACCGGATAGAGGGCCATCGCGCGTTCATACAGACTGTATTCGTAGCGCTTTCGGGCATTGTCATAAGGATCCGCAACGGGGTCGGGCGTGAGCAAGGTCGCGTTGCCACTGCCACCCCTATCGATCCACGCGCGCGTAAAACGCTGCCCCTTGTTGAACCATGCCTCGACATAGAGCGTATCGCCTGCGCCAAGCGATCCACCCGGCACGCGCGGGAACCAGGTCTCATCCATGCCGGCAGGTTGCGAATAGAACTCCTGCGGGCCGGAAATGACGAAATAGCTGTGCCCCCAATAGTCGCCCGTGGTCGGCTGTGCCGGGTTTTTCACCCCGATCTGTACCTTATCGAACCAGGCCGTGAAATCGGTATCCGCCATGAAGATTTCGAAGTGCAGGTGCGCCACGCCCTGGTGCTGGCCGACGTAGCCGAGTATGTCCTTGCGGTACACCCTCTTCGTGCAGCCCAGCTGGACCGTCCCGTCCTTGCCCGCTGCGGTATCGAGCAGCCATTTGGGTAGCGCGTTCGCCGAGCCGGTCTCCGGTGGCTCGTTAGGTTGGGGAACAATATCCTCCTGGCTGGTCATGTCCAGCAGGTGCATGTAGAGCGAGTAGTACGTGATCGTGCGTCCGTCGCCCGTGTCGGTTCTGTGCCGCAAAAGAACGAAGCCGGCGTTCGAGTTCAGCAATGGCTGCCCGGTCTTCGAATCGGTCGCGCCATCCGGGATGCCGTTCTTGCAGACCCGGAACGCGACAACCTCCCCATCAGCGATCGCGCGCACCGGCTCTGCTCGACCCGCGCCCTGCGTACCAGGATTCAGATGGATAGCGCAATGAGAACGCCGGTCGAAGGTGACCGGCCAGACCCCGTGATGGCCGATCTCGAACTGGTCGATGATATCCATCATGGGGTCCAGTTTCGAAGCGTCGCTGGCCGTCGGGCCCGACGCCGGAAGAAAGGGAGGGCTGATGATCATGGCTTCAGTGGGATGACGAATACGGTTCGGGAATCTTCAGGCTGCTCTTCGGCAGAGAGGGCAACGGGGCCGGCACGTTCTCGGGGCCGACGAACGTGAACGAGGCCGCCTTGATGGTGAACGCGCCAGGACAGTGGAAGGTCATGTTGCCGCCCTCGATGACGAGCGAAGCCCCTCCGCTGTTGAGCGTGACTTTCGATTTCGCCAAGACCTGGACGTCCTCGCTCTCGCTCGCGATGCGTAGCTGCTTCTGTGCGAACAGGTCCATGCCGTCGGTGAGCGCCGAGGCCGTGAACTTCCCCTTCGCGGCGGTGAGGTTGATACCGAGCTTGTGCGCGCATAGCGAGAACAGTTCGCCCGCAGCCATCCGCAGCCGTTTGGCGGTGCTGACGTCCATGTGCTGGCCCGCCGTGACGATCATGTTTTCGCCGGCCGAGTGCTGGGCCGAGCGCGGCGTCACGAACGCCATACCTGCCGGGGCGCTGGCGAGGAGCCCTGCGTCACGAAGCTGATTCAAGCCGTCGAGCAGCGCCGACTGCGTCGCACGGTCGGCAGAATCGGCCCCGGCCTGCGTCGTCGCCGCCGCGAGGTCCGTTACGCGCTGCAGCGCCGCCTTGAGTTGCGCGACGGCGGCAGGCATCTCCAGGTGCGGCGTATCCGGTCCCGCTGCCGCGTCCGCCGAGAAGAACAGCCCCTTCGCCGCGCGCATCGTGCCCCACGACTTCGAGGTAATTTCGTACCCCTCACCGCGAAGGAGCTTTTTACTGTTGAGCAGGTACCCCTGGTTGATCGCAGACCGGCTGTAGACCGTCGCGATACGCGCGCTTTCCTTGCCCTTCAGGTCATTGAAAACGATCTCTGCCCCGAGAAGCGGCGAGCGCCAGATCGCGTAACTAAACAGCGCGTCGGTGCTTCGTACGACATCAGGGTGCGAAAAATCGTGCAGGGCTCCAGTTATATGGAGACGATCGATATCGCCGTGGGCCCCGTCGAGCAAAACCTCGGTGGCGGGAAGCAGCGGCGAATGGAAGCCGCCCTGGTAGGACGATGACGGACGCAGCAGGCGCAGGTTCAGCAGCTTGTTATTGGCATTTCTCGAGCCCTGCAGGAACTTCGGTACAACGGGATAACGCCCGTATTCGTCCACGTATGCGTAGGGGGTCGAGTCCAATGTCGTGACCACGCCGACGACAGGCCCCGTCAGAAATCGCCAATCCCGCTCGTAGTCAAACGCCGGCCGATACGTCAGGTGCGCGGGCATCGCCTTGAAGCGCGCAAAAGCGGGCTTCGTGCGGCTTCCCTTCATCTTGAACGACGTCACCACGAAGCCGTATTCGGCGCTCGGCATCTTCGCGTTGGTCAGCTTGATCACTACGCCCGGTGCAATGCCCTTCGCGTCGCTAGCGCCAGCGAGCGTCACCTGACGCGCGACTTGCTCGTCGCGTCGCGCCTGAGCGAGCGTCTCGCCCTGCTGCTGCGTCAGATGGAACTCCGCGCTGCGGCTGATCTGCCCGAACACCGAGCGGTCGTCCGCCTCCGCGGAGACTTTCGCCATGGCCCTGAGCGGGTCCTCCGGCGTCCTGTAGTTCCGCTCCCAAACTTCAATCGCCGCCGGCACCAGGGCACGCTGCTCATGAACCTCCTGCGCCGCCTCGTGCGAATTGCTGTGCAGACCCGAACTGGCCAGCAGCCGCAAGTTGACCGAGCGGATATAGGCGCGCGGATTGTTCGCGAATACGAGGATATCGAGCAATCCGTTCTCGCCGCGCTCCTGCCGGTAGAACCAGAAAATGCCCTTGCGCTTCGCATGACGTGCGATGAAGTGCCAAACCGACTCCTCGTACATCACGATCTGCTGCATCTTTTCCTGCGGCCCTTCGAGATGAAACTCGACATCGAAGGCGTCGAAGTTTTGCCCGTCGACCAGCTTCTTCCTGACCATCTCCTCGAACGTGACATCGGTGAGCACATCGGAGTGGACCATGCGCTTGCCGAGCGCAGCGAAGCGCGGTTCGATGCGCACCTCGTAGGCCGCCTCGTCACGGCTTGTGCGGATCCGTTTCCAGCGCGTCACCACCCCATTGAAAGTGGCCGCCGCATGATCGGCAGGCGTCGTCCAGTTCGCCGAGGGCACCGCGGCGCGCTCGTCGACCTGCAGGCCCGCGCGCCGCCCGACGTAATCCTTGCCGTCGATGTCGAGGCGCACAGACGTGACCGTGACAATGACGACGTAATCCTTGCAAAATCCGCCGCGCACCTTGAAGTCGAGCACATCGAGATCATTCTCCTGCTTGCCGATCCACAGCCTGAGATGCTGGGTCACGCGCACGCTCGGGTGTCGCAGCGCATCGGTGAAATTCTTCGAGAGAGCATTCATTCGACGCTTTCCTGTGCGGTTGAAAGGAACGAAAAAACAAAATCGTTGCGTCCGCAGCTATCGCGTGAAAAATCTAGGGCTGCAAGCACGCTCCGTCAATCACCAGACATCGGCCTTCCCCAGAATCTTTAACATCCCTGTTAAATGACAATAAATCGGAGTCCTTTTATTTTTTAAGACAGAATTTCGCGGTAGCCGATCAAGCGGAACCTCGTTGCGCAAAAGCAGCCCGAGCTTCGTTTGCAACCGCCCGGGCGCCCAGTCCTAACGCCAGCCGCCAATTGAAAAATTGACGCGCAGCCTGCGGAGCAGGCAAGCGAGTTCTGCGATCCACGCGGACAAGCCTTGATCACCGCTGGACGCAATGCGAATTGGATTTGCGCCACATCTCGCCGCCGGGTTCTAGCTCGAGCTAGCGAAACTGGACTCGTATCACGTCTGCTCTCAACTGACGTGACGCAGTGGAGGAGACCGGGCTAAGCCACGTCATTCGGAATGGCCGTCGCTATCGACTTTTGCTGAACACGTTT
Source organism: Paraburkholderia sp. BR10937 (assembly GCF_040965695.1). Classification (NCBI taxonomy): domain Bacteria; kingdom Pseudomonadati; phylum Pseudomonadota; class Betaproteobacteria; order Burkholderiales; family Burkholderiaceae; genus Paraburkholderia; species Paraburkholderia sp. BR10937. The sequence goes on from NZ_JBFRCL010000006.1 coordinate 164,367, forward strand.
CGACCAGTCGTATCGAATCTGCTTTGCTGGACTTGCGAAGAAGTTATCGGGTGTTGTGCATGCACACGCCCACTGAAAAGCCACCGACGCTTCGTCTTCCTGGGTGCGATCCTTATGCCACGGGCGTTTCAGCCACGGCACCCCGGCCCACGCCCCAACGCTCCGCTCCATTTATCGCCCTCCTCCGCCGCAGCAACGTTTTTTGCCCTCGAACCGCCCCATTCATGATCGAAAACACCGGCCGATAAGCATCGGACAGCGGGACAACCCAATCAAAAAGCGACGGAGACCACGAGTGCACACCGAATCATCGACCCGACCCAACCAGCAGGGAGAAGCCGCTCTCCCACCCGGGAAACTGCTCGTTTCCACCACCGACACGCGCGGCGTGATCACCTACTGCAACGACGCATTTATCGCAGCCAGCGGCCTTTCCCGCGAAGCCCTGATCGGGCAGCCTCATAACGTCGTGCGCCACCCCGACATGCCCGCCGAGGTGTATCGCGACATGTGGGCCACGCTGAAAAAGCGTGAACCATGGGTCGGCGTGCTGAAGAACCGCTTCAGCCAGGGGCGGCATTGCTGGGTGCAAACCGGCGTCACGCCCATCATCGAAGGGCAGCATGTCGTTGCGTACCGGGCCGTTCACACCGCCGCTTCGCGCGATCAGGTTCGCGCCGCCGAGGCGCTGTACGCGACCTTGCTCGCAGAGCAAAGAGCCGGCCGGCAGGCGCACCATCTGCAGGCAGGCGCAATCGTTCGCAAGGACATGGTGGGGCGGCTTGCGCGCTTCGTGCATCCCACCATGAAGACGCAGACCTACCTGCTCACGAGCGGTCTCGCCGCAGCCGGTATGGTCACCGGTGTCCTGATCGACGGCGGCGCCGCGTCGATCACGCCGGTGCGCACGGCGATCGGCCTCGCCGCTTGCGTGGCGTTCGGCGTGCTGGCCGAATACCGCATGCGCTTCATGTTCATCTATCCGTTGCGTCGGCTGTTGGGCGCGGCCACGCGGCTCGCCATGGGCGACCTCACGCAAAAAGTCGAGAACACCTGGAAGCCCACCGGCGTGGTCGGCAAGCTCGAACAATCGGTCAATCAGGTCAGCCTGAACATGCGCGCCATCGTCGGCGACGCGCGCGACCAGATGGCGAGAATGAGCGCCGCCACGGCGACCGTGTCCGAAGGCAGCCAGACGCTCTCGGCGCGAGCCGAATCGCAGGCGGCGAGCCTCGAGCAGTCGGCGGCTTCGATGCAGCATATTGCGGCCAACGTGCGGCAGACTGCCGATGCGGCGCGCCAGGCCGCCACCAGTGCGGGCCAGGCGCGCGCCATCACCGAAGACAGCGGCCGCGCCGTGGAAGCCATGACGGTGACGATGCAGGGCATTACCGAGGCCTCGCGCAAGATCGGCGAGATCATTCAGGTGATCGAAGGGATTTCCTTCCAGACCAATATTCTTGCGCTCAACGCGGCCGTGGAAGCGGCGCGCGCGGGCGAGCACGGACGCGGCTTCGCCGTGGTCGCGAGCGAGGTGCGCAATCTCGCGGGCCGCGCGGCGATGGCCGCCAAGGAAATCGCGGGGCTGATCGTCGACTCGACGCAGAAGGTTCAGGAAGGCTGCCAGCTCACCGAAACGGCGCGGGAAAAGATGCAGCAGGCGGTTCAGGCCGTGCGCGACGTGAACGTGCTGATCGACGAAATCAATACCGCGAGCGGCGAGCAAAGCGCCAGCATCGCCGAGATCAAGCAGGCTCTCGATCATATCGAGGCGCTCACGCAGCAAGACAGCGCACTCGTGAATCACTTTTCGATTTCGGCCAACACGCTGGGCAGGAATGCGCAGACCGTGATCGAAACGGTGGACGCGTTCAGGATTTGATGGGCTGAGCCGCAGTCGGGCGGAGGCGATGCCTCCGCTCTCACGCCATACGAAAAAAGACGGCGCGGCAGTGCAATCCGCACCGCCGCGCCGATCGATCCAGCGCTGTTGCCAAACCAGACTCAGTGTGCCGCGCTCACCTGCGTAGCCGGTTCCGAATGACGTGCGCGCTGCGAAACCAGGATCGCAATCGCCGCGAGCACCGCCGGTACGGCGAGCATCGCGAGAATCGCCGCGAATTCCCAGCCAAGGCCCAGCAACGCACCGCCGATGGCCGAACCGAAGATGCTGCCAAAGCGGCCCATGCCCAGCATCCAGCTCACACCGGTTGCACGCGCAACGGTCGGATAGCGGCCCGGTGCGTAGGCGTTCAAACCCGTTTGTGCACCGCTCATGCAGAAGCCCGCGGCGAATACCAGCAGGGCGAGCGACGAGGAAAGCGCGCCCACGCCAGCCAGCGCCAGCACGCAGATGCCGCCGCCGACATACGCCGCGCTGATCACGCGCGCCGGACGCACCTTGTCCATGATCCAGCCCACCAGCACGGCACCGATCGTGCCGCCGATCTGAAACATGGCCGTGACGTTCGCCGCCACCGTGATGGAAAGGCCCGCGTCCTTGATCAGCGTGGGCAGCCAGCCGGTCAGCAGATAGATGACGAGCAGGCCCATGAAATACGTGACCCACAGCGCGATGGTCATCACGCCATAGCCTTCCGAGAACAGCACGCCGATCGGCTTGCGCGTGGGCAGCGGCGGCTCCGTCGAAACGAAGTTCTCGTCGCCGGCGAAATTCGCGCCGGTCACGCGGTTCAGCGTCGCAGCAATGCGCTTGCTCGTGGCGCCCCGCACGGCGAGCAGACGCGCCGATTCCGGCAGCAGCCAGGCCTGCAGCGGCACGAGTGCGAGCGGAATGGCGCCGCCGAAGATCAGCACCGCGCGCCAGCCATGGTTCGGCACGAGCCAGCCAGCCGCGAAGCCGATCAACGCGGAGCCGAGGTTGAAACCCGTGAACATGATCGTGATGAGCAGCGCGCGGCGGCGTTGCGGCGAGTACTCCGAGAGCAGCGTCGTGGAGTTCGGCATGGCCGCGCCAAGACCGATGCCGGTCAGCACGCGCAGCACCGCCATCGAAACCGGCGACTGCGTGAACGCCGTGAGGATCGTGAACACCCCGAAGAGGAACACGGAGGTGATCAGCACCCACTTGCGGCCAACGCGGTCCGAGGCCGGGCCGGCGGCCAGCGCGCCGATCACGAGGCCGATGGGCGCCGCGCTCATGACGAGCCCGAACTCGGGGCGCGAAATGCCCCACTCGTGAATGATGGAGGGCGCGACGAAGCCCATGATGGCCACGTCCATGCCGTCGGCGGTCACCGCGAGGAAGCACAGCGCCACCAGTAGCCACTGGTAGGCCGAAATGTGGCGTTCGTCGATGAACGCCTTGATATCGATTGTTTTGCTGCCAGACATCTGTAGTCTCCTTCCTGTCCGTTCTGTGGTCTGCCGCTCGCTCGTGCCCGAGTCGAATTTCAATGAACTGCTATCCGTCGGGGCACGATAGGTGGCCAACCCCTCGTCTGAAAGTGCGGGTTAACCACATATTGGATACATCCGCGCCCGTCTGCATGGGCGAGTTCGGCACGCCCGCATCCGCGATACCACCCGGGAAGCCGCGCCGCGTAAAGGCCGGGCTCATTCGGCCGGCGCTTTGCCCAATGCGGCTCGGGGCTGGAATCGAATCCAGCGTGATAAGCAAAATTGATGTTCTCCGAAAGGATTCGCAAACGCGCCGGACGATCGTGCGGAATTCAGTTGTCGCTACATCGCCAGGCGGCGCTCTTCTTGTGCGGCGCTTTTCGATATGGCGGCGCCGTTCAGGCCACCGCCCTTGCCCCGTATTTGCCATGCGATTCAGTTATCGAGATGCAAACGAAACCAGCCCCGAAGGGCTGGCCGGTTCAACGGTGAATCATGTGAGTGTGCCCGAAGTTTGCCCGTTAAGGCGCGGCAACACCCTGCGTAGTCGGCGTGTACGTCGCATAGAAGCTCGAGCCTGCCCAGGTATGCGTGGGCTGGTTGTACAGCGGTGCGCCCTGCGTCCAGTTCGCGCCGAGATGCCAGTCTCCGGTGCCCATGAACTGCGCGACTGCCGGGTACGGATAAACCGGGCGGCTGGCCGTCACGTTGTTCGACGAATCGGTCTGATACGTCATGACCGCGTTCGGCGCCGTGCCTTGCTCGGCCCACGCCGTGATCTGCGAGACGAGGTCGATGTTCGGGAAGCCTTCGCCACCGCCGCAGTGGGCCACGCCGGGCACGAGGTACATTCGCGCGAAATCGCTCACGTTCGAAGCGCCCATCGTGTTCTGCATCGCTTCGTAGTACTGGATCGTGAAGAGCGGCGAAATGTGCTGATCCGCCCAGCCGTGCCACAGGATCAGCTTGCCGCCCGCTTTCCTGAACGCCGACAGGTCGGGGTTCGTCGCGTCCATCAGCGGATGGTTGGCCTGCAGGTAGGTCGGATAGAAGCTCGCATCCGTGTAGCCGAAGGTGTCGATGGTCGGCATGCTGGGCGAGCCCGTGAAGATCAGGTTATAGGCACCCGTCACGATCATGTAGCTGAACAGGCTCTTCACCGAAACCGGCGTGGCCGTCGATTTCGTCGTCGGCACTTCCACGCCGACCCAGTTCTCCTCCGAACCCATCTGCGGGGAGCCCGCCAGCATACGCTCGCCCGTTGTCGCGTCTACCGGTCCGCCATAGATCTTGCTCGCTGTGGCGACTTCGGCTGCGGTCAGGCAGTTGCTCGTGTTCGTCGCGCCCTGCGCACACTGAATCGAGGCGGGATCGAAGTTGCAGGTGCGCGGATCGGCGATCAGGCCATCGGGCACGCCCGCCTGGCCGCCGCATGCCGCGACGACGGCCTTGTGCAGCACGAGCGCCTTGTCGGCGTAGAGCGTCGCGTTGCCAGTGCTGTCGCCGGTCGTGCTTTGCGACTCCACGCTCCAGCCGTGATACAGCGAGTTCTGGATCTGGAAGTGCGCAGCCGGCGCCCCCGCGACGATGCCGTTATAGTCGTCCGGGTAGCGTTGCGCGGCCATGAGCGCTTCGCGGCCGCCGTCCGAACAGCCGATGAAGTACGCGTACTTCTGCGTCTGCCCGTAATAGGCCTTGATGAGCTTCTCCGCCGTGAGCGTCGTGATGTGCTGCCCGCGATAGGCGAAATCGGCCTGTTTTTGCGGGTCCGTGGTCCACGTCGTGTCGTTGCCCGAGTGGCCCATGTCGGTCGCCGCGGTCACGAAGCCGCCTTCCTGCACGAGAGGGCACGTGTAGCTAAAGCTGAACGACGACTGCTGGGTCGGGTCGCTCAGGTTGCCGCACAGCCCCCCGCAGCCCAGCGCCGCAAAGCGCTGCGTCCACGTGTTCACCGGCAGCGCCACTTCAAACGTATTCGAAGGCGCGAGCGTGCCCTTCACCGTACAGAAGTTGACCGAAGCGCCGTTGATGGTCGCCGTAGTGACGCTAGCCGAAGTGATCGCACTGCCCGCGCCGCCAATATCGGTGATGTCGACCGACGCCAGCTTCGAGCAATCCACCACGGGCGCGACGACCGCGAGCGGAGCTTTCGACGCATCGGCGCTACTGCTGCCGCTGCCGCCACTGCCGCACGCGGCCACGAGCGTGGCCGCCGCGAAGAGGGCGCACAGCGAGAGCAGCGAGGCGGCACGAGCGCGCACGCTCGTGAAAAGCCGCCGGGTATGCAGGGTTCTCATGCTTGCCTCCTGGGGTTGTCCGTTCTGGTGTTCTTCTGATTCACTTTTCACGCCTCCGATTCTGTTTTTCTGATTAGTAAGCCTAATTAATTTGGATACGTGGACCGTGCGACATGAGATGTCCAATCCAATCGTCTTATTGCTCCTTCTATTGCTCTTATTGCCGTCCTGCTGGCGCCCTGCTACAGCCCGTACGCCGCGCTGCCTGCCGGCTCCATGCCGAACGCCCGCTTGGTCACCTCGGCGCGCGCCGAACCGAGGAACGCGAGGAAGTCCGCCGCCGCCTGCCGCTGCTGCGACACCGCACAGATCGCCGCGGAAAAGACCGTGACGAGTTGCGCCCCGGCCGGCAGCGGCCCGATCACGTCAACGCCCGGCACATCCTTTAGCTCGCTCAATTGCTGAAACCCGATCTCGACCTCGCCCTGCGCGATCAGGCTGGCCACCGGCACGCCCGGCTGCGCCATCACGAGGCGCGGGCCGAGCGTTTCGGCCACGCCCCAGCGCTCGAGCAGCCGCAGCAGATGGTCGCCGCTAGGCCCCGTCGAGTAGCCGATGCGCGCCGCGCGCAGCATCGTCTCGCGCAGTGCGTCTTCAGTGCCGATATCCGGCTGCGCCGCACCCGCGGCGACGGCCGCCGCCATGCCGGAGCGCACGACGTCCGTGCGCGCGCCAATGAGGTGCCCGCCCGCCGCCAGGCGGTCGATCGCCGCCGACGCCAGTACGGCGAAATCGAATGGCGCGCCGGCCTGCACACGCCGCGCGGCCTCCACGCCGCCTATCGCGGCAACAGTCAGCCGCTGCCCCGTTGCGCGCTCGTATTGCTCGGCGAGACCCGCGAGCAGGAGGCGCGTCGCCATCGACCCGATCCCCGCCAGCGCGGCGTTGCTTTTCACATCGTCCTTTGTCATTGACTTCCGTTTCAGTCGAGGGTGAGCGAGGCCGCCTTGTCTTACGCTTCGCTGGTATTGCACGGATTGCGAGGCGCAACGTGCGCGCTCACAGCCCCTTTGCCTTGAGCCGCGCGTCGAGGCGCGGATACACGCGGCGCGCGTTGCCTTCGTAGATCTTGTAGCGATCCGCGGCATCGACATGCGCAGCTTCGATATAGCGCTTCGTGTCGTCGTAGTTGTGCCCCGTCTCGGGGTCGATGCCGCGCACCGCACCGATCATCTCGCTCGCGAACAGAATGTTGTCCACGGGAATTACGCGCGTGAGCAGGTCGATGCCGGGCTGGTGATACACGCAGGTGTCGAAGAACACGTTGTTCAGCAGATGCTCGCTGAGCGGCGGTTTCTTCAGCTCCTGCGCGAGGCCCCGGAAGCGCCCCCAATGGTAAGGCACGGCGCCGCCGCCGTGCGGAATCACGAAGCGCAGCGCGGGGAAATCGCGGAACAGGTCCGACGTCAGGCACTGCATGAATGCGGTCGTATCGGCGTTCAGGTAGTGCGCGCCCGTGGTGTGGAAGCACGCGTTGCAACTCGTGCTCACGTGGATCATCGCCGGAATGTCGTATTCGACGAGCTTCTCGTAGATCGGGTACCAGTGGCGATCGGAAAGCGGCGGGCTCGTCCAGTGGCCGCCCGAGGGATCGGGATTCAGGTTGACCGCCACATTGCCGTACTGCTCCACGCATTTGATGAGTTCCGGAATGCACGTGGCGGGATCGACGCCCGGGCTTTGCGGCAGCATCGCGGCCGGCACGAAATGGTCGGGAAAAAGCTCGCTCACGCGGTGGCACAGCTCATTGCAGATGGCGGCCCAGGTGCTCGACACCTCGAAGTCGCCAATGTGATGGGCCATGAAACTCGCGCGCGGGCTGAAAATCGTCAGGTCGAGACCGCGCTCGCGCATCAGCTTGAGCTGATTGAGTTCGATGGATGCGCGCAATTCGTCGTCGCTGATCTTCAGCTCCGATACCTTCGGCATCTCCGACGGATGGGCGATGCCCGCTATCTGGCGTTTGCGCCACGCTTCCAGCGCTGCGGGCGCCGTCGTGTAGTGGCCATGAATGTCGATGATCATTGGGACCTCTGCTGCTGATTCGAATCGTTGCGCTACGGTACGAATTGGCCCCACCGCGCTAGTAGCCAGGGCTATTACCTAGATGGCGCGAAAAATACCGCTCATGCCAATAAGCGGGCGCGGCAGCCGACGGCTGAAAATAGCGGAACCCACGGACGCCGTGGGGTTTACGCCGCGCCGCGCTGGCCCGATGAGGCGTGGCGCGGCCCCGCCGCGCTGCCCAAACGCCGATAAATGAAATGGATGCCTCGATAAACATCTGGTAAGCGATGGATGGAATTCGAAGGGTCGCTGGGGGCGGCCGATGCGCGGCGGCGAATTCGCTCATAATGGTCAGCTCCCTGGCCTGCCAGCGTGCGGATGAACCACCATGCATATCGACCGATTTGAAATTCGCGTACCCGACGAGGCACTCGACGACCTGCGCCGGCGTTTGCGCGCCACGCGCTGGGCCAACGCTACGCCGTCACCGGCGTGGCAACAAGGGGCGGATAATGCGTGGCTGCGCGAGCTCGTCGCGTATTGGGCAGATGAATATGACTGGCGCGCCGCGGAACGCGCGCTGAACCAGTTGCCGCAGTTCATGGCCGAAGTGGGGGGGGCGGGTGCCGCAGGCGACCAGCGCGTGCACTTCGTGCATCGGCGCGGCGCGGGCCCGAAGCCCTACCCGCTCGTCATCACGCATGGCTGGCCGGGCTCGTTCGTCGAATTCCATGCGCTGCTCGACCGGCTTTGCGACCCCGCCGCATTCGGCGCGGACCCGGCCGAAGCATTCGACGTCGTCGTCCCGTCGCTGCCGGGCTTTGCCTTTTCACCCGCGCCGGCGGCACCCGGCACCTCCGCGTTCCAGATCGCAGACCTGTGGGCCGCGCTGATGCGCGGTCTCGGCTACGAGCGCTTCGGCGCGCAGGGCGGCGACCTCGGCGCGGGCGTGTCCATCGCGCTCGCCGCGCGGCACAGCCAGGCCGTGGAGGGCATCCACCTGAACTTCCTGCCCAGCTCGTACGAGCCCGCAATCGATGCCGCGCAGGCCCCGCTCACTGAGGCGGAACAGGACTATCTGCGCGAAAAGGCCGACTGGGCAGCGCTGGAGGGCGGCTACGCGCATATGCACAGCACGAAGCCGCAAACGGCGGCAGCATCGCTCAACGACTCGCCCGCGGGACTGGCCGCGTGGATCGGCGAGAAGTTTCGCGCATGGAGCGACTGCGACGGCGACATCGAGCGCCGGTTCTCGAAGGACACCCTGCTCACGGACCTTTCGCTGTACTGGTTCACAGGCAGCATCGGCACGTCCATGCAGATGTACTGGGAAAACCGTCTCCAGCCGTTTCGCTTCGCGGCCGGGCAACGCGTGGCGCCGCCCGTCGCCTTCGCGCGCTTTCCCAGCGAGATCAATCACCCGCCGCGGTCGTGGCTCGAGCGCGTGTTCAATGTCGCGCAATGGACCGACATGCCGCGCGGCGGCCATTTCGCCGCCATGGAAGAGCCCGATCTGCTCGCGGCCGACATTCGCCTCTTTTTCAAACGGTTCCGCGAGTGAACGTCACTGCGCGGTGTTGTCGCCGAACGGGTGCGCGGGGGCATCCGTCGCGCGCCACGCGTAACGCCTGAGCAGCGCGGCGTAGCCTTCGATCACGAAACCGCCGCATTTGCGGCGATAGTCGTCGCGCCGCATGCGGTAGGCACGCGCCAGTTGAAACCACGGCAAGCGCGGCAGATCGTGGTGCACGAGGTGATAGTTGTTGTTCAGATACAGAAAGCGCATGACGAGGCCGGCCTCGTTGATGGCGATGCGCGCCTTGGGATGCGACGCCGCGCGATGCTCGTACAGCGAGCGGACCATCGCGAGCCCGAGCGCGGGCCAGCTGACGGCGGCGAGATACCACCACCAGGGCACGCCCGCGTAACGCTGCACCCACGAGAGCAGCAGCACGACAGCTGCGCAGTGTGCGAGCCACATCGGCACGTCTCGCCAGTCGCCGCTTCGCAGCGCTTTCGCCGCGCCGGCGAGCATGGCAGCCACGCTCATCGGCGGCCCGATCACCACCCGCCCCACGAAGCTCTTGCGTGCGTGCCATAGCACGCGATGCCAGCGCGGCAGGCGGGCCCACTGCGCGTGCTGCACGTAGTTCGTTTCGGGGTCGATGCCGGGCACGGTCAACGCTTCGTCGCGATGATGCGCCATATGGCTCTCGCGGTACACCGCATAGGGAAACCATATAGCGAGCGGCGGCCAGCCCAGCGCCATGTTCAGCCAGGCGAACCGGGTGGGATGACCGTGCAGCAATTCGTGCTGGAGCGACATATGCCAGGCGCACAGCACGATGAGGCATGGCGTGGCGGCCACGAGCGTGAGCAGACCCGAGCGCACGAACGCCAGCACCGCAAACCAGCCGCCGTAGATCACGGCGATCAGCAGCCACGTGGGCCATTCCGTGCGTGCGGTGAACCCGGTGGCGAGCGCGGCGACTTCCCGCGCGTGGTCTGCGTCGAAGTATTCGGCCATGTTCGCCAGCTCCCGCGATGAAGGATGGTGCCACTCCATACGGAGAGCAAAGCAACGCAGGTCCTCACCCTACCGAACGCGCGGCGCTTCACCAACCAATGAATTGCCATTTGCTTATCTCACCGCGCTGCGCGACGCGCCACGTGCGTGCGGCGTAGAATGCGCCGATGACCCGCTGGATCACCTCCCTGCCGATGTACAACGTGACGCCGCAACATGCGGCGGCGTGGCGCTCGCTATTGAGCGACAGTCTGGCCATCGTTGCGCGCTCGTTCGACATGGGCGACATCACGATCGAGAACGCGCCGGAGGGCGAACTCATGCCTCACTGGCGCCGCGAGGACTTGCTGCTCTCGCAGACTTGCGGGTTTCCGTACCGCATGCTCGGCCTGGCCAACGAAGTCCGCCTGATTGCGACCCCGATATTCGACGCACCCGGTTGCGACGGCCCGCGCTATCGAAGCGTGCTCGCCGTTTCATCTCAGGCGTGGGAACGCGGCGCGAAAACGCTGGAAGCGTGCCGCGGCCTGCGCGCCGCATGCAACAGCGCGGATTCGCATAGCGGCATGAACGCGTTGCGCCACGCGGTCGCGCCGCTTGCACGCGAGGGCCGCTTCTTCGCCTCGGTACTCTGGACAGGCTCGCACGCGGCCACGTTAGATGCGCTGGCAAGCGGCGCCGCCGACGTGGGCGCCATCGACTGCGTCATGTTCGCATTGCTGCACGATTCGCATCCCGAACGGTTCGACGGCGTGCAAACCATCGGCATGACAGCCTCAGCCCCAGGCCTTCCGCTGATCGCCTCACGTGCGCTCGGCGAAGATCAGACGCACAGGCTGCGAGATGCGCTAGATGCCGCTCATGCAGCCGACGCCGAGCGCGCACGCAGGTTGCGCCTGCGCGGATTCGCGCGACTCAGGGGAGAAACGTACGCCGAGATCGAAGCAATCGCGAATGCCGCCGCGCAGCAAGGCTATCCCGAGCTTCGTTGAATGCCTCACGCGATGCGCGCAACAAATGCCGCGCAGCGGTCCTCCGGTTGAGTCAAACGGTCGTGCCGCAGACATAACCGGCTCTCCCCAACACTCGCCCCATAAGCCGAGCCGAACGAAGCCAACCCGGGGATGCGTGCCTCCAACAACGCGCGGTCTTCGGCCCAGTGCGCACACTGCCCGCACAGTGGGCGCTTCCCGGATTGCGCCGCGCCATTCAAGTTCATTTTCCGAGCGCAAGCCAGTACGGCGCGAACAGGTGCGCCGAAAGCAGATACCCGAGCACCACATTCACGGCCACACCGACCGTGAACGCGACGAGAGGCCTGACGCCCGTTGACGAAAGCGCGGCGAAGCGTGTCGTGAGGCCGATGCTGAGAAAGCAGAACGTGAACGCCCACGTGCGCAACGCGACGATCGGCGCGACGAAGCCTGGCGTTACGGCGCCGCGGTATTCGGCCAGCGTGTAGTGCGAAGCGACCCACGTGACAAACGCCGAAGCAATCACGAACCCGACCACGAACTTGGGAAACCGCGTCCAGATTTCGCGGGCGCGCGTCGTGGTCTGCACTTCGTCACCGGCCTCGCGGTCCCAGCGCGTGGTCGCCACGATCGCCAGCACGAAGGCCCAGATGCCGATCCAGATGTCGCGGCCCACCACCTTCATCAACACGAATGCTTGCAGCGATGCATCGGGCGCACCCGCCACTGCGCCGCTCGCGTGTCGCGCAAAGTCGCCGTAGGCCTGGGCGGCAGCAATGCCCGCCGCGTCCGCGAACTCCGAAGTGCCGATCCAGGCCCCAGCCACACCAGTCGGCAGGCCGAACGCACGCGAAAGCGCCGGCAGCGCGAACACCATCACGATCGCCCACACCACGACCAGCGTGATCGCAACCGAAGCCTGCTCGCGCCGCGCGCGCACCGCGCCCGCAATCGCGATCGCGGCCGAAACGCCGCACACCGCACCGCCCACGCCGAGCACTGCGGCGAAGCGTTGGTCGATCTTCAGCGCCCGCGCCGTGCCATAGATCACGAAAAACGTGACGAGCGAAACGATGGTAGCCTGCCCCACGGCAACCGGTCCCGCCCACACAATCAACGTGAGCGGCAGCGTCGCGCCGAGCAGCACGATCCCGACCTTGATGTAGAACTCCACGCGCAGCGCCGGCGCAAGCCAGGCGGGCACAGTGAAAATATTCGACACGATGAGCCCGAGCGCCAGTGCGATGAGCGGCGGCTCAAGGTTGTAGCGCGCGGCCTGCGCCCAGGCGCCGACGATGAAGATGGCCGCCGACACCACGAAGAGGACGAAGAATCCCCGAATGAATTGCGCGACCGGCAAGCCGAGCGCCGCAATGGCCACCGAGAACACGGCCGCAAACCCCACGAAAAGCGCGACATAGGCTCCCGCATGCGCGGCGAGGTTGCGAGCGAGCTCGTCGAAGTCGTTCCAGCGCCCGGGCGCCACGGCAAGGCTCTTGATACTGCCGCCCGAAGCAAACAGCCCATATGCGATCGCAATCACGAACAGCCCGATTGCAACCGCCCACCAGTCTTCCGTCCCGAACGGCCTGCGTTGCGCGGTGACGGTCTCACCCGCGCGCTTGCCACCCTCATCCGCAAGAGTCGTATGGCTCATAGTTAGTTTTCCCCTGTTCAAACCTCGATTGCGGCAATCGCCATGTCGCCGTTAAACAGGCGCTACACATCCCGAAGCGCGCGCCTCGCACTCAGTATGGAATGCGTATGTTCGAAACGAAAATGACTTATTCCTCTTTGCTTATGCTCCAATTGCAGCTTCTTCGGGTTCATCCGCATAATCCTCACTATCGATGTCGTAGCCCGAGGGCTCCCACCGGATCGCGAGCAGCACGAGCAGCGAAGCGAGCGGCGCGATGGCGATCACCCAGAAGACCTTCGTGCCGAGCGCCGCGGCGAGCACGGGAAACAGGAATAGCGACACCGTGGAAGCGGAGCGCACGAGCGTCTGATTGAAACCCACGCCAATGCCGCGCAGCGAGGTCGGATAACTGAGCGATGCATAGGTCATGCAATGCGAACCGGGGCCGAAGCCCTGCCCGAACAGATAGCCGCCCAGCAGCAGAATGGCGACCACAACGAAAAAGGCGCTGCCCGGATGGCCGATCAGCGCGAGACCAATGAGCGAGACGAACTGCAGCGTGTGGCCGAGCACGGTCATTTTCCACGCGCCGACAGTGGGCGCGGTACGCACGCCGATCAACCCGCCAACGAATGCGAACAAGAGGTTGAGCGTGAGCGAAGCGACAATGGTGGTGAGCGGACCCTGCTGGAGAAAGCTCGCGATGATCACGGGCAGGCCGAAGATGATCGCGTTGTAACCGAAAGAAGACGCCGCGCCGATCGTTGCGGCAAGAATCGTGCGGCGACGATACGTGGCGTTGAAAAGCACGCCGTAGTTGCGCCATGAAGCGGCACGCGGCGCTCGCGTGGGCGCTTCGCCGCGCTCGACCACGGCATCCACGCCATACGAGCGCTTGAGAATGTGCGCCGCGCCTTCCAGATCGCCCTGATTCGCGGCCCACACGGGCGACTCGCTGATATAGCGGCTACGCACGGCAATGATGACGAGCGCCGGCACCGCGCCGAACGCGAGCGTGATGCGCCAGAGCCAGCCGAGCTGATGCTCGGGCAGGATCGCATAGAGGCCGAGAATGAGCAGATAGCAGGTGCTCGTGGCCGCGTACCATGCGGGGCACCACGCCGCCACGCTGGCCGCCTTGTTGCCCTTGCCCGCCACGCGCGAGAACTCGGCAAGAAACGCCATGGCGACTGGCAGATCGAGCCCCACCCCGAAGCCCATGAGAAAGCGTGCGCCGCCCAGCACCCAGGCGTTGGGTGCGAGGCCGGCCGCGATCGCGGCCACGACGAAGAACAGCATGTCGGCCATGAATACGCGGTAGCGCCCGATGCGGTCCGTGAGATAGCCGCCGAACAGGGCGCCGAGAATCGCGCCGAACGTAATGGCCGCCGAAACGAAGCCGACTTGCACGGGCGACAGCGAGAATTCGCGCGCGATGTCCTTGATGCCATAGGCGAGCGAGGTGAGATCGTAGGCGTCGAGAAACACGCCGCCCAGCGCGATGGCGATCACGATGCGCGCGTTGCTGCCCTGCGCGGCCCCGGCGTTGACGATGCGTGAGACGTCCTGAGCGGAGCGGATCACGGCATGTTGTGGGGCTTGCGCCTGCCCGGCGGCTTCGACGAGTTCAGAAGCGGCAACGGCGAGAGTGGACATGGAACGAGACTCGCGTGATGGATGGAATCGCTGCATCCTAGCCACGCCGCTGCGCGCCGCAAAACGACGAATATAGCTAAGCAATCCTCCGAAAATTGGTTGTCCGCTTGCCGCGCGCTCTCTAGCATCGCCTTATCCACAACTCTTCGAATAACGGATCCTATGAAGAAAAGAACCTTGCTGGGCGCGATGCTGGCTTCGCTCGCGCTGGGCGTAAGTTTCGGGGGCGCGACGCTCGCACACGCGGCAGACCAGACGTTGCGCGTGGGCATCATGTCGGGTGAGGACGAGGACGTGTGGCGCGTGGTCGCCGCCAACGCCGCGAAGCGCGGCCTCACGATCAAGGTGACCACGTTCTCCGAGTACACGCAGCCCAACGAAGCGCTTTCCAGCCACGACCTCGACGCCAATTCCTTCCAGCACAAGCCGTATCTCGACGCGCAGATCAAGGCACGCGGCTACAAGATCGTGCCGGTCGGCTTTACCTACGTGCAGCCGATCGGGCTGTACTCACGCAAGGTGAAGTCGGTCGCGGATTTGCCGCAGGGCGCGACCATTGGCGTGCCGAACGATCCGAGCAACGAAGGCCGCTCGCTGCTGTTGCTCCAGGCCCAGGGGCTCATTACGTTGCGCGACGACGTCGGCCTGCTGCCGACCGCACGCGACATCGCGAAGAATCCGAAGAATATCCATATCAAGGAACTCGATTCGGGGATCGTCGGGCGCGCGATCGGCGATCTGGACGCGGCCGTCGTCAATACGGACTGGGCCGTGAAGTCGGGGATCAAGATCCCGCAGGAGCGGATTGCTCAGGAGAAGGTGACGGGCAATCCTTATCGCAACTTCATTGCCGTGAATGAGAAGGATGCCAACGCGGGTTGGGTGCGTGCGCTTGTGGAGAGCTATCAGCAGCCTAATGTGGCTTCGGAGATTATTGCTGTGTATCACGGGGCTACGTTGCCTGCCTGGCAGGGGGCGCCGCAGCAGTAAGGGAGTGGGTGGGGTTTGCCGCGGGGCGCCGTGATGCTTTTTTATTCGCGGCTCCCCGGCGCTTTGGCCTCTCCCATTAAATCCCATTCAAACAACTTCAGTCCCCCACCGATACCCCGCCCCAGCATGCCGCTGCGGCAAGGTAGCCTCCCCCCCAAACAACTTCTCCCGCAACGTCCCCGGCGCATACGCCGTCTTATACCGCCCACGCGCCTGCAATTCCGGCACGACGAGATCCACGAAATCCTCGTAGCTCTCGGGCACGACAGTGCGGCTCAGGTTGAACCCATCCACATCCGCCTCGTCAATCCACGCCTGCAGTTCATCCGCCACCTGCGAAGCGCTGCCGACAATCGCCGGATAGCGCCCACCCAGCTCGAACATCTCCAGCAGCTTGCGCCGCGTCCAGCCGTGTTGCTTCGCCGTCCGCGTGGCGGATTCGATCGCATTGCCCGGCGCATAATCCACGGGCGCGTCCAGATCGTATTGCGAATAATCGACACCCGTGCTCGACGCGAAATGCGCCAGCCCCGCTTCACGGCTCGCATATTGCCGGTAGTCGGCATACTTCTCGCGCGCTTCGCGCTCAGTGGAGCCCGGCACCACCGCCACGCCGACGAAGACCTTCACATCGTCGGGCCGGCGCCCCGCTTGCACGAGCTGTTCGCGCAGCGCACGCACCGTCTCGCGCGCAGCAGCGCGCCCGGGCGGCGAAATGAACACGCATTCCGCGTGACGCGCCGCAAAGCGCTGCCCGCGCCCCGAACTGCCGGCCTGGAACAGCACCGGCGTGCGCTGCGGCGACGGTTCCGCAAGGTGATAGCCGTCCACACGGTAGTAACGTCCCGCATGCGCCACGCGATGCAGCTTCGCAGGATCGGCGAAAACACGCGCGGCCTTGTCGCGCTTCACGGCGTCCGCTTCCCAGCTACCCTCCCAGAGTTTGTAGAGGACTTCCAGGTACTCGTCCGCACGGTCGTAGCGCTCGTCGTGCGGCAGTTGCTGCTCGAGTCCCATGGCGCGTGCCGCACTGTCCAGATAGCCTGTCACGATGTTCCAGCCGATGCGGCCTTGCGTGAGGTGATCGAGCGTAGAAAAGCGCCGCGCCAGCAGATAAGGCTGCTCGTACGTGAGGTTCACCGTCACGCCAAAGCCGAGATGCCCGGTCACGGCGGCCATGGCCGGCACGACGAGTGTGGGGTCGTTCACCGGCAACTGGATCGACTCGCGCAGCGTCACGTCCACGTTGCGCTGATAGACGTCGTAGACACCCACGATATCGGCAAGAAACAGCCCGTCGAAGAGCCCGCGCTCCAGCGTGCGCGCGAGATTCGTCCAGTACGCGAGCGTGCGGTAGTCGGTCGAGCGGTCGCGCGGGTGCGTCCACAGCCCGTGATTGATGTGTCCCACGCAATTCATGTTGAACGCGTTGAGCAGAATAGGTTTGTTCGTTTTTGCCATCGTAAGGCTCGCTCCTGCGGCATCGACCAGGTCGAAATGCCCATTGGAACAGCCTGCGTCTGGATCCCCTACCAGTTAATTCGCAATTGCATATCAGCTTTGCGGATGTGGGCGCGACCTACGCTTTGATGGCGTCCTGCGCTTCAATCTGCGCTTCGACCTGGGGTTCACGTTTGAGCGCGAAAAGCGAAGCCGCAACGATCAACATGCCGCCGATCCACGCGGGCAAAGAAAGCCGCTCGCCCAGCCACACGCAGGCAAAGAGCGCACCGAACACCGGCTCGCTGCCCATCAGCAACGCCACGCGCGTGGGGCTGCTGCGGCTCACGGCGTAGTTCTGCACGAAGAACGCGAACAGCGTGCAGCCCGCCACGAGATAGATCACGCTGCCCCAGAACACGCCGTGCCCCTGCCAGTGCGGCAGCGGTTGCCACTGTTCGGGCGCGACAGTGATCGCGAGCGCGGCGCAGCCGATCGACACGACGGCGGACTGGACCGCCGTCACCGTGAGCGCCGGCAAGGCGCCCGACTTCATCACGCGCTTGACCGCGCAGGTCGCCAGTGCGCGCAGCAGCGCGGCCAGCACGACCAGCAGATCGCCGGGGCTCGCCGCCACATGGCCGCCCGTCAGGAGCAGCGCGCCGAGCAGCGACACGCCGGCCGCCGCCCATTCCACCGGCCGCGGCGCGCGCTTGAGCCACGCCCACTCCACGAGTGGCGTGAGGACCACGCACAGGCTAATGAGAAACGCGGCACTCGAGGCGCTCGTGAGTGAAACGCCAAACGTCTCGGCCAGAAAGATGCCGAGCAGCAGGAGTCCCGCGACGAGCACCCCGATCTGCTCGCGCCATGTCACATGACGCAGACCGCGCAACGCGGGCGACAGCAGTACGAACGTGATGCCAAAGCGCAGCGCGAGCAGACCGAGCACCGGGTAGACGAGCAGCGCGCCCTTCACCACGCCGTAGCTCGTGCCCCAGATGAGCGCGACGGCCACGAGCAGTAGATCGACGGTGCGGTAAGAACGGGTCAGAGCATTCATCGGGAACGAGCCTGCGGATAAGCCGGAAACCGTCACATTGTCCAACGATGCTTTCGCGGCGATAATCCGCTACAACTGAATATCATTTATGCTTCGAATGCACAGATGACTTCGCCCTGCCTGCCATGAATCCCGCCGACCTCCTGCCGCTGCTGCCGGATCTGGCCACCTTCGCCCGCGTGGTCGACGCCGGTAATTTCTCGGTCGCGGCGCGCCATCTCGGTAGCACGCCTTCCACCGTGAGCCGCCAGATGCAGCGGCTCGAACGTGCGCTCGGCACGCGCCTGCTGGAGCGTTCCACGCGCAGCCTGCGGCTCACGGAATCCGGCACCGAGGTCTACCGGCACTGCACGGACATGGTCGAAGCCGCCGCGAGCGCGGCGCAAGCCGCCAGCCGCCTGACCGGCCGCCCGCATGGCCGCGTCAGCATCAGCGCGCCCATTTCGTTTGCGCAAAGCGTCATTCATCCGTTGATTTCCGGCTTCCTGCGCGCGTATGAGGAGGTCGCGGTGCAACTCATCTTCACCGACCGCGACGTCGATCCGGTGCGCGACAGCGTCGATATCGTGATTCGCCCGACGCCCACGCCGCCGCCGGGGCTCGCGGCGCGGCGGCTCGGCACGCTGCAGTGGATGCCGTGCGCGTCCCCCGGCTACCTGCACGCGCACGGCACGCCGAAGCACCCCAAGGACCTCGCCAGCCACGACTGCCTCTATCTCGGCGAAACGCCCGACGACAACCGCTGGACCTTCCGGCGCGGCGCGCAAACGCATGCCGTCGAGGTGAAAGGCCGCTATATCGCCAACGACGTGGGCGCGCGGCGCGATGCGGCGCTTGCGGATTGGGCCATTGCGAGCCTGCCCGAATTCGCCGCGGCGGATGCACTGCGCGACAGCCTGCTCGTGCGCGTGCTGCCCGAGTGGTCGCTGGAGCCGCGCGCGTATAGCGGCCCGGTGTGGATGCTCTATCCGCCCAACCGCTTTTTGCCGCCGAAAGTGCGCGCGCTGATCGACTGGCTCGCGCAGCACATGCCCGGGTGACCGGCGACCCGCGCCGCCCGTGAGACGATCGGGCATGAACTTGAGCAGCGCCGACATTCACCCGCGCGGGTGGACCTCCTAGACTGGGTCATGGAAACGCATGCATGAACCCCTCGAGGAAACACGATGCAAACCCTGCGAACGGATGTCGCCATCATCGGCGCCGGCACGGCCGGACTCTCCGCCTACCGCGCCGCGAAGGCGGAAGGTGCAAGCGCAATCATCATTGAAGGCGGCGCTTACGGCACGACGTGTGCGCGCGTGGGCTGTATGCCTTCGAAGCTGCTGATCGCGGCAGCCGAGGCGGCGCACGCGGTGACCATGGCGCCGCGTTTCGGTGTGAATCCGCTCGGCATGGAAATCGACGGCCGGGCCGTGATGGAGCGCGTGCGCAGCGAGCGGGACCGGTTCGTCGGTTTCGTCGTGGACAGCACGCTCGCGCTGCCCGAAGCGGACCGCCTCGTTGGGCACGCCCGCTTCATCGACGACGGCCTGCTTCAGGTTGGCGAGCACACGCAGGTGCGCGCGAAAAGCGTCGTGATCGCCACGGGCTCGACGCCCACGGTGCCCGACTCGCTCGCCGGACTTGGCGACCGGCTCATTGTCAACGACGACGTGTTTGCCTGGGAGGACTTGCCGAGCAGCGTGGCGGTGGTCGGCGCGGGCGTGATCGGTCTCGAACTCGGCCAGGCGCTTGCGCGGCTCGGCGTGCGGGTTACGTTGTACGGCGGCTCGCACGGCAGCGTAGGGCCGCTCACGGACCCGCGTCTGATCAGCGAAGCACACCGCGTGTTCGGCGCGGAAATGCAGTTCGAGACGCAGGGACGCGTCGTATCGGCTGCGCGCAGCGATGCAGGCGTGACGCTGCGGTACGCCCGCTCGAATGGCACGCACTCCGAAGCAACGTTTGATTACGTGTTGGCAGCAACGGGCCGGGAACCCGACGTGGAGAACCTGGGCCTTGCAAACACCTCGCTCGAACTCGACGCGCACGGCGTGCCGCGTTTCGACCCGGCTACGCTGCAAGTCGGCACCGCGCCGGTATTTTTGGCGGGCGACGCGAACGACGTGCTGCCGCTGCTGCACGAAGCCGCCGACGAGGGCCGCGCCGCGGGCCGCAATGCGGCTCGCTTTCCCGAAGTCGAACCCGTTGCGCGCCGTGCGCCGCTTGCGATCGTGTTCTCGGATCCGCAGATCGCCATGGTTGGCAAGTCACATCGGGAACTGGTGGAAGGCAGCTTCGTGACGGGTGCCGTGAGCTTCGAGGACCAGGGCCGCAGCCGCGTGATGCTCAAGAACCACGGCATCGGCCACGTGTACGTGGATCGCGCGACGCGGCGCTTCGTGGGTGCGGAATGGTTTGGACCGGCGGGCGAACATATCGGGCACCTGCTCGCGTGGAGCGTGCAGATGGGACTGAGCGTGGACGACATGGTGGCGATGCCGTTCTATCACCCGGTGGTGGAGGAAGGCTTGCGCACGGCGCTGCGCGATGCCGCCTCGCAGCTCAATCACAAGGGCTAGGCGAATTTCGCCTGGTTATCCTTTACAACCCGCAACGGCACACACACTGACAATGAAAGCACTCGTCCTCAGCCAGTACGATGGTCCGCTCGAACTGGCCACGCTCGATCGCCCGCAGCCGCAAACGGGCCAGGTGCTCGTGCGCGTCCATGCTGCGGGCCTCAATCCGCTCGACGTCAAGATTCGTGCAGGCAAGGCCGAGCATGCGAAGCATCCGCTGCCGCTCGTGCTCGGCATCGACATGGCGGGCGTGGTCGAAGCGGTCGGCGCGGGCGTCACGCGTTTCGCGCCCGGCGACGAGGTGTACGGCATGACGGGCGGCGTGGGCGGCATTCAAGGTTCGCTGGCCGAGTACGCCGCCGTCGACGCGGACCTTCTCGCGCGCAAGCCCGCGAATCTCTCGATGCGCGAAGCCGCCGCGCTGCCGCTGGCGTTCATAACGGCGTGGTCGGGCATCGTCGATCGCGCGCACCTGGCGGCGGGACAGAGCGTGCTGGTTCAGGGCGGCGCGGGTGGCGTCGGGCATGTGGCCGTGCAGATTGCGCGGGCACTCGGGGCGAACGTCTTCGCGACAGGTAGCGCGCGCAACGCCGAGGTGATTTCTCAACTGGGTGCGACGCCGATCGATTACGGCGCACTAAGCGTCGAGCAGTATGTTCAGGCGCATACGGCGGGTGCCGGGTTCGATCTCGTGGTGGACACGGTGGGCGGCAAGACGCTCGATGCTTCGTTTGCCGCGGTCAAGCATTATGGGCACGTGGTGAGCGCGCTCGGGTGGGGTACGCATGCGCTCGCGCCGCTGTCGTTTCGTGAGGCGACTTATTCGGGTGTGTTTACGCTTTATCCGCTTTTGCGCGGTAAGAACCGCGTGCATCATGGTGAGATGCTTGGCGAAGCGACGCGGCTTGCCGAGGGGGGGCAGCTCAAGCCGCGGGTGGATTTGCGGCGCTTCGCGCTGGGTGAAACCGAGCGGGCTCATGAGGCCGTGGCCGACGGCAGCGCGGCTAGCAAGATTGTGGTTGAGATCGGTTGAGCGGTGTATGGACCGGAGACATGGGTAACGGGTGTGCGGAGACATGGTTGACACATTCGGGCAACGCTGGCGCAGTGAAATGAACTTACTGCCCTTTCTCCGAATGCTGGCAGATCCTGTGCCAACTGCCAGACTGACGAATTTCTGTCTGAGATTCATGGTGTAAACCTATACCCTCGGACCTGGAGGTAAGTCGCCGGTAATCGGCGCAGAAGACGCAACCTTGAGAAAGCGATTGAATCCCTCGACTCCTTCGAGTCGTAGAACTAAGCGGTTGCTGAGTGGCCTTATGTAACGGCTTTTGCTTAAAGCGCTTGGGCAGCAATTCGACTGAACGAAATCTTCTGCGCGCGAACACCTCACCTCGAGCACATACACGCCACTTGCCAGCGACGACCTCAGACGCACATATTCGAAGCTGCGGGATCTTGGCGACGCCATGGAAATCGTTCAGAATGTCGGCGGCCGAGTGAGAGATTACATCTATGTGGACCGCACGGAATACACCCCCGCCGGCAATTGGCGCCTCTTCGCAGACAAGACGGCGGAGTGCTATCGCAGCGCCGGCCTGCACTCGCACACCATCTCCGCGTGCCTGAAAACGGACAATGAACACGACTTGCCGAGAGACCACGCGAACGCATGGTCGCAATACAGCCCTCCGATCGAGCAGATCGCAGAACTGCCGGACGGTACCAAAAGTCTGACTTTTTTGATGGTTTTTCCCGTCAACTTCATGGGATTGGACGACGTACTGGTGTTCGCTGGTGCTGCCCGCCCCGTATCTCAAACGGAAACACATATCGTGTTCGACGCGCTCCGTAATCCTTCCGTAACCCTCTTGCCAGCGACGTCAAGCGTCGGGCGATAATGTACGACGACACCTTCGCAGAAGACCTCCTCGCGACGGAGGCGGTGCAACGCGTACTGGCCGCAAAGCCAATTTTCAATGGCAGCTTGTTCGCAACGGCGAAGCAGAGGTTATCTTCCATGCAAATCGCTACCGCAAGGAAATGACTTCGTAACTCGGTAGCGCGTGCCCCGGATAAAGCTTCCAGTCCTTACGTATCTCACGAACGTGGGACTGGACTGGTGGTGTACGGTCGGCCCACATGCTGCATCCCCTCCGCCGGATACTGTCTGGGAAAATAGAAAATGCTCGCTCCTCTGCTTGCTGCATTCTACGAAACGGTTCGACAGGGCAGCGTCACGGCTGCCGCGCGACGGTTGGGGATAAGTCAGCCTACCGTCACAGCGCGCATCCAGCAGCTCGAGAAACGGTACGGCGTGCAACTCTTTCACCGGCGCGGCAGCCGCCTTGACGTGACAAAGACCGGCGCGGCGCTCATGCCGTTCATTGACCGGATGACGCAGGCGGAGAGCGACATCGACTTCGTACTGCGCAACGAGTGCGAGTTGTTCGCGGGCAGCTTCCGGCTCGGGACCACTGGCCCCTACTACGTCCTGCCGACCATCGCCGCATTTCGTCGTCGCTATCCTCACGTCCAGATCGGCATCGAGATCGGCAATTCGCAAGCCGTGCTCGACGCGCTCACGGAGCATCGCGTCGATATCGCGGTCTCGTCCCATCACGTGGACGACGAGAGCCTCGAGTTGCATCGCATCGCTAGTGATCGGCTCGTACTCGTCGTCGAACCTCGCCATCCGCTTGCGGGGCAGCGCAGCGTCGACTTGAACGTGCTCGCGGCCGAAACGCTGCTGCTGCGCGAACAGGGCTCGTGCACGCGCGACGCAACGGAGGCCGCGCTTGGGCAGCGCCGCGTGGAGCCTCGGGCGCTCATCGAGATCGGCAGCCGCGAAGCGATCTGCGAAGCGATCCGTCTCGGCCTCGGCTGCGCCCTGATGCCCGCGGGCGAGGTGCCCCTCGGCTCGGCGCTCGTTTCCGTGTCCATCGAGCCGGAATGCCCTGCCGTATACGAATATCTTTACCACCTGCGCAGCCGTTCGGGCGCGCGTCTCATCACCACATTCATGGCGACGTTGGCCGAGACCATCGACCTCCCCATAAAAAAAACCGATACGTGAATCGGGGATCTTGCGCAGAACGCAATATAGGCGTCTTGCCTGCTGCCTAATATCGCCCTCAATCGCTGGATACACCGGCGAATCTTTGCAGGGGGATAACCATGACAAGACAGGCATTCGTATACGCCGCATGGGGTCTCGCGCTCGTCACCGCGCTCAGCGGTTGCGGCGGCGGGGGCACGCCATCGGCGGCAAACCGGACCATTTCAGGCAACGCGGCGATCGGATCATCGGGGTCAGCCAGCAGCACTCTCAACAAGATGCTCGTAATCGAGCTCGACGGCGTGACCTATAGCGCCCTCACTGCAGGCATCTCGGGCGGCACTCTGCCGAACCTCGCGAAGCTGAACATTGCGCCTGCCTATAGTGGCGGCGTGAACAGCACGCTCAGCCAGCAACCGAATCTCGATATGCCCGGCTGGGCCACGATCGTGACCGGTTCCTGGGCCGACCGTCATCAGATCGAATCCGACGCGCCAAACCAGGCGCTGCATGCGTCCACCGTATTCTCAATATTGAAGTCCGCGGGTGCGGGCAAGTTGGGCGCAGCCGTCGATTCGCCTGGTTTCGCCTCGATCCTGACGCCCGACCAGAACGCCGGCTACATCGACACCGTGGTCAACTGCGCCTCAGTCGACAGCTGCGTGACGACTCAAGGCAAGAGCATGATCGACAACGGCTACTCGCTCGTCGTCGCCCAGTATCACTCCGCCGAAGACGCCGCTCTCAACTGGGGCCTCAACTCGTCGAATTATTCAGCCACGCTCGCACAACTCGACAGTGCCGTCGGCACGCTCGTCGGCGACGTGTCGCAACGCAGTGGGGAGAATTGGCTCGTGCTCGTGACAACCAGCCACGGCCTCAATGCCGCGGGTGGCACCGACGCCCTGCCACTCGCGCCGGAGTCGACGAGCTTCATCGGCATCAACCAGCAACCCAACGGGCGCCTCACCAATCCGGCCGCCCCCACCTCGCTCGCGGACCTATATACCCGCGCCAGCATTGCAGATATCACGCCCACGCTGCTCGCCTATTGGGGTGCGCTGCCGAGCGCGGTGACGTATGCGCTCGACGGCGGCGAACTGGTCGGCCAGCAGCCGGTGTCGCAGCTCATCGGTGTCACCGGCAGCGACAATGCGAGTACGGTGCTCAGTTGGACCCCGCCTTCGAGCGGCGCGATCTCGGTGCTACGCAACGGCCAGCAGATCGCCACGCTCCCTGCAGGCACGACGACGTACACGGACAGCCAGCTCGGCGTCAGCACAACCGGCGCCTATACGTTCAACTACGTGGTGGCCGCGGGCAATGCGCCGCTCGCGTCGCTGATCCAGATCGAGTATGTGGCGCCCCCTCCGCCCCCGCCCCCGCCCCCTCCTCTCGCGACGACGCTGACCAACGGCCTCTCGACATACTATCCATTCGGCGTGCTGCCAGCCGCCGACAAGATGGCGGCCAGCACGCTCGGCCCCTGGGCGGCGGATGCGAACGGCGGCTCGCTTACGCCGGATCCGTTTGGCGGCCAGGGTCTCAAGGTGGATACGAACATTGTCGACACGAATGGGTACGACGGCTACAAGCTCGTGCAGAACAACGACGTGACGAAACAGCCGCAGTTCACGATGGGCTTCTGGGTCATGACGTCTTGCCAGAATCTCACAGGCAACGGCACGCCAATCTTCTCGAACAAAAACTACTACTCGGGGGGCAACCCCGGTATCGCGATCGCGCTGTTCCCGGGTTCTGGCACGAGTTGTAACGTGCGCTTCAATATCGGCGACGGGACTACGCGCAACGACATGAACTCTGCGACCATCACCGCGAACAAGTGGGCCTACGTAGCATTCACAATCGACACTATCGGCAAGTCCATGACGGGCTACGTGTTTGATCCAGTGCTCGGCGAAGAGAAGTACACGGCCTCGGTCACGGTGACCGCGTCGAAGCTGCCGGGCCTCGGCGCTTTCGGCCTCAACGAGGACGGCACAGGCCAGTACTACATGAACGCGTGCAAGGACACCCCGCCCTACACGCCTGGCAAGTGCGCGGCTACGCCCCCGGATGTGCAGTCGTTCAGCGACCTCGCGCTCTGGAACCGCACCGTCACTGAGGCTGAACTGAAGACAGTCTTCGCTTCGGGCAAGCCGCTCTCCACCCTTCTCCCATAAGTGGCTCCTCGATGAATGCGAACAGCTTTCTCGCAATGCACGGCACACAGCACGTGCGCCGCAGCGCAGGTGCGCTGCTCACCGGGCTGATGTGCACGCTGCTCACGGCCTGCGGCCCCGGTTCGAACGGCGGGTCTTCCGCGCGAGCGGCTACGGGTGCGGGTGGCGCAAGCGCGCCGGTCGCGATCGTGGCGGCGCCCGCCTCGGGCAGCTACGCGGCCCTTGGCGTGGCCGCCTCGCAGCCGCTGCTCAACACGCAGCTGAACTGCGCGCCGTGAACGTCACGCGAACCGCGCGCAAGGCGTCCCCAGCGCAGGCCCGACGCACGGCTCGCGCTCCACGCAAAGCGCCTGTTCGTGCCCCTCGGTTCGGCGCTCGTATCGCGCGGCAACGCGCGAAGACAACGTAGAAGAAAACCCACCACATCATGACTTCATTGGATCGCCGTCAATTCCTGCGCGCCGCGGCGGCCGGCGCGACGTTCAGCGTGTTCCCACCCGCCATCCGGCGCGCGCTCGCAATTCCCGCGAATAACACGACCGGCACGATCAACGACGTGCAGCACGTCGTGATCTTCATGCAGGAGAACCGCTCTTTCGATCAGTATTTCGGCACGCTACCTGGCGTGCGCGGCTTCGCCGACCGCTTCACGATCCCACAGCCGGGCGGCTCCACTGTCTGGCAGCAGAGCGACGGCAGCCGCACCGTGCTACCGTTCTATCTGGACAGCACCAAGGGCAATGCGCTGCTTGCGGGTGGCGCGCACTCGTGGACCGACACGCACAGCGCCTGGGATAACGGCCGCATGACGCAATGGCCGAAATCGAAGGGCGACGTATCGATGGGCTATCTACAGTCCGCCGACCTCCCCTTTCACTTCGCCCTCGCGAACGCGTTCACGATCTGCGACGCGTACCACTGCTCGCTGCACGGCGGCACCAACTCGAACCGCATCTTCATGTGGACCGGCACGAACGGCCCCACCGGCTCTAACTATGCGGTCGTCAACAACAATGGATGGGACGGCCTCGGCCCGTCGGCGACGGGCTTGACCTGGACCACCTACGCGGAGCGTCTGCAAGCCGCGGGAGTGAGCTGGAAGGTCTACGAGAACCAGCCCGATAACTATAATGACAACCCGCACGCTGGCTTCGCAGTGTTTCGCAAGGTCAACGAAACCATTTCCGGTTCGCCGAACGCTCCCTATACACCGGCAATGGAGGCGCTTTCGCCGCTCTATAAAGGCATCGGCAACACGATGCCCGATGGCGGATTCCTGCAGGCCCTCGCCAACGACATCGCTGCGGGACAAATGCCGCAGGTGAGTTGGATCGTTTCGCCGGGGGCGTATAGCGAGCACCCTGGATCGTCTACCCCAGGCCAGGGCGCTTACTACCTGCAGTTACTGCTCGACACGCTCACGGCTAACCCCGATGTCTGGAGCAAGACCGTGCTCTTCGTGAACTACGACGAGAACGACTGCTTCTTCGACCATATGCCTCCGCCCAATCCGCCCTCCCCGAATGGCAACGGCACTTATGCCGGCAAGTCGACGGTCACGACGCAATACGAATACTTCACCCTTCCCAATCCGCCGGGCGACTCTTCACCGCTCGCACCGGACGGCAAGCCATACGGACCCGGTCCGCGGGTGCCGATGTTCGTCGTGTCGCCGTGGAGCACGGGCGGCTTCGTCAACTCTCAGGTCTTCGACCACACCTCGGTGCTGCGCTTCCTCGAACAGCGTTTCGGCGTGCGCGAAACGAACATCAGCCCCTGGCGTCGCACAGTATTCGGCGACCTCACCTCCTGCTTCAACTTCAGTAGTCCAAATGATACGGCCGTCGCGCCTCTCCCCGCACCGACCAAATCCGCCGCCGATGCCCAGAGTGCGCAGCAAAGCACGCTTGGCGCGGTGCCGGTGCCTTCGGTCGCGAGCCAGACGATGCCAAAGCAGTCGCTAATGGCGCGTCCGTCGCGTGCGCTGCCGTATCAGTTGCACACCAGCGCCAATGTCGACACGAAGAACGGCAACGTGTGGCTCATCTTCAGCAACACCGGCAGCGCGGGCGCTGTCTTTCACGTCTACGACAAGCTGCATCTCGACAAACCACCCCACCGCTACACGGTGGAAGCCGGCAAGGAGCTTTCGGATGTGTGGACACCAGCCGCAGCGGATGCGGGCGCCTACGATCTTTGGGTGCTCGGCCCGAACGGCTTGCACCGCCAGTTCACTGGCAACATTACCAAAGCGACAAGCGGGCCCAATCCTGAGATTCGCGTATGCTATGACACGGGCAACAACGCCGTTTATCTGACCATCATGAACACAGGCAGTGTCGCCACCAATCCGACTGTCACATCGAACGCGTACCGGACCGATGGCCCCTGGACCTACGCGGTTCCGCCCGGCATGCAGGTCGAGCCGTACTGGTCGGTGACGTCATCGAATGGCTGGTATGACTTTACGCTCGCCGCCGAGAACGGCGTAACCCGCCGATTTGCAGGGCGGGTCGAAACGGGGGCGGACAGTGTCAGCGATCCCGCAATGGGGAGCTAAATGTGCGGCGCGGTTCGTGCAGAGGCGGGCCGCTGCTCATAGCGCGGCCATTCGAGCGAGCCCGGCACCCACTACCCTCTCCCAGCCCGCCGAGGGTCCGCACACGTGGAAATTCAGTATCGACATTAACGAGAGTACACGCTCTGGAATTTTTCGTGCACGCCGATGGATGAAGACGACTTCCAGCATTCGATCCTGACTGGCGCGGACCTGTTTGCAAGGTCGTGAAGCACGCGCCCGCACGGCGCCATATACTCGCGCGTTTCGCGAACGCATTATCGATGGAAAGAGATATACTATGGATTCCTTTTTATTCTGTGCTGTATCTGGCGCATCAGAACGGCGTGTCGCCTTCGATGGTGGTGCGATAAAGCCTACGGCGCAAATGATCGGGCGTGCCCGCCGCGAGATGCATGAGCGAACGGTTGTCCCAGAACACGAGATCGTGCTCGCGCCATTCGTGGCGGTAGCAATGCTCCGCGCGCACGCTGTGCGCGAACAACGCATCGAGCAGCGCGCGGCTTTCGTCCTCGGGTAGATCGACTATGCGCGTCGTGAAGTGCTCGCTCACGAACAGCGCCTTGCGGCCCGTTTCCGGATGCGTGCGCACGACGGGATGCACAACGGGCTTTACCTGCGCGATCTGCTCCGCCGTGAGATTCGGCCGCCACGGGCTGCGCGCCTGGAGTTCCGCATAGCGCGCGAGATAGGTGTGCTCGGCGCGCCGCCCCTCCACGGCGCTGCGCAAATGCGCAGGCAGCGTCTCCCACGCGAGATGCATGTTGGCGAACAGCGTGTCGCCGCCCTCCGCGGGCAACTCCTGCGCATGCAGCAGCGAGCCCAGGCTCGGCTTCTCCTTGTATGAAAGATCGGAATGCCAGAAGTGTCCCGCGTCGCCAAGACCGATGGGCTTGCCGTTCTCCACGATGTTCGAAACGATCAGCACCTCCGGGTGGCCCGCCAGCGCGAACTGATGCAGCACGTGGATCTGCAACGGCCCGAAGCGGCGGCTGAATTCGACCTGCTGCTCCGGCGTGATGCGCTGGTCGCGAAACACCAGCACATGGTGATCGAGGTGCGCACGATGAATGCGCGCGAAGTCTTCGCCCGACAGCGGCTGCGTGAGATCGAGGCCGACCACTTCCGCGCCGAGCGGCGCATCCAGGGGAAGAATGTCGAAGCGTTGGGACGCCTGCGCGCTCGATGCGGCGGAAGCGGTGAAGGTGGCAGGGGTAATCACGCAGCAAGCCTTTCAGGTAAGCGATGGCTTCAATCTACGTGATCCGGCCGCCGGCTGACAACGAAGCAAATCCGATACGTTTATCCGTTCGAGTCATAAAGGCGCTGTTAAGGCATACGGCAGCATAAATCGCAGACCGGCGCTAAATGCAAGAATACTCATGTCCGAATCTGGCCAGAATCCTCACTGAATCTGTTTTAAAGTCTCGACATGCGCCTCGATCCCGACACTTGCTACCAGACCATGCTCTCGAGGGACCGCCGTTTCGACGGCTGGTTTTTCGTCGGCGTTTCGTCTACGGGGATTTACTGCCGCCCGGTCTGCCCGGTGCGCACGCCCCAGCGCCAGAACTGCCACTTTTTCTCCAACGCCGCTGCGGCTGAACGCGCGGGCTTCCGCCCCTGTCTGCGGTGCCGCCCTGAACTGGCCCCGGGCAACGGCCTGCTGGACGTATCGAGCAGGCTCGCGCGCGCCGCCGCGACGCTGATCGAAGAGGGTTTCCTCAATACCGGCAGGCTGGCTGACCTGGCCGCACGCGTGGGCGTGACCGACCGGCATCTGCGCAGGATCTTCGATGCGCAATTCGGCGTGTCGCTGATGGAGTTCGCTCAAACCCAACGATTGCTGATGGCCAAGCGGCTGCTGACCGATACCCGCTTGCCGGTGAACGCCGTTGCACTCACGGCGGGATTCGGCAGCGTACGGCGGTTCAACGACCTGTTCCTGAAGCAATACGGCCTGAACCCACTGCGGTTCCGCAAAGAAACCGATGCCCCCAATGCTTCGAATGCGGAAAGCGTGACCTTTCCGCTGGGCTATCGGCCGCCGTTCTGCTGGTCCGGCATCCTCGCGTTCCTCGCACGCCGGCAGACAGGTGGCGTCGAGCATATCGGCGACGAGATCTATACGCGGACCCTCGCATTGAGCCACAAAGGCCACGACATCCACGGGTGGTTCAGCGTACGGCACATGCCACAACGCTACGCGCTCGAAGTGACCTTGCCAATGTTGCTGATGCCGGTCGTGGGGCAGCTTCTGCCGCGCGTCAGGCGTCTGTTCGATCTGGACTCGCGCCCCGATCTGATCGATCCGCATCTCGGCGACCTCGCCGACGGACAACCGGGCATGCGCGTTCCGGGCGCCGTGGACGGCTTTGAGATCGCGGTGTGCGCCCTGGCCGGGCAATCACCGCATTCAACGAACACGCAACGCATCCTCTCACGCATTGCCGAGCGCTTTGGCACGCAGGTCAGCGCGCCGCATGCATTGACCCGCGTTTTTCCGTCCGCTGCAAAGCTCGCACGTGAGCCCGCTTCCGCAATCGAAGGTACGGGCATGACGCGAAAGCGCGCAGAGGCGATCGTTGCGCTCGCAATCGAAGTGTCGTCGGGGCGCATCAGGCTCGAGCCCGCGGCGCCGCTGGAGGAAACGCTCCGTGCGCTGCGGAACATTCATGGCATCGGCGAATGGGCCGTGCAATACATCGCCATGCGCGCCCTCGCGTGGCCCAATGCCTTTCCGCCATGTGACCTGAAGCTGAAAAAGCGACTGGGCTACGCGCGCGCATCTGCACTCGGCCGCCACGCCGGACAATGGGAACCGTGGCGCGCCTACGCAACCCTTCACATGTGGAGCCAACTCGAGGGACAACTCAGATGACACCCGGCTACCTGATTCCGAGTCCATTGGGGAATATCGCGCTGCGCATAGAAGACGATTTCCTGACAGGCCTCTTTTTCGTGGGCCAGAAGTACTTTCCGCAGATGTCGCTCACGCGCATCGGTACCGGAGCGCCGCCGCTCGCGCTTTACGCACAGCGCCAAATCACGCAGTTCTTTGCCGGCGAGAGACGGGACTTCGGGCTTCCCATTGCATTGCGGGGCACACCGTTTCAGCGGCGGGTCTGGAAGGAGCTTGAAGCGATTCCGTATGGGCGGGTGATCTCCTACGCGGAGGTCGCGAGGCGCTTGCGTCTGGACTCGGGGCACGCGCGTGCAGTCGGGAGCGCGGTGGGCCGCAACCCCGTTTCCGTGATTGTTCCGTGCCACCGTGTCGTCGCGACGAACGGCGCGCTGACCGGCTACGCAGGCGGCGTGGATCGCAAGGCGGCGCTGCTCGAACTCGAACACGCCGCCCCTTTGGAATGACAACTCGAATGGACCGCCTCGCAACGCTGGATCAGGCCTTCGCCGCCGGTCTGAAAGCGGTTCACTCTCACCGCTACTGCCCGCCCCCGTACATATCGAGCAGCATCAGCGTCACGCCGTTGGTCCAGCCAAAGCCGTCCTGCAACGGGTATTCGCCGCCCCCACCGCCGCCTTCACCCGCGCCCTCGACGATATATTTCTCGACGAGCTTTTGCTGCGTGTTATAGACGTTCTCGACATCGGCGAGAAAACGCGTGCCGACCGGCTGCGCGAGATCGCTGCGCCCGTATTGCTTGAGGCCCTGGATGGCGATCCAGTGCAGCGGCGCCCAGCCGTTCGGCGCATCCCACTGCTGGCCGGTGTTGTAGGTCGACGTGGCGAGCCCGCCTTGCTGGAGCAGCACGCTTTGCATCGTTTGCGCCGTCTTCTTCGCGCGCTCGGGCCACGCCACGCCCGCCATCAGCGGATACATCATCGCGGGCGTCTGGTTGTCGCGCGACTTGCCGAGTTGCCAGTCGTAGTCGCCGTAGTACCCCTTGTTGTTCCAGAGATAACGGTTGATGCCTTCGGCGCGGCGCGCCGCGTAACCGGCGAACTGCCCCACGCAGCCGAAATCGCGTGCGACCGTGCAGGCGCGCACGATCGTCGTCTCCAGATGGAACAGCAGGCTGTTCAGATCGACGGGAATGATCGACGTGGTGCGCACGGTCCAGAGGTTCTGGTTGTCGCCGAACCAGCGCGAGCTGAAGTCCCAGCCGCTTTCGGCGGTGGCGCGCAGGTCGCGGTAGACCTCGTTGGCGGGGCGGCCCGTGGACTGCTGCGCGGTCTGCACGTCTTCGATATACGACTCGTCGCGCGGCGTGTCGAGTTCGTCCCAGTACCGGTTGAGCACGGTGCCGTCGCGCAGCACGACCACGTTGCGCGTGGCCTGCCCACGCGGCGTGCTGCTCGCGCCCTGCATCCAGTACGCGTACTCCTTGCGCAGCGCCGGCAGGTACTTCTGATACACGCTGTTGCCTTCCTTCTGCGCCGCGATCTCCACCATGTACGAATAGAACGGCGGTTGCGAGCGGCTCAGATAATAGGTGCGATTGCCGTTCGGAATATGGCCGAAGGTGTTGATCATGTAGGCGAAGTTATCGAGCATGTCGTCGACGAGATCTTCATGGCCCGACTCCTGGAGCCCGAGCATCGTGAAGTAGGTGTCCCAGTAATAACCTTCCCTGAAGCGCCCGCCCGGCACGACATACGGCTTCGGCAGCGGCACGAGCGAGCTGTTGTCGGGCGCCGACGTGGTCGTGCGCGTAAGACCGGTCCACAGCCAGTCGATATGCTGACGCAAGGTCTGCCCCGCCGGCGGCGTGATGCTCTGGTCCGGCGGCGGCGTGAAGTACTGGTTTACGAAATTCAGCAATGAGAAGCCCGGTTGGTTCTTCTGCGCTTCGTAGAGCTGAACGATGGTTGCGGGGTCCGTGTTCGGCGTCGAATCGACGAAGGTCTTCTGGTCGGGGAAGATCTGCGCGGTCTGCACCGCCACGAAAAGATCGCCATACAGAATATCGGGCGCGGGCGGCAGCGGCGCGCCCACCTGGGTGTCGGCGAAACAGTTTGCACAGGCGAGCAAAAGCATGGCGACACTGGCCGCACTGATGGCGGTTCGCGAACGCTGCGGTGACTTTCGGGGCGGGAGTGACTGTAAGCTTGTTTGAATGCGATGCGCATCGTTTGGCGATGCGGCGTGGGTGCGAGATTGCAGCTGCGTGCTCATGTTGCCTCCGTGGTGTTGGGGCACTTCGCTGGTCTCCTCGCACCGGCCCGTTCACGCCGTTTGTTTGCGGCGTGCGGGTCCGGCTGGATGCGCAATGGCATCGCCGGATCCCGGGCAACGAGAGCATCGCATGACTTCGCACACCGAAGCAACTGCGGCGTGACAATGAATGACTGTGCGGAAATTTATGCCGCCGACCTGGCGGGAAAGACACGGCGCATCGGTAACAGTGG
Source organism: Paraburkholderia sp. BR10937 (assembly GCF_040965695.1). Classification (NCBI taxonomy): domain Bacteria; kingdom Pseudomonadati; phylum Pseudomonadota; class Betaproteobacteria; order Burkholderiales; family Burkholderiaceae; genus Paraburkholderia; species Paraburkholderia sp. BR10937. The sequence goes on from NZ_JBFRCL010000006.1 coordinate 198,076, forward strand.
CCGTGCTGGGGCAGCACATGCGGCAGAAATGCGGGCGCCAGTCACAACAGCCCTGTCGTCGGCGCCCACTCATTTAAACATCGCCCAGATCGTCGATGCGATCCGGACGCACGTCGCCGTCGGGCTCCAGCGATTCGTCGCCGTCTGCCGCGGCGCGTTCACCCGTGCCTGCGCTATCGGTGTCGCTCTGCGCTTCGTCCTCGCCCGCTTCGAGCGCGTGATTGTCGAGTTCGGTGTCGTGGTCGAATTCGTGGCGCTTCGCGCCCTGGGTGTCGCTGCCGCTATCGGATGAGTCGCCCGGGCCCAGCGAGCCGGTGTCGTGCCCCGGCGGCAAGGATTTGGGAAGGTCGTTGTCGGGGTCCAGCGTGCTGTTCATGGCAGGCTCCTTGTATTTGCGCTCACGAAGCGCGCAGAACGCGTGCCTTGCAAACCGCGCCCTTCGACGAGCGCCGCGTCGTTGAATCGTTCCGGTGGGCACCGCGAGCGCGCGCATGCCACGATAAGCGGCCTGTAATTGCGCGGCGGCGCGCACGAGCCGCTCGGGTTCGCGTGAAAGCAGCGCGACGTCGTAGCCCGCGTGCGCGAAGGCTTCGGCAACGGCGCGGCCCACGCCGGCGCCGGCGCCGGTCACGACAACGATCTGGTGGTGCGGTTTTCGTTGCATCGGCTCGGTATCCGAAAAGGACGGACGTGATAGTGTCGAACCGCAATGGCTATGCCTGTCTGGCATCGAAATGCGGTGCGGGGGCCGGCACCGCATTTGCGCATCGACCTGTTTGCGAACTGCCGCCCGCTTGCAGCGCGCCCCTGCCGAGGAGTCCAGCCCATGCCATCGAATGCCACGCCGAACGCCAGGCCCACCCGGGCCGACCCGTCCGATCTAGACCGTCTCGCCATCGACACGATCCGCACCTTGTCGATGGACGCCGTGCAAAAGGCCAATTCCGGCCACCCCGGCACGCCCATGGCGCTCGCGCCGCTTGCGTACCAGATCTGGCAGCATCATCTGCGTTACGACCCTGCCGCGCCGCTATGGCCCAATCGCGACCGCTTCGTGCTCTCGAACGGCCACGCTTCAATGCTGCTCTACTCGTTGCTGCATCTCACGGGCGTGCAAGCCGTCGACGAGAAAGGCAAGCTCACGGGCAAGCCCGCCGTCTCGCTCGACGATATCAAACACTTTCGCCAGATCGACAGCGTGACGCCGGGGCACCCCGAATTCCGCATGACCACGGGCGTCGAGACGACCACGGGGCCGCTCGGCCAGGGGCTCGGCAACAGCGTGGGCATGGCCATGGCCGGCCGCTGGTTGGAGCGGCACTTCAATCGCGCCGACGCCAGAATCTTCGACTACCGCGTCTATACGGTGTGCGGCGACGGCGACATGATGGAAGGCGTCTCGCACGAAGCGGCTTCACTCGCGGGCCATCTGGGCCTGTCGAATCTGATCTGGTTCTACGACAGCAACCGCATCACGATCGAGGGCCACACCGACCTCGCTTATAGCGACGATGTCGAAGCGCGCTTTCGCGGCTACCACTGGAACACGCTGCACGTGGACGACGCCAACGACACGAAGGCCATCGAAGCCGCCATCGAAAAAGCGCAGGCCGTGACCGACAAGCCGACGCTCATCGTGGTGAAGAGCATCATCGGCTGGGGCGCGCCGAACCGGCAGGACACGGCGGCGGCGCACGGCGAGGCGCTGGGCGAGGACGAGGTGCGCCTTGCCAAGCGCGCGTACGGCTGGCCGGAGGACGCGCATTTCCTCGTACCCGATGGCGTGTACGAACGTTTCGCGCAAGGCATGGGCGCACGCGGCAAGGCGGCGCACGAGGCATGGAAGCAACGCTACGACGACTACGCGAAGCGCTATCCCGAGCTAGTGAAGGAACTGGGCCTGATGCTCGACGGCAAGCTGCCCGAGGGTTGGGACGCCGATATTCCCACCTTCGAGGCCGACGACAAGGGCATGGCCACGCGCGAGTCGTCGGGCAAGGTGCTCAACGCCATTGCGCAACGCGTGCCGTGGATGATCGGCGGCGCCGCCGATCTCTCGCCGTCCACCAAAACCAATCTCAAGTTCGAGGGCGCCGGAAGTTTCGAGCGCGACCATTACGACGGCCGCAACCTGCACTTCGGCATTCGCGAGCACGGCATGGGCGCGGTCTCCAATGGCCTCGCGCTTTCGGGCTTGCGGCCGTTCGCGTCGACGTTCCTGATTTTCAGCGACTACATGAAGCCGCCAATCCGGCTCGCCGCAATCATGGAGTTGCCAGTGGTCTACGTGTTCACGCACGATTCGATTGGCCTCGGCGAAGACGGGCCAACGCACCAGCCGATCGAACAGCTCGCCTCGCTGCGCGCTGTGCCGGGCCTGCTCACGCTGCGCCCCGCCGACGCCAACGAAGTCGCCGAGTCCTGGCGCGTTGCGCTCGCACGTTCGCGCGGACCGGCCTGCCTGGTGTTGTCGCGCCAGCCGCTGCCCACCGTCGACCGCAAAAAATACGCGAGCGCAGAAGGCGTGCGGCGCGGCGCATACGTACTCGCCGATGCGCCCGACGGCAAGCAGCCCGAAGTTCTGCTGCTCGCCACGGGCAGCGAAGTTTCGCTGTGCATTGCCGCCTATGAGACGCTGAAACAGGAGGGGATCGCGGCACGCGTGGTCTCGATGCCTTCGTGGGACGTGTTCGAACTGGAGGACGAGGCGTACCGCGATTCGGTGCTGCCGCCGCACATCCATGCACGCGTGGCCGTGGAGCAGGCGGCGACGCTCGGCTGGGATCGCTACGTTGGCCGCTTCGGCTCGCAGATCGTGATGCACACGTTCGGCGCCTCCGCGCCGCTCAAGGCGCTGAAGACCAAATTCGGCTTCACGCCGGAACGCGTGGTCGAAGAGGCGAAGAAGCAGATTGCGCGTTGCAAGGCAGGCGCGGGCGCGGGTGAGTAGTCAGTGCCTGCCGGCGCCGTACATGCGCAAATAGCCGCTGTGAAGCATCACGGGCTTGCCGTCCGTCTCTTCGATGAGGCGGGCGGCCGCCGCTTCGATCGCGTCGCGGTTGCGGTGGAACGCCTGGCGCAGATCGGGTTCGCGCAGCGATCGCGCGCCGAAGCGGTCTTCCAGCGCTTCAGCCGTAATGGCACAGTCCACCGGCACGGAATCCGCCACCGCAACAAAGGTTAGCGCGAGTTCCTCCGTGTCGTACTCGACCGGGCCTTCGGGAAAGGTGATTTTCATGACCGATGGACTCCTGAAATGCATGCCGACCAACCTGCCCCTCGCGTCTCACCCGCTTGCGCCGGAAGTACGCGCCACCGCGCGTAGCGCTTCGAGCATGATGGCTTCGAGTTCCTGGGCCCTCGCCACGCGCGCGCTTTCGACCACGAGGCCGTCGCTGTCGCCGGAACGCTGAGCCCAGTCCTTGCGCTCGCGGGCGTACACCAGGTGCTCCCTGACGGACCGCGCCGCGGTCCACAGTGCGCGTTCCACCTGACTCACGATGCCCTCCTCCAGCGACATCTCCGAAAACGCGTGACCCGTGTGGCAACGGTAACGGTGGGGACGTGCGTCCTTGATCTGCCAGAGCGTACCGCCGCACTCGGGGCACGTGAGGGCCGTGCGTTCGCCGACGATGTCGAGCTCTTCGGGCGAAACGAACCCGCGCGCGGCAACACGCGCCTCTTCTTCAGTTTGCGAGCCCGCTTTCATGGCACGCTCCTTAGCCAGGGTAGCCAATGGCGCCGCGCGCAAGGCGTCGCCGATCGCGGCAGCCATGTCCTGAATGCCGGCCACCGTCGCCGCGCCGTCTACTGCGCGCAGGGCCGCGGCAGGCATGGACGACGCTTCGCATTCCTGCGGATCCTGCACGAGACACGCACCACCGCACGCACGGACCGCTGCGAGGCCCGCCGCGCCATCGTCGAGATCGCCGCTCAGCACGACGCCGACCACCTCGCTACCATACGCCATGGCGGCGCTGCGAAACAATGGATCGGCGGCGGGCCGCGAGAAGTTCTCGGGTGCGCCATCGGAGAGCCGAAGGCGCCCTTTCTCGACGATCAGATGCCGGTCGGGGGGCGCCACGTAAATGCGGCCCGCCTGCAGCACTTCGCCGTCGGCGGCGTGGGCGGCGGGCAGCGGGCCGCTGCGCGACATCAGTTCGGGCAGCGTGCTTTTGTGGCGACCAACATGCAAAACCACGCACACGGCAGCCGGCAAATCGCCCGGGAACCCGGCCGCGAGTGTACGCAGCGCGGAAAAGCCGTCGCGCGAAGCGGCGATGACCACGATTTTCAACGGTTCCATGCCGCTCTCCCCCCGGCGCGCGCATCGTACATGCCCAGGCGAAGTGGCGCCTTGACCGACACCGGGGACGGATTACCGCCTCGTAATGCCAAACAGCAGGCTTGCCAGAAAGAGAATCACGAAGACGACGAACAGAATCTTGGCGATGCTCGCGGCGCCCGCCGCAATCCCGCCAAACCCGAAGACAGCAGCGATGATGGCTATCACGAAGAAAACGATCGCGTAGTAAAGCATTGCCGGCTCCTTTGAAAAGGTCTCACGGCGTATGCGCACCGGCTGTGCCCGAGCCGGTTTTGGCGAGGGCGACGCGGGTCCCGGGCAGCACCGGGTGCCAGGAAGCACTGGGTCCCGCGGCACGCCCGTTGCGGGAGAAGCAGCCTGCGGCTCTCAAAGCGAAGGAGGCAGTCATGTACCCGTTGCAATGCGCCTTGCGCGCGGGCCTCGCCGGCCTCTGTGTCGTGCTCGGCGCGCAGGTAGCGCTTTCCCAGAGTCGCCCGCGGGCCGCCAGCGCCGAATCGCCTCCCATTGCGCGGCCCAACCAGTTGCCGCAGCACAATCTCGCGGCGGGCAATCCGGGTTACGGCGGCGAGGCGAGCGACACGTTCATCACCGCCCACGCGAAGGCCGCGCTGATGGCCACAGACGGCGTGAACTCCAGCGACGTCCACGTCACCACCCAGCGCGGCGCCGTCACGCTCACGGGCACGGTGCCCGACGAGGCGCAGCGCGACAAGGCCGAAAGCGTGGTCCACGACCTCGATGGCGTGGTCTACGTGACGAACGACCTGAAAGTGTCCAAACCGCAATAACGCCGCAAAGTCTCATCACTAACCGCCATGACCTCTCCACGGGAGTTCTTCATGCCGATGCTGTATGCCTTCACGACGTCGTTTCATTTGCCGCCGCCCGATCCACTGGACGACCCGCAACGCCCGCCGCTGCCGCCGCAGCCGGACGACCGCCCGCCGCCCCCGCTGCCCGAAGGCGATCCCCCGCCGCACGTGCCGCCGGAGCGCGTCGAGCACGCGGCGCGTTTTCTTGAGAAGAGGTACGACAACCACGAAAGGAGAAGACAATGACCCAGGTTCGCGAAGTGATGTCACGCGAGGTCGTGCATATCGCGCCCGATACGACGATCCGGCACGCCGCCGAACTCATGCGCGACCACGACATCGGCGCGCTGCCGGTGTGCGACGGCGAGCAGATCGTCGGCATGGTGACCGACCGCGATCTCGCCATGCGCGGGCTCGCTCAGGGTTGCACGGGCGAGGAAACGGTCTCGCACGTGGCGACCTCGGGCGTGCAGTGGTGCTATGAGGATGAAGACGTGAACGTCGTCCAGCGCCGCATGGCGGAGGCGCAGGTGCGCAGGCTGCCGGTGGTGAACCACGAACGCGAGCTGGTGGGCACGCTCTCGCTCGGCGACATCGCCACGCGCTGCGACGGCGCACAGCGCGAGCGCATCGCCAATACGCTCGAAGACATTTCGCAGCGGCGCGTGCCGTGACGATCGGCGTGGATACGGCTCGGCTCAGGTTTGCATCGATGCCTGCCGCTCCGCCGCCGGCTAGTCGAATGCTTCCCTCGCGCGCACGCGGCGCTCCGCTGCCGCGTGCGCTTCCTGACGCCGGTAATAGCGTTCGAGCACGTAGCCGGCCGTCGCGCCGTGCAGCACGACGGACAGCACGATCGCGTCGAGTGCCGCGGGCAGCACGGGCCGCAGCACATCGCCGGCCTCGTCGATACCCCACACCGCGTAATAAAACGCGCCCACGCCGCGGATGCCCATCCACGCCATCAGCACGCGCTGCGGCGCGTCCGCGTGCGAACCCGTCATTGCCGCGAACACGGCCAGGGGACGCGCAACGAACACCAGCACGAGTGCGCACAGCACGGGGCGCAGATCGAGCATCTCGCGCCAATGCGCGGAAATTACACAGCCGATGATCAGCAGTACCGAGAACTCGGCCAGCCGCTCGATTTCCAGCGTGAAACCCGTCATGCCTTCGGCAAGCCAGACGTGGGCGCGCTGCGGGTCTTTCGCGACTTCGGTGCGCTCGCCGAGTTGCACGCTTTCGAGCGCTTCGGCCGGCCGGCGCTCGCCCGTCGCGCGCAGTTCCTCGTGGCGCAGCGCCACGCCCGCGGCGAATACGGCCACGAACGCGTACGCGTGCAGCAGCAGCGCCACGCCGTAGGTCACGGACATCAGGCCGATCGCGATGAAGCCGTCGAGGCCCACCGCTTCGCCATAGCGCGTACGCAGATGGAACACGATCCGCACGCACAGCGTGGCGAGCACGGCGCCCACGAGGAGCGCACCGGCGATGCCCCAGGCCACCCACGCGGCGAATGCCGCCGCGTTCTGCGTGCTGGCGCCGGGCACGCCGCACAGCGCGAGACCGAGCAGCGCGAACGGCATCGCCGCGCCGTCGTTGAGGCCGCCTTCGCCTGAGAGCGCGAATCGCACGGGCTCGGCGTCGCCGGCTTCATGAACGCGCAACTCGTTGGCGAGCACCAGGTCGGTCGGTGCAAGCGCCGCGGCAAGAAACAAGGCAACGCCGCTGGCCACGCCCAGCGCCAACCCGAACGCGTACATCAGCGCGACGCTCAGCGCCATGGCCAGCACGCCCAGGCGCAGCGGCAAGCGCCAGAGCCGGTCGCGCAGCCGCACGCGCAAGTGCATGCCCACGGAAAACAGCGAAATCACGAGCCCGGCCTCCGCCACCACAGTGAGCGTACGCACGTTCTGCGCAAGATCGGCGTGCACGAGACCGAGCACACCCGGCCCGACGATCACGCCCACGGCCAGATAAATCATCGCGCCCGTCAGCGGCAGACGCGCGATCGGGCCCCGCGCGAGCGCCACGAACATCAGCAGCACGCCGATCAGCAAAAACCACGGTGCTTCCTCCGGCATCGGAAGACTTTCCTCCTCGTCGATGGTTGCGGCGTTGCGTGGGCCGCTGCCCGCGCACCAACCGCGCATTCGCGCAACCTCTGTGCCTCCCCTCGTGCGGGCGGCGCGGCAGCGTCATTCGTCCGCGAGGAGCGGCAGCGCCTTCGCGAAGCACCGCACCTCGCTCAAACCGGCACGGTCCGCGAACGGCTCCGCCGGCTCGTAACCGTGCCGTTGATAGAACGCGATCGCGCGCCGGTTGGTGTCGCGCGCCTGAAGAATGACGCGCCGATAGCCCGCCCCGGCCGCCACCGTCTCGAGAAAACGGAGAATCGCCGTGCCGGTTCCCGGCCATTCGGGCCGCCGGTAGAGGCACTGGAATTCGGCCACCTCGAACGAGAAGCGGCACAGCGCGCCGCAGCCGATCGCGAGACCATCCATGGTGCGCGCCATGACAAAGGCGCTGCGCGCCGAACTCAGGTCGCCCAGGTAGAACTGCGACTGCACGCTGTCCCCACGGTAGAGCGCCAGCGTGGCGCTCATCTCGTCGAGCAGAATGCGTGCATCGAGCGTGCACGCGTTCTCTCTTCGCACCACTGCGAGTGTCGATATGTCTTTCATTGCTCATGCCCTCGAGGCCGATCGTGCCCACGCCCACGCCGATGGCCTGCTTCAAGCCCACGCTCGTACTCTCGTGACACATGTTCGAGCTATCGGGCATATTGTTGGTGCCGTACATGCGCGCAAACAGCTGCAGCATGCACGACGTTTCCAGCAACGCGCGTTCGGAGGTGTAGAACACGACACGACGCTAGCTGGATCGAAGCCGCGCAGCTGCGCGCCGATCGCCGCGAATGCCTCCTCCCAGGCGACGGGCACGTAGCGGTCGCTCTGCGCGTCGTAGCGCATCGGCTCGGTCAAACGGCCGCGTCTTCGAGTTCGTGATCGTGCCATTCGAGCAGTTCGCCCACGGTGTGCCGCTCGAAGAATGCTCGGTCGGCGCGTTTGGGTGTGGTGTCCCACGCCGTAGCTTTCGCACCGCTTTCGCAGAACTCGAAGGGGTGCGGATGCGCAGGCTTCGCCCACGAACAGCTCACGCACATGAAACCATCGGGCTTGTTTTGATGCGGCAGGATCTTCGCGTCGCGCACGACGGTCTTTTCCTGCACGAGAATCCGCGTGACCGCCTTCAGCGATCCCCAGCCGCCCGAGGCATAAGGGAAGCCCGCCCCTTGGGTCCGCTTGGCCGGTTCTCGCTGCGGAGAGGATTTTGGGTACGTGGGGCCTTGTCCATGTCGTGCCTCGGTTAGAAGTCTTTCGGGTCGCCACAAGCTTTCGCGTGCGTGCTGAGAGCGCCTCAGTGCGCGCACTTCGAATGCCCATACGGCGCGTTCGAGGCCCCTCACGCCGCTTTCGTCTACCATCGCGTGTGCTTCGTCATCCGATCAGGAGACCGTATTGGACGCACAGCAACTGAGCACCCTTTACCGGCGCTACATCGACTGCCTGAACCGGCGCGATTGGGCCTCCCTCGTGGATTTCGTCGCTCAGGACGCGATCCACAACGGCCGTCCGCTTGGCCTCGCGGGATATCGCGCCATGCTGGAACAGGACGTTCGCGACATACCCGACTTGCGCTTCGACATCGAACTGCTGGCCGCCGAGCCGCCGCTCGTGGCCAGCCGCTTACGCTTTGATTGCACGCCCCGACACGTCTTTCTCGGCTTGCCTGTCGATGGGCGGCGCATCGCGTTTTCGGAGAATGTCTTCTACGCCTGGCGAGACGGGAAGATCGCGCAGGTCTGGTCGGTCATCGACAAGGCGGCGATCGAGGCTCAACTGTCATGAAAAGCCGGTTTGCAGCGGCGATTGCTGCGTTTTTCGGCTGCTTGACCAGTTGTTCAATCGCACACGCAGCAGAAAGCCAGGATGCGTCACCTTGCAGTGCGGAAAGTGCCGCGCATTCGGGCTCCTCGTATCCGGTTCTTTCTTCCCGACTTCCTCCGGAAGCGCCATGAAAACAACCCGCAAAATACTGCCGTACGCCGCGGCCCAGATATTGACCGTACTCCTGTGCCTGTTCACCGCGGTCGCACACGCGGCGGGCTTCAAGCGCCTCGACATCCCCGCCGACGCCAACGGCCCGGCCTTGAACGCCATGGTGTGGACGCCATGCGCCGAGCCCGCCGAAGACGTGCCGTTCGGTCCATACATCCTGCACGGGCGGGGCGACTGTCCGACCGTTGGCGACAAACTTCCGCTCATCGTCATTTCGCACGGCCACACGGGTTCGTTTCTGGGCCACCATGACCTTGCCGAAGTGCTGGCCGATGCTGGCTTCGTTGTGGCCGCAATCAATCATCCCGGCGATTCGTTCGCCGACCCGGGCCGCTCGGGCGATCTGTCCGTGTTCGTCGAGCGGCCGACCGATATCAAACGCCTGATCGATTACATGCTGGGCGCCGCGCCCGACGCCGTGAAGATCGACCCGCAGCGCATCGGTTTCTTTGGCTTTTCGCGCGGCGGCTATACGGGTCTGGTGCTAGCGGGCGGCGCGCCGGACTTCAAGCACGCCGATGTGCCGTGCCCGGACCCCAGGCCGCCAGTCTGCGACGAGATCGCGCGTGGCGAGCTACCCACGCAACCGCTGCCAGTCGACGCGCGCATCAGGGCATTCGTACTCGCCGATCCGCTCAACGAATTCCCCGCCGCGAGCGACCTGAAGAACGTGACGGCGCCCATGCAGGTGTGGGCTTCGCAATATGGCGGCGACGGCGTATTGCCCCACAACGCGCCTGCGCTTGCCAACACGCTGCCGCGAAAACCCGACTACCACTACGTGCCCGACTCGGCGCATTTCGCCTTTCTTGCGCCCTGCCCAGCGGGCATGAAAAAGAGTGTGCCGGAGATCTGCGTGGATGAGCGCGGCTTCGACCGGGTCGCGTTTCATAAGCAGTTCGATGCAAGCGTGCTCGCGTTTTTCGAGGCGAATCTGCGCTAGCGTTCACGCTGCCCGGTAGCCCGGCCGCCAGCGCTTTGTCACCCTGGCCATCGCGGCGTCAGTTTCGCGCCAGCGTAGGCAGGTAAGATCGGGGCAAACGAAGGAATGGCGCAGGACGCAACAGGGGCGAGGGCAGAATGCATTCTTTTCCGCTATTCATTGTCGGTGCACCCCGCTCGGGAACGACGTTTCTCTGCTCGGTTCTCAATGCGCACCCACACATCCAGCTGACCAACGAATGCCGCGTTTTCGCGCTGGTCAAGGACATGCTGGAGGTGGGCAGCCAGCGCCCCGATCTTCTTGGCGCGGCCTGTCGCGGCCGCTTCAACGCTTATAGCCGGCGCACGCTCGGCGCCTGGGTCGAGCGCTTCTATCGTGAAGAACTCGCCATGTCGGCGCCGATCTGGGGCGACAAGCATCCGCCTTACGCCGATCCGACGATTCTTTCCGGCCGGATCGGCGCAATCGAGCGCCTGCCGCGCTCCGGGTCGTGCCTGAGGCTCATCCACGAATTGCTGCCCAACGCTCGCTTCATCCATCTGCATCGCGATCCCGGCTGGGTCGCCAATTCGCTGGTGCGCAAGCACTGGATCGGGTCGGTCAACGACGGCGTGCGCGTGTGGGGTCAGTATGTGATCGAGATCATCGACTTCTTCGCTGAAATCCCGAAGGAGCAAACATTAACGATCGGCTATCGCAATCTCATCGAGGATGCGGACACGACGATAGCGAGCGTCAGCCGCTTTCTGGGGCTCGCGGACCCCGCGCCGATGCGCGATTTTCTGCGCGCCCAGCGCAGCGCGCCAACGCCGTTCAGCGATCCGGTGACCGATATCGCCGATCTCTACGTCGTGCCGCCTACGCCAACGACGGACAACGCGCTCCTCGCGCTCGCAGAAAGGGCGGCGACGCAACTCGGCTACTCGGCATCGGCAACTCTTTTGGAATCGAGATAACTTGCGCATGCTCAGCACCCACACCAAGCGGTTCGTGTAGCCGTCGCGGAACGAGTGGTGGTTCTGTTACCCTTGACCTGCCGTCCTACGAAGTCGCTATTCGGGTGGACGAGGCTCACGTTGTCCTTCGTCGTCACCCAGTAGTAGCTCTTCGGATCTGCATTCAACTGAGCATATTGCGCAGTGAAGCCGCCGTCGATGTAAAGTTCCGCGCCGGTGACGTCGCTGGCGAGGAAGAGACGTACATCCCGTGTTAGCCGCATGGGGACTGCTCATCGCGCAGCCCGCTCAGCGCAATGCAATGAACGCCGCTGCCCTGGGACGAAGGTTGCGTCGGGCTGCGGAGGACGCGCTCCGCATGCTACATGCGAGCCACTCGGGCAGAGCTAACGTCGGCAGCAAAGATCGAAAGCAAAATGAAATATCTCACCAAAACCCCGCCCTATCCGGCAAGTGCGCAAAATTCCGAATTTTGCGCTTCTGCGCGCCTTTGAAGCCGCAGCACGGCTCCAGAGCTTCGCGCTCGCGGCACGCGAACTCCATTTCACGCCATCGGCGATCAGCCATCAGGTCAAGGAACTCGAGACGTATTTCGTGCCGCACGACCGACATCAGGCAGAGCCGCCTGGCGGCATTCCGGCAGTGGTTGCTGGCGCAAGCGTCGCCCGGGTGAGCGCTTGCGTTCGGCGGCATACCCAGGGGGTTTCCCGCCGCTTGAATGTCATCAGCCGCGTAGTACGATGAAGTCATCGAAAAACAGAATTAGAGGTCCCTCAATGGACACGACCGCACGGCACGCGACGGCCATCGCATTGCTCGCAACGGGCTGCGCAGTATCGGCAGCGTCACACGCGTATAGCAAGGAAGAAGACGCCGCGGCGCAGGACCGCGAAGTCCAGGCGGCCTATGACCGGGGCTACAAGGCAGCCAGGGAGGAGATGGCGCAGGCGGCGGCTCCCGCCGCTGCGCCAGTGAAGAAGACAAGCGGCACGGCGGCGCAGAAGCCCATCCTCGACATCAAGCACTCGTATAGCGACGCGGGTGAAGTCTCGACGGTCATGACCGTGCCGGTCGTGGTCAAGCCGCTCGCGGATGGACAAGGCGCGCAAAGCGAACAACGCGCGGGAGAGACTCAGGAGGCACAAGACGTCCAGGACTCCACCGCAGCGGCTCCGGCCGCAGCGGCGGCGCCCGCTCCCGAGCAGACGAACGCGCACGCCACCGTTGCGAAAGGCGCCAACGCAGCGCCGGCTGCGGCCGCCCGGCAACCGCAACCGCAATCGCAGCCGCACGCCTACGCGCAGGCGAGCGCGAACCGTCGTGCGGTGGCGGCAACGCCGCCCGCGCAGGACGACGTCGCGCCGCCGGAGTCGCTGGCGAACGACGAAACCGTCGACGAACCGGAGCCGCCGCGCTCCGCGCAGATCTACTCGACGCAGGGCCAGGGTTACGCCCAACCCTACTACCAACCGGCACAGCCGCGGGTCCAGCAACAGGTCCCGCCGCAAGCCCAGCAATACGCGCCGCCGCCCCAGCCGTATGGCTATGCCCAGCAGCCGCCGTATGCGCAGCAACGGCCGGCCTACGCACAGCAGCCGCCTGCCTATGCGCAGCAGCAGCCGGTGTATGCGCAGCAATACGCCCAGCAGCAATACCCGCAGCAGCAGCAGCCCGTGTACGCGCAGCCCCGGCCCGCTTACTACCCGCCGCCCGCACCGTGGGGCGCGCAGTACCAGCAACCGCCGGCACGCTGGGTGTACTGGTCGCCGCAGTACGGGCGCTGGATGTATTACTGAGCGCCGCTTACCAGCGCGCGTCGTTCATCTGGCAGGCGAGCAGGCAACCCAGGGCGGAGATGGTACCGACGGAGCCGATACCAAAACCCAGGGCAATATTTTCCGCGGTCGTCGCACAGCCCTGCAGCATCAGCGTCGAGCTGAGGAGCACAGGGAGCAGGAGCTGACCCAGGATGCGCGAACAGGTTGGGCGTCGTTGTGACATGGGGCGTGGGTCCGGGGATTTTTTTGCGGTAGTTGAGCTTGTCAGCTTACTGACTCGCCTCATTCGCATTCCCGGGAGCAACGTGTCACAACGGCAATGCCTTACCAATTACCTCGCGGCGGTAAGGAAGTGGGTGGCGGGGGATGTTCGCCTGGCGCGTTAGAACCCATGCCGGGCGCTAATCGCCGCCCCCCTGTCGTGCGAGCGCGATAGCGGAAGATGCGCATCGGCGGAGAGATCCCAGTCGCCGACCGTGACGAGCGGCGGCGTTTGTGGGTGGAGCGCCTGGTTGGGGATCCCATTGCTGTCGACCTGGGCGCCCGGTGTGCGCGTCCCGTTGGTCCCCGGATCGAGCGTGGCGTCGGTATCGTCCGGAATGCCAGGCGTTGCGGCGGTGGTTTTCGCCAGATGCGCGTCGTACTGCCGTTCAAACGGCGACTGGTACTCGAAGCGCTTCGCAATGGCGGGCAAAGAGACGGATGGCGCCGCCGGCGCAGGTGCGGCCGCAACGGCGTGCTTCGGGGCGTGGCTCTTCGCGTCCTTCTGGACGTGCTTTTGAACGTGCTTCTGGACAGGCTTCTGGGTGTGCGCCGCCTTGGCGGGTTCGGCCGCCGAGACGCTGGCGAGCGCGAGAAGGAAGGCACCCAAAAGCCATCCCTGGATCGGATGCTTCATGGAACGAAATCTGCGTTTAAAAAACTGGTGCCGCATCGAATAGCCGCGCAGCACTCGCCCCTGGAGTCTAGATCAATCACAAGTCCGACCAATCGGTATCTTCCCTCGCCTTTCGCTCAAATATTCACGCAGGCCACGCAACGCTTCGTCATCCTGCACAGGCCTGCCGCCGCCAATCCAGCGGCAGGAGCGCCGTCCTCCAGTCAGAACGCGACCGTCGTACGCAGGCCAAACACCGCCTCGTCGCCAATGCGCCGCGACGGATTCTGCGGGTCCGGAATGCCGCCGGCCGGCCGGAAGAAGTACTGAAAGTCCGCCTGCAATTGCCACCACGGCGCGATCTGATACTGGTAAGTCGCTTCCAGAACCGTCTCGGCGCTGCGCGACGGGTAGCCGGGCGTCGAGACCGCCTGGGCGCTCGCATAGTCCTGCGCGTGCGAGCCGATGTGCGCGTAGCCGACGGCAAGGCCGGCCACGTCGTTGTCGCGTCCCTTGAACGGAGCCTTGAGCGTCACGCCCGCGTTGACCCCGAGGTCGACCAGGTTGCGGTCGCCGGGCGCGCCCATCACGCGCGCGAACACGCCCACCGACTGCGGACTTTCGGCGCCCGGACGCCAGACCATCTGGTCCGCCACGGCATAGATGCTGTAGTTGCCCCGATGGCTAACCGGGCCACCCACGCCCGTCACGCCCGTCGCCGGATCGGCGAAACGGTTGCTGTTGTACCAGAAGCCAAGCTTGTAGGTGCCGGGCATCCCGCCTGGTTTGGGATCCGAATTATCGGCGGGCGGCTGGTTGATTGCATACTGAATCTCGCCGATCACCAGCGCGCCATTGCCCAGGTTGAAATTCGTGCCGCTCGCGTTGAGCTTTTGCGGGTCGCCATCGCCCGGCGCCGGGTTGCCGTCGAATACACCTCCGAGCACGGTGATCGCGTCCGTTGGCGCGGCCCGCACGCGCACGCCGAGCGACGAAAGCGGATACGCGGGGCCGCCCGCGGGCAGATCGACGGACGGCAGCACCGACCAGCCGAACGTCGCGTTCATGAACGGATTCGCATACTGGCTGACCATGAACTCCTGGTCGAGGCTTTGCTGGCCGACCTTCACGTCGACCTTGCCGCCGGGCAGCGTCTGCTGGTACCACAACTCCCAGAGGCGGGTCGAGGCATCGGCCTCGATGCCGCTCGCGTTCTGCAGCGTTTGCAGGTTGCGCGCAGTCAGGCTCGTGCCGTGAATCTGGAAGCCGGACACGTTGAAGATGCCGCCAGGCAAACCGAACGCCTTCTGCGTGTCCATGCCGAGGCTGAACTCAGTCACACCTTGATAGGCGCCGCCGCGACTCGTTCCACCACTCACGTTGCCCATGTACTCGCTGGTTTCCTGCAGGCCGAACGACAAGCCGTACTGGGCGAGCCAGGGCCGCAGGCCACCCATATCGCCGAAGAGGTTCGAGCGCTCCCAAAGGCCCGTCGGCGCGGCTGCGTTCTGGTCGGCAGCGGGCGCTTGTTGCGGATCCGCTGCACCGGTTGACGAAGCAGGAGCAGCGGGCGAAGCCGGTTGAGCGGGCGCATTTTCGCCGCTGGTCTGTGCGAAGGCCGCGGGCACGACGCCAAGCGAGAGAACCGCGCTCAGCGTAATGGGTGCGCCCGAACCGAGCAGCCTGCTCTTGAAGATGTTTTTCATAGTATTTGTGGGGCTTTGGTAAGTTGCGGACGAGGCCGCTATTCAACGCAGAGCGTGCCTGCGAAGCTTGATGAAACTGTGTCCGGCGCGCAGGTTTTCTACGCGAAGCGCGAATACCGCCATAAAGGACGCTCCGGCTCGGAGGTGCAGGCGCAAGCGGACGCGCACAGCAGCCAAACCAGTGCGGCCGCGGCCACGGTCGCGCCGAGAAGCACGTAACCCGTGGGCGTGAGCGGCTGTCCGGCGTGAACGGTGCGCAGTGCACCGCGCGCCGCCATATGCGCGGCGCCGCGTGCAACGTGCATCGTACGGCGGCGCACGCCGGCAGGCGTGGCGCGAACCGCAGCCGCGAATGCGAAGCCGTGCAGGCAGGCAAGCGCCGCCGCGGCCACGAGCATCCGTGCGCGACGGCAGACAGCCCGCAACGCGCGCAGCTGAAAGACAGGAAAGAGAAAGACGAACATCATCCCTCCGCGTTGACCGCTTCAAAAGCGGACGAAATGCGAATGCGCAGCCATTCCTGCAAGCAAGCTTGCAAATGGCAATCGACAAGAGGGAGCGTGCTGCTGGCAGACTGGTCGCAAAGCGACTGAGACCAGTCAGTAACGAAGCGCGCTAACCCGGCGTAAGCGAGTTAGCGGCGAAGGAGTGAACCTGCGGCGACTATCTCGCGGTGGTGCTGCCGGCGCTGGCCGGCATCGGACTTCCACTACTAGAACATACGTCCACGGAGGACTCCTTTGCTATGACGGGGCGGATTGTATTGGGCACGCGGACAAAAATGCAAGTAAAAAAAGCATAAAGACGAGATCAGCCAGTAACAGTCCCGCAGACCCCGAATCCTTTCAATCGCGTTTCTCCAACCTTCAGAATTGAATCTCTGCTCTGCTTAGCAATTTGGGTTGACTTGGTGTTTTTACCGAGACTAGAATTCGCCCGTCTTCTCAATGGGGCCGATGCCTTGGACAGTAGCAGTAGTCGATCTTCGAACAGTTTCGCTGCCTGACCGGCAGGACATCCGCTCCCCTTCCCGAGCCGCCGTCCTGCCAGCAGGCAGACGGTGCGCGCCGTAGCAGTCTTCCCTCGTGCACCCCAAACCATAGCGCCATGCCGGCGCGGGCTTCGCTCGCATATGCATTGGCACAACCTCGCGAGCGCTTGCGCCCGCAGCCGCCGTTCGCCTGCCCCCAGCATGAACAGGAGCCGAAATGCCCGACAGTGACAGTCGCCCTTACCGCTTGCCTTCGAACTCGTCCGAGGAAAGCACGTAGACCCCTGCGACCGTGCCGACTGCGCGGCGACCGAACGTCTGCGGGCTTTGCACTCGCCCATACACGCCAGACGTCCGGAGAAACATCATGATTTTCGGTCTGCTTTTGTCGCATCTGCCTCACCTCAACGAGGCGCGCTCGCACTACGAAGCGCTGCTGTCGCTCGAACCTGCCCGCCGCCACCCATGGAAAGACTTGTGGCGCCGCATCAAGTCCCGGCTTTCCTAAGTTCTGCCAAACTCCGGTCACGAAGATTCGCCATCGTTGAAAAAGCGAGGCACTCCCTGGTCGCGGCCGTGAGTTGAACATTTCCTTTCACGCCCTTTTCGTTTCACCATGAACCGGCTGTTGTACGTGTATGCCGAGTCCTGTCTTCGCCTTGATTGAGTATCAATCTCATGCAAAACCTCAAAACGATCGCTCCCGACATGCCGCAGACGCGGCCCCGCACCGGCCAGGAAGTGATGTGCGTCCAGCACGTGTGCCGCGGTTTCGGCAAGAACCCGAGCGAGCAACTGGTGCTCGACGACGTGGACCTCACGCTGCGTGAAGGCGAGATCGTCGGCTTGCTGGGCCGCTCGGGCTCCGGCAAGTCCACGCTGCTGCGCATCATCGCTGGCCTGATTCCGCCCACCAGCGGCGACGTGACCTATCTCGGCAAGCCGCTGCGCGGTCCTGCCGAAGGCGTCGCGATGGTGTTCCAGACCTTCGCGCTGTTCCCGTGGCTCACGGTGCTGGAAAACGTCGAGGCCGGCCTGGAGGCGATCGGCGTCGGCCCGCACGAGCGGCGCAAGCGCGCGCTCGCCGCCATCGACCTGATCGGTCTGGACGGCTTCGAAAACGCCTATCCGCGCGAGCTTTCGGGCGGCATGCGTCAGCGCGTGGGCTTTGCGCGCGCGCTGGTGGTCGACCCCACGCTGATGCTGATGGACGAGCCCTTTTCCGCGCTCGACGTGCTCACGGCCGAAACGCTGCGCACCGACCTGCTCGACCTGTGGACGCAAGGCCGCCTGCCGATCAAGTCGGTGCTGATCGTCACGCACAACATCGAGGAAGCGGTATTCATGTGCGACCGCATACTCGTGTTGTCGTCGAACCCGGGCCGCGTGGTAGCCGAAATTCCGGTGGCGTTCAAGCACCCGCGCAATCGTCTCGACCCGGCGTTCCGCGCGCTCGTCGACGACATCTACGCGAAAATGACCGCGCGCCAGGCGGGCGCGCCGGCCAAACCCGAACTCGAGCCGGGCAGCTGGCTGCCGGGCGTGTCGGTCAACCTGATGGCGGGCCTGATCGAAACGCTGGCCGCCGCGCCCTACAACGGCCGCGCGGACATGCCGGAAATCGCGCGAACGCTGCAACTGGAAGTCAACGAGCTCTTCCCGGTCGCGGAAATGCTGCAGCACCTCGGCTTCGCGGAGGTCAGCGAAGGCGACGTGGTGCTCACGCACGCGGGCAAGACCTTCAACGAATTCAGCACGCAGGAGCGCAAGCTGATGTTTGCCGAACACCTGCTACGCAATGTGCCGCTGGCCGCGCGGATCAGCACGGTGCTCAATGAGCGCCCCGGACATCGCGCCCCGCGCGTGCGCTTCGAGCAGGAACTGGAGGACCTGCTTGCCGACGACGCCGCAGAGGAAACGCTCGACACCGTGATTGCCTGGGGCCGCTACGCCGAGATCTTTTCGTATAACGACAAGACCGGAATATTCAGCCTTGCCGACGTGGAATCCTGACGTCTAAACTAAAGCTCCCCACGGTTTCCCGGCGGCCTCGCACGGCTGATGCGATGATTGTAAACAGTGGTAACATTCGGGACACGCAAAAATCGTCAGAGGGCTGACGGTGACAGGCCGGTCACCGCCGCGCCGTTTGCCGTTCCTGTCGAATTCCTTGCACTGCTTACAACTAAAGCGTCAGCGATTGCCCATGCGCAATACGCGCGCGACGGCCCGTCACGCGGCGGGCGACCCGGGAAACCATGAAAGTCCGTAACGCCCGCCTCTGGGCGCCAAGAGGCCCGCGCCGGTGGTGCATTGCCGCTGGCGCGCTCGTGCTCGCGAGCGCCATCCGCTTCGCACTGCATCCCCTGCTCGGCCCGATGATGCCGGGCACGACGTTCTGTATTGCCGCTTCGCTGGTCGAATACTTCCTCGGCCTCGCGCCTGCGCTGACCGTGATGGTGCTGGGTCTGGCCATTGCGGACTATATGTTCGTGCCTCCCTACAATTACATTACGTTCCTCGACACCCGCGATGTGATCCTGATGGTGTCGTACCCGCTCGTCACGATCATCGTGATCACGCTGATCGAGCGTCTGCGGCGCGAGCAGTTTCGCGCGCAGTTGATCACCTCGGTCGCCCAGTCCCGCTACGAAATGCTGCTGCGTCACGACAACGAACGCGCGCTGGCGCGCCGCGCCGTCGACGAAACGCATCGCCTGCTGCGGCATCTCGCGCAGCATCACGAAGGCTTCATCCTCATCAAGGGGCTCGAGCGCAATGCCGCCCAGCGCGCAAGCGTGGGACAGAGCATGTCGCAGGCGCTGCCGGCCGCCGCCGAAGTCGCGCCCGGCCCGCTCTTCGACGCGCTGCATCCCGACGACGTGCAGCGCCTCACGCACGCCTTGTCGCCGGGCCATCATCGCGTGCGTCTGCGCAGCGAGCAGCCCAGGCGCGAGTACCGGCACGTCAATTGCAACTGCGAACGCTTCACCACTCACGCGGGCGATTTTCTCGTGCTGCGCACGGAGAGCTGAGATGGCGACGCTAGACATGGAGCTGGCCGCTGCCGAAGCGCCAGCCGTGCAATCCACGCGCTTCTTCTGCGAAGGCGACGGCCACGCCGTGCTCATGCTTCACGGGCTCTCCAGCTCGCCGATCGAGCTGCGCTATCTCGCGCGCTATCTGCAGGGCGAAGGGTTCACGGTATGCGCTCCCGTCATCGACGGTTACAGCGCCGGCACCGGCCAGTTGCCGATGGAACAATGGGTCGAAAACGCCGCACGCGAGTTCGACGCGCTGGCGGCGCGCTACGAGCGCGTCTCGATCTGCGGGCTGTCGATCGGCGGCGCGCTTGCGCTGCGCCTGATTCGCGAACGGCCCGCCGCGCAGTCGCTCGTGCTGCTCTCGCTCACGCTCGCCTACGACGGCTGGGCGATCCCGTGGTATCGCTTCCTGCTCGACTGGGCATACTTCACGCCGCTGCGCCACCGCTACCGCTACCGCGAGGCCGAACCGTTCGGCGTGCGCAACGAAGCGCTGCGCAAAAAAATCGCGCGCGCCATGCAGCGCAGCGACTTCAGCGAGGTCGGCCCTTCGACGATTGCGCTGCCCGCGCTGCATCAGGCGCTGCGCCTCGCGCGCGCGGCGCGCAAGGATGTCGCCGCGATCGAGAACGACACGCTCGTGATCCACGCGATCGACGACGAAACGTCGAGCCCGCGCAATCCGCGCCACGTGATCGACCGCATCGGCTCGAACTTCCTGCGTACGCTGTGGCTCGACGATTCGTATCACATGATCACCTCGGACAACGAGCGCGAGATCGTTGCGCGCGAAACGGCCCTGTTCCTGCGCGAGAGCGAAGTCGCGCGTGGCGCGAAGGACGCGCCGGTCGTCTCCAAGGCGCTCGCCCGGCGTCTGCGCCAACTGGCGGCAGTGGGAAGGAAAAATACGTGAAGCCATCCATAGCAATGAAAGGGCTGGCGTGCGTCGCCGCGCTGACCCTGGCCTCGCACGCGTGGGCCGACACCGATACGTCCAGTACCGCAACAACCGACTCGCCGTGGAAAGTCTCAATCGGTCCGGGCGCCTATTTCGCGCCCGAGTATCCGGGCGCGCGCCACATGAAGGTCTATCCGTTCCCGTCGCTCGACATCTCGTACCGCGACCGCTTCTTCTCGCAAGGGCCGGACGTGCTGGGCGTGAACGTGATTTCCGCGGAGAACTACCATGTAGGCGCTTCGCTGAGCTTCGACTTCCAGTCGCGCACCGTGTCGGACGACCCGCATCTGCACGGTCTGAGCAATGTCGATGACGGCCCCAAGCTGCGCCTTTTTGCCGATTACACGGCGTGGGCGTTCACGGGCGCCGTTGCCATGTATCAGGACATCAGCGGCCATGGGCAAGGTACGACGGCAACGGCGGACCTCTATGTGTCGCTGCCGCTGACGGGGTGGCTGTTTTCGGTGGGTCCGGGGCTCACGTGGGCCAACGGCGTCTACACGCGCACGCTATTTGGCGTGACGCCGGACGAGAGTGCGGCATCCGGCTTGCCGGCCTATTCGCCGGGCGCGGGCATTCGCGATCTGCACATGACGTTCTACATGACGCATGACTTCTCGAAGCATTGGGTCGGTTCGGTGAACGCGACGTTCGGGCGCCTTCAGCATTACGCCGCCGACAGCCCGATCACCGAGAGCCGCCGCGAGATCACAGCATTCGCGGGGCTCAACTACCGGTTCTAAACACGTGCGTCGACGCGCGCCGCGTCAGAACCGTTCGACGCGAAATGGCCGGGGGTCCACCACCGTCGGTGCGCCCGTCATCATTTCCGCGATCAGGCGCCCTGTGACCGGGCCGAGCGTGAGGCCGTGGTGCGCGTGGCCGAAAGCGAACCAGAGGTCCTCGTGCTTCGGCGCGGGCCCGATGATCGGCATCATGTCGGGCGTGCACGGACGGCGGCCCAGCCACGGCTCGGCATCGAGCCGCGCGCCAAGCGCGAAGATTTCGCGCGCGAGCGGCTCCACGGCTTCGAGTTGAACGGGCGTTTTCGGCGAATCGCGCAAGCCGAGTTCGACGCCGGTCGTGAGGCGCGTGCCGCGTACCATGGGCGTAATCAGGAAACCCGCTTCGGCGTCGAGTACCGGTTGATTCAGCTTCGCGCCATTCGTGAGCGCGTAATGCATGTGATAGCCGCGTTTCACGGCGAGCGGTAACTCGTAGCCCAGCCGCGCCGTGAGATCGCCCGACCACGGCCCCATGGCGACGACCGCCGACTTCGCCAGCACGGGGCCATCCTGTGTCATGACGCGCCACGACGGCTCGAGCGTCGCGGCATCGCCGATCATCACGCGGCCGCCTAGCTGCTCGAAGAGCTTCGAGTAGGCCGTTACCAATCCCTTCGGATCGCTAACCGAATCGGAATCGGTGTAGCGCACGCCGCCCACCAGCGTGTGACTGAGCGCGGGCTCGGCGGCGCGCAGCGCCGCGGCATCCAGCGCCTCGTGGCCCACGCCGTACTCGCGCTGCCAGCGCTGTGCCTCGGCCACCGTGGCGTCCATGGCGGCGGCGCTGCGAAACACCTTCATCCAGCCGTTGGTGCGTAACAGCGCCTGCGCGCCCGCCGCCTCGATCAGCGCGCGATGCTCGATCACGCAATGCTCGATGAGCGTGGAATACGCGCGCGCGATCTCGGCGTGCCGGTCGGCGCGCGAATGGTGCCAGTAGCGATAGAGAAAGGGCAGCAGCTTCGGCATCGCCCCAGGGTGATAGCGCACGTCCGTCGAGCGGTTGCGCGCGTAGCGCAGCAGCGTTGAAAGCTCGCGCGGAAACGCATAAGGGTACACACCCTCGCGCTGGATCAATCCCCCGTTGCCGTGCGATGTTTCATTGCCCGGCGCCCTGCGGTCCACGAGCGCGACCGAGAGACCGCGCCGCTGCAACTGCAAGGCCACCGAGACGCCGACGATACCGCCGCCAAGCACGACCGAATCGAATTTCATCACGCAATGTTCCTGGCTCGAAGGCACTCAGGCGAGGGCGGTGACGGCCACTTCGACGTCGAGGCCCGGGCGCATCAGCAAGGCCTGCACACAGGCGCGCGTGGGCGCGTGCCCTTGCGGAACCCAGGCGTCCCATACGGCGTTGAACGCGTCGAAATGCTTCGGGTCGCTCAGCCACACGTTCGCGGTCAGCACGCGCGTTTTGTCCACGCCCGCCGATGCGAGCAGTTTGTCGATACGCGTGAGGATTTCGGTTGCCTGAACGTCGATCGACGCGCCTGCGGTATCGGGCACCTGGCCCGAGAGATACACCACGCCGTTGGCGATCACCACCTGGCTCATGCGCGCGTTGGTTTGCAGTCTTTGGATGTCGTTGCTCATGTTCATACCGCCGAAAGACCGGCAGCGTCGCTACCGGCCGGGTTGTAAACGGGAGGCGCCGTGACGATGGACGTCAGCGCCGGATTGGGTTGCGTCAGGCGCGCGAGATCGGGGCGCGGACGACGCAGATGAGGATACGCCGAAAACGCCGTTTCCAGCGCCTGCGAGACGGCGAGCGTTTTCATATCGCCGCGGAACGGGCCCACGATCTGGAGTCCGAACGGCATACCCGCGTGATCGACGCCGCACGGCAGTGCGAGCGCCGGATGCGTGGTGAGCGTAACGACGTATGTGAGCGCGAGCCAGCGGTAGTAATTCTCTTGCGCGCGGCCGTCGATCTGCGCGGCATAAAGCTCGGTCCACGGGAACGGCGTGACTGGCGTGGTGGGCGAAACGATCACGTCATAGCGCGCGAACGCGCTCCGGAAGCGCTGGTAGATGCGCGTTTGCTCGGCTTGCGCCCACGCGCTGTCCGAGAGCGACATCTTCGCGCCCATTTCATAGTTCGCGCGCGTATTCGGACCGAGCGCGCCCGGGTCGCGCGTATAGGCGGCATGCAGGCCCGCGACGAAGCTCTCCGCGCGGATCACGTCGAAGCAGCGATGCACATCGCCCAGATCGAACTCCACCGGCTCGCAGGTATGGACGATGCGTTCGAGTTCCGCCATGCGCGCGCGGAACACGGCACGAATCTGCGGGTCGACATCGCAGCGGCCGAAGTCCTCGGTATAGCCGATGCGCAGCGTCGACGGATCAATGTGCGCAGGCAGTGCGAAGGCGTTGGCATCCACGGCATAGCTCAATGGATCGCCCGCCGATTCGCCCGCGGTTGCCGCGAGTTGCAGCGCCATTTCGGCGACGTCGCGCCCCATCGGCCCGACCACCGAGATCGGCGTCCAGCCCAGCAGGCGGCGCGAATTGGGCACGAGCCCCGGCGACGGACGAAAGCCCACCACCCCGCACTTCGCAGCGGGAATGCGCAGCGACCCGCCGGTGTCGGAGCCCGTGCAAACCGGCAGCATGTCGCATGCGAGCGCCGCCGCCGAGCCGCCCGACGAACCGCCGGCATTGAGCGCGGGGTTGAACGGATTGCCTGTTGCACCCCATACCGGGTTGCGCGTATTCGCGCCCGCGCCGAGTTCCGGCACGTTCGTCTTCGCCACGAGAATCGCACCCGCCGCGCGCAGGCGCTCCACGAGCACCACGTCGCGAGATGGCACGTGCCCACGAGACATCGGCGAGCCGTAAGTCGTGAGCAGGCCCGCCGTGTCTTCGAGATCTTTCACGCCGAGCGGCAGGCCGTGCAGCAGGCCAAGCGGCTTGCCGTCCATGACGGCCTGCTCGGCTGCTACCGCCGCTGCGCGCGCGGCGTCGAAACAGGTCGCCGTAATCGCGTTGACGGCCGGATTCACGGCTTCGATGCGCTCGATGCACGCGTCGAGCAGTTCGACGGGCGAGATGGCTTTTGCGCCGATCAGGCGGCGCAATTCGACGGCAGACAGGCTGACCAGATCGGTCTTGTCAAGCATCGTTCGGTTTCCTGATGAAGGGGTGTTCAGTCGATGGCCTCGCCGGTACGGTCGCGCAGCCAGACGAGCGGGATCAGCGAAATGGCGCAGGCAGCCGCGACATACCAGGCGGGCGCGAGCGGATTGCCTGTGCGCGCAACGATCCAGCTTGCCACAAGTGGCGAAAATCCGCCGAAGATCGAGGCGCTCACGACATAGGTCAGGGCGATGCCGGTGGCACGCACTTCGCGCGGGAAAAGCTCGGGGATCATCACGAGCACCGGCACGACCTGCCCCGCCACGAACACGGAGAGGAAAGCGGACACCGCGCAGAGCAGCGTCATGGAAGGCGAGGCGGAAAGCCAGGCGAACGCCGGATAGACGCTGAGCAGCAGCACGACGCGCGAGATCACGAGCACGCGCTTGCGGGTGTAGCGGTCGGCGAGCTTGCCCACGAGCGGCGCGGCGACGAACAGCACGAGCGAGCTGACCACGCCCGAGGCGACCGCCGCCGTGGACGAAAGATGCAACACGCGCACGGCGTGATTCGGCAGAAAAAACGCCGTGATGTAGATGGACACCGAGCCGCCGAGTTCGGCGAAAGTCCCGAGTATCGTGAGTTTCAGATGCGTGGTGAGCGCCGACTTCAACGCGCCGCTTCGGCGCGCGCCGTGCGCCGGTGCCGCGCTCAGCGTCTCTTCGAGGCGGCGGCGGATCAGCATGCCCACGGGCGCCGCCACGATGCCGACGAGAAACGGAATGCGCCAGCCCCAGCTGTCGACCGCTTCCTTTGGCAGCAGCACGTTCACGAGCGTGGCGACCGTCGCGCCGAGTGCAAGGCCCAGCGCCGTCGCAGCGAAGTTCCAGCTTGCGAAGAACGCGCGCGTGTTGTCGCTCGCATATTCGACCAGCAGCGTGGTGCCGGGGCCGAACTCGCCGCCCGCCGCGAAGCCCTGGATCAGGCGCGCCGCGAGCACGATGAGCGGCGCGGCGATGCCCGCCACCGCATAGGGCGGCGCGCAGGCGATCAGCGCGCAGCTCAGCGCCATCAGCATGATGGTGAGCACCATGGCGCGCTTGCGCCCGGCGCGGTCCGCATATGCGCCGATGACGATGCCACCGAGTGGACGCACCACGAAACCCACGCCGAACAGGCCGATGGAAAGCAGGAACTGGTTGACCGGCGATGCGGAGGGAAAGAACAGCTTGCCGATCTGGATCGCGAAGAAGCTGTAGATCGTGAAGTCGTAGTACTCGAGCGCCGTGCCCAGCGTCGTCGCGGCAATGACCTGGCCCTTCGAAAGACCCGTTTTTCCCAATGCAATTGAAGCCACGACGCTGTTCCTTGAAAGGGGAGTCGAGATGCGAGTTATCATATACGAGAAAAAAATATTTCTCGTATACGACAAAACCCGTAACCGGGAACCGTCCCTTCCATGGCAAAAAGCGCAGCACGTAATCACGCAACTGAGCACGCAACTGAACACGCAACCGGGAAAGCAACCGGGCAGGCGGCAACAGAAATCGATCACGCTGCCGTTGGCGCGCGTCTGCGCGAGGCGCGCAAGGCGCGCGAGTTGACGTTGATGCAGCTATCGGAGTTGTCAGGCATCGCCGTCTCGACGATTTCGAAGGCCGAGCGCGGCGACATTGCGCTCACCTATGACAAGTTCGCGGCGCTCGCGCACGCGCTCAACGTGGACTTCGACACGATTTTCGGGCGCAGGAAGCGCAAGGCGGCCGGCCCGATGAAGCCGTCGCTCACGCGCGCGGGCAAGCAGATGATTTACGACACGCCGAACTACGAGTACGGCATGATCGCCAACGACCTCACGGGCAAGCTCATGGTGCCGATGCGCGGACGCATCCACGCGCGCACGATGGACGCGTTTCCCGATTACATCCGCCACAGCGGCGAGGAGTTTCTGTTCCTGCTGCGCGGGGAGCTGGAACTGCATTTCGAAAACGGCACTGTCTTCAGACTGTCGCCCGGCGACAGCCTCTACTTCGACAGCGCCGTGGGGCACGTCTATCTCAGCACGGGTGCCGAGGATGCCGAGGTGCTGGTCTGTTGCGTCGACAACGACTCACACCGGCTGCCCGAAACGCTCTGAGCGAGCGCTCGCAAGCGTGACGCCGCCGTGTTTGAACGGCGGCGTCACACCGCTCAGCGGCCGAGCATCGGCAGCTTGAGACCCGCCTCGCGCGCCGTTTGCTGCGCGAGTTCGTAGCCGGCATCCGCGTGGCGCATCACGCCCGTGGCCGGGTCGTTGAGCAGCACGCGGCCAAGACGCTCGTGCGCCGCCTGCGTGCCGTCCGCCACGATCACCACGCCCGAGTGCTGCGAGAAGCCCATGCCCACGCCGCCGCCGTGATGCAGCGACACCCACGACGCGCCGCCCGCCGTGTTCAGCAGCGCATTGAGCAGCGGCCAGTCGCTCACAGCGTCCGAGCCGTCCTTCATCGATTCCGTTTCGCGGTTCGGGCTCGCCACCGAGCCGGTGTCGAGGTGGTCGCGGCCGATCACGACCGGCGCCTTCAGCTCGCCGTTCTTGACCATCTCGTTGAACGCCTGGCCCAGACGGTAGCGATCCTTCACGCCCACCCAGCAGATACGCGCGGGCAAGCCCTGGAACGCGATGCGCTCGCGCGCCATGTCGAGCCAGTTGTGCAGGTGCGGATCGTCGGGGATCAGCTCCTTGACCTTGGCGTCCGTCTTGTAGATGTCCTCGGGGTCGCCCGAGAGCGCCACCCAGCGGAACGGGCCCTTGCCCTCGCAGAACAGCGGCCGGATATAGGCCGGCACGAAGCCCGGGAAATCGAACGCGTTTTCCACGCCCATTTCGAGCGCCATCTGGCGGATGTTGTTGCCGTAGTCGAGCGTGGCCGCGCCGCGTTCCTGCAGCGTGAGCATCGCGCGCACCTGGTGAGCCATCGACTCCTTCGCGACCTTCACGATGCTTTCCGGCGCGACCTTCTGCGCCTCGCGCCACTGCTCGACCGTCCAGCCCTGCGGCAGGTAGCCGTTGATCGGGTCGTGCGCGCTCGTCTGGTCCG
>NZ_JBFRCL010000007.1:0-207390 GCF_040965695.1 Paraburkholderia sp. BR10937
GATTCAGGCGCTCGCGAAGCAGCCACAGCAGATGCTCGGCGTCGCGCGAAGGCGACGCCCAGGCGATCGTGAGGCTAGATGTGCGCGGCGCGTGACGCGAAGCCAGCTCGTGCTCCAGACGCAGCTCGAAGCCGCTCAACGCCGCGTGCTGCGCCGCCAGCCAGCCGGCCAGCTGCATCACGAGCCGGCGCGCGGCAAAGAGCAGCGCTTCGGCGCTCTCCACGCGCGCCTGCAATTCGAGCGACGCGTGAAACGACGGCGGCGCGGCAAACCAGACGCGCGGATCGGGCGCCTCGCCCCGCGCCTGCGCGAGCCAGCCGAGCACGCCGTCGCCGAAACGCCGCACGATGCCGTCGCGCGGCAGCCGCCGCAAGTCGCCGAGCGTCGCGCAGCCGATCTGCGTGAGCGCGTGGTCGTGCTGCGCGGCGAACGGCGCAAGCGTGACCGGCAGCGAATCGAGCACGCGCGCGAGCGTCGTTTCCTTGAGCACATGCCAGCGGCGCGACGAACGCGTGACGTGTGCCTGCGCGAGCGTCCATGCCCCCCACGCCGTGGGCGCGCACGCCATGCGCGCGGTGTGCCCGCAGCCGGCCACCGTCGCCGCGACCCTGGCGAGCAGCGCACGCACGCCGCCGAACAGACGCAGGCCCGAGCCGACTTCGAGCAGCAGCGTGTGCGACTGCGCGAACGACACCTTGGGCGTATAGGCGAGCAACGCGAGCGCGAGCGCCTCGAACGCGCGGGTCTCGCGCGCCGGATCGGCTTCGAGCAGCACGAGCCCTGGCGCGAGCGCGAGCGCATGCGAGCGCGTGTTGCCGGGCTCGACGCCGGCGCGCAGCGCGTCGAGATCGGCGATCAGGATGCGCGTGTGGTCGGCGAGCGCGTAGCAGCGCGGCGCGCTGGCGACCTCGGCATCGGCATCGACGCTTTCAGGCAGGAGCGGCGTTGACGGCGCCGGCGGCATCAGAGGTCTGACGGCCTCCAGCGGCAACAACGGCAAGGTGACGGCGATCCACAGCATGATTGACCCCGGGCCACGGCATGACGACGGAAGCTGCGTCCGACTGGGGCAGCACCGCATCCTGCAGCGGCAATGTAATGACGAGTGGCTGGGCGGGCGGCGGCCCGCGGCGCTTGAAAATATCGACGGAGAGCGCGGCGAGCTGCATCCATTGCCGGCGGTTCAGGCTCGCGGCGTCGGGTGGCGGCACCGGCGAGCAGGTCATGCGCAGCGGCGCCGGCGACGACTGGTTGCGCGCGGCGAGCGGCCGCACGAGAAACGCGAGCGCCTGCGAATCCTGGGCGGCGACCTGCAGACGGCGCACGGCGTCGGCGCGCGCCTTCGTCTGCCAGAGCAGCACGGCGCCCATGCCTTCCTGCTTGAGCGCCTGCTCGGCCACCCAGGCGGCCTCGTCTTCGGCCGCGCGCACCCAGATCACGCGCTCGAGCGCGACCCCCCATGCCTTGAGCGCGCAGGCGTAGGGGCGCCACGGCGGCGCGACGAGCAGCACGTGCCGGCCCGCCTGCGCGGTGAGCGCGCGCAACGCCGGCGCGACGAGCCGCATCTCGCCCACGCCGCCCTGCTCGACGAGCAGCTCGGTCAGGCTGCCCGAGGGCCAGCCGGCGCCAGGGAGCTGGGCGTCGAGCGTCGCGTGGCCGCTCGGCACCGTGCGCTCGCTGGCGCGCGCGAGCTGATCGCCTTGCCACACGCGGCTTTGCAGCCGGGGGGGCAAGTGCGCGGCAAGTTGCGCTGTAGTCTGCACGGTAGTCTGCGCAGTGATCTGGGCTGCTGCTGCCATGGTTCGTGGCCTGATTGATGGGAACGCTCCGCCCTGCCCGGCAAGAAATGGGGCATCGGCAGGAAGGAGGCGGCGCGCCTCCACCTGTATATTTATACAGTATTTTGAGAGATTGGAGGAGGCGGAAATTGGGGGAGGGTCATTTTGCGATCCATTGCAAAATGCTGATCCAGGCGCTTGCGCGGATGGATCGGCCGCCGGACGTCGCGCTGACGTCCGGGGCAAACGCCGCTTAATGCTTGCCGCCAGCCCGATGCGGGCGGCTGCGATAAACGGCGCGGGGTTTGTTGATCAGGACGCCTGCGCCGACGTCATATCGAGCGCCACGGCTTGCGCCACTTCGATGCCGTCGATGGCCGCCGAGTAGATACCACCGGCATACCCGGCGCCTTCGCCGGCCGGATACAGACCTACGACGTTCATGCTCTGGTAATTGTCCTTGCGACGAATGCGCAGCGGCGACGACGTGCGCGTCTCCACGCCAGTGAGCACGGCGTCGTGCATCGCGAAGCCTGCGATCTTCCTGTCGATCTGAGGCAGGGCTTCGCGGATGGCTTCGATCACGTAGTCGGGCAGCGCGGTGCTGAGATCGGTCGGGTGCACACCCGGCTTGTAAGACGGCACCACGGAGCCCAGCGACGTCGACGGCCGGCCGGCGATAAAGTCGCCGACCAGCTGGCCCGGCGCCTGGTAATTGCCGCCGCCGAGTTCGAACGCGCGCTCTTCCCACTTGCGCTGGAAGGCGATGCCCGCGAGCGGACCGCCCGGATAGTCCTCCGGCGTGATGCCGACGACGATGCCCGCGTTCGCGTTGCGCTCGGCCCGCGAATACTGGCTCATGCCGTTGGTGACCACGCGGCCGGGTTCGGAGGTCGCCGCGACCACCGTGCCGCCGGGACACATGCAGAAGCTATAGACCGCCCGTCCATTGTTGGCGTGATGCACCACCTTGTAGTCGGCCGCGCCGAGTTGCTTGTGGCCCGCAAACTTGCCGAAACGGCTGCGATCGATCACCCCCTGCGGATGCTCGATCCGGAAGCCCAGCGAAAACGGCTTGGCTTCCATGAACACGCCGCGATCGTGCAGCATCTGGAAGGTGTCGCGGGCGCTGTGGCCCACGGCCAGCACGACGTGGTCGCACGGCAGCGTCTCGCCGTTCGAAAGCTTGAGCGCGCGCACCTTGCCCTGCTCGATTTCGATGTCTTCGACGCGGGTTTCGAAGCGCACTTCACCGCCCAGCTCGTGGATGGTGGCGCGCATTTTCTCCACCATGCTGACGAGACGGAACGTGCCGATGTGCGGCCGGCTCAGATACAGGATGTCTTCCGGCGCGCCCGCCTTGACGAATTCCTCGAGCACCTTGCGGCCGTAGTGGTGCGGGTCCTTGATCTGGCTGTACAGCTTGCCGTCGGAAAACGTCCCGGCCCCGCCTTCGCCGAACTGGACGTTGGATTCGGGGTTGAGCACGGACTTGCGCCACAGCCCGAAGGTGTCCTTGGTGCGCTCGCGCACGGCCTTGCCGCGTTCGAGGATGATGGGACGAAAACCCATCTGCGCGAGGATCAGCCCCGCGAACAGGCCGCACGGCCCCATGCCGATCACCACCGGACGCGGACGCGTCGAGTGCTCGGGCGCCTTCGCCACAAAGCGGTAGGTCATGTCCGGCGTCACCCCGCAATGCGGCTTGCCGACGATCCGCTTGAGCGCGGCCGCTTCGTCCTTGACTTCGACGTCGACGATGTAGGTCAGCTTGATATCCGAGCGCTTGCGTGCGTCGTGCGCACGGCGGAATACGGTGTAACGCACGAGCGCATCCGCCCCTACGCCGAGATCCGCGAGGCGTCCCCGAATCGCGGCTTCAAGTTCGCTTTCGGCGTGGTCGAGGGGGAGTTTGACTTCGGATAAACGTAACATGGCTGCCAGGGTGCGATCGCCACGGGAGTTGTGGCCGATCCGTATTTTATAAGCTCGGCGGCTTTTCAAAGGGAACGCAAGCCGTACGACGAAACGCGAGCGCGTTTGACCCAACATGGGACAAAAAGAAAAAGGGGCTACAGGCCAATGGCGTGTAACCCCTCGGTAATGCTGGTCGGAGCGATAGGATTCGAACCTACGACCCTCTGATCCCAAATCAGATGCGCTACCAGGCTGCGCTACGCTCCGATGAATCAGCGATTGTATCGGCACTGATGGCACGCCGTCAAATCTTCGCGATCCATAGCGACGAAAAGCGATCCACATCACGCGCTTGCCGCACACCGGCCTGGCGTGCACCATGACAGGACACGCCGCACGTGCACCCCATACCGCCAAAAAAGGAGACGCCATGCACCTCATCCTCTGGCGCCACGCCGAAGCCGAAGACATCGCCGCCAGCGACCTCTCCCGCCAGCTCACCACGCGCGGGCGCAAGCAGGCGCAGAACGTCGCGCGCTGGCTGCGCGCGCGCCTGCCCGACGACGCCGTGATCCTCGCGAGCCCCGCCGCACGCACCATCCAGACTGCCGAGGCACTCACCGATCAATATCGCGTCGTGCGCGAACTCGCACCCGATGCGAGCGTCGAGCAGGTGCTCACCGCCGTCGGCTGGCCCGAGGGCCTCGCATCCACGGTCGTCGTGGTCGGCCATCAGCCCACGCTCGGCGAGGTCGCGGCGCGGCTGCTCTCGGGCGGCGCCGATTCGCGCAGCTGGGCCGTGAAGAAGGCCGGCGTGCTCTGGCTCGCGAGCCGCGAGCGCAGCGGCGGCGACCAGGCCGTCCTGCACGCGGCCATCACGCCTGACCTCGTCTAGCCCTCCAACCCGCCTGCGCCTGCCCACCGGGCCGCCTGTGCGCGGCCCCTGCAACGATTCAAGCGCGCTTCAAGCGCACTTCGAACGCGCCCCGCCGCCCCCGGCCTTTCGGCCGCCGCGTCCGTCTGCCTTACGCCACGTCATCGAATCGTCATTGCGTTTTCATGGAAACGTAACCGCGTATTACTACATTGCCGGAAAAGTTCTCTTACTTCCGACCAGGACGCCCCATGCGAGATCTGCCGACGCCCACCCTGCCGTTCGCCTCGACGCTGTTCGAGTCGAACCGACGCTTGCCGCGTGCCGAAGAAACGGTCACCGCGCAGCATCGGCTGCAGGTGGCCTGGGCTCGCACCGACGAGGAGCTGCGCGAAGCCCAGCGCCTGCGCTACCGCGTTTTCGCCGAAGAGATGGGCGCACGCCTGACCGGCCCCGCCGGCCTCGACGTCGACGCCTTCGACGCCTACTGCGACCACCTGCTCGTGCGCGACCTCGACACGCTCAAGGTCGTCGGCACCTACCGCGTACTGCCGCCGCACCAGGCCGCGCGCGTCGGCCGCCTCTATGCCGAAAGCGAATTCGACGTCTCGCGCCTCGCGCATCTGCGCCCGAAAATGGTCGAGGTGGGCCGCTCGTGCGTGCATCCCGACTACCGCAGCGGCTCGGTCATCATGTCGCTGTGGGGCGGTCTGGGCGGCTACATGCAGCACAACGGCT
This sequence comes from Paraburkholderia sp. BR10937, assembly GCF_040965695.1. Classification (NCBI taxonomy): domain Bacteria; kingdom Pseudomonadati; phylum Pseudomonadota; class Betaproteobacteria; order Burkholderiales; family Burkholderiaceae; genus Paraburkholderia; species Paraburkholderia sp. BR10937. Next base: position 5,308 of record NZ_JBFRCL010000007.1, read on the forward strand.
ACGAGACGATGCTCGGCTGCGCGAGCGTGGCCATGGCCGACGGCGGCCACTATGCGGCGAACCTGTACTGCGCGCTCGGCGCCGACGCGCTGACCGCGCCCGAATACCGCGCGTTCCCGCACACGCCGCTGCCCGTCGAGGAACTGCGCACCGGCACGCCCGCCGTGCCGCCGCCGCTCATCAAGGGCTACCTGCGCCTTGGCGCGAAGATCTGCGGTGCGCCCGCCTGGGACCCCGACTTCAACACCGCGGACTTCCTCACGCTCTTCCGCCTCTCGGAGATCAACGAACGTTACGCGCGCCACTTCCTCGGCGAAGCCATCACGCGTTAAGGCCTCATCCGCCCTTCATCGGGCAAAATCAGTGGGCAAACTCCGCGGGCGAAACCAGCGGACAAAAAAAGCCCGGCTCACCAACGAGCCGGGCTTTTTTATCGGCGCAGCAAGACGAGGCGCAGCGCGCTACGCTCACTCCTCCGTATAGACCACGCGATACGGAATGCCGATCTTGCCCCATTCCGCCGCTTCCTGAACGAGGTTGTAATCGGTGAGCGGATTGTTCTGGACCCAGGCATTGGGCAGCAGCACTTCGTAGCCGTTGCCCTCCTCCACCTTGATGTGCGGCAGGCCGACATCGGCGCGGCGGCGCGTCAGCAGCGCGGCGAGGCGCAGACAGAACAGCAGCGTCCATTCCACATCGCGCGTTTGCGAGAGCTTGCCGAGCTTGCCCACGTGGCCGAGCACGAGCGCGGCGAGGCGCGCCTGGTCGGTGCGCGAGAAGCCCGGCATGTCGGCGTTGCTGGCGATGTAGGCCGAGTGCTTGTGGTACGCGCTGTGCGAGATGGAAAGCCCGATTTCGTGCAGCGACGCCGCCCACGTGAGGAACATGCGGTTCTCTTCGCGGCGCTCCTCGTCGGGCTCCTCGAACTGGTCGTAGAACTTCACGGCCAGTTCGCCAATGCGCCCCGCCTGCGCGCGATCGACGCCGTAGCGGCGCATGAAGCCCTCCACCGTGACCGTACGCATGTCCTCGTGCTGCGAGCGGCCCAGCAGGTCGTAGAGCACGCCCAGGCGCAGCGCGCCGTCCGTGGTATCGACATAGTCGATGCCGAGTTCCTCGAACACCGCGATCATGATCGAGAGACCGCCCGCCAGCACTGGGGTGCGGTCGGGCTTGAGCGCGACGAGCTTGAGCCGGTTGACGTTCTCGGCCTTGATGAGCGCGCGCTTCAGGCGCTCGAGGCCGCCGCGCGAAATGCCGTGCGTGATGCCGGGATCGTTGAAGCCGTTCGCCTCGACGAGTTCCGCCAGCGCGCGCGCGGTGCCCGACGAACCGATCGCCTGGTCCCAGCCGGTCTTGCGGTAGTCGCCGGAAATAATCTGGATTTCGCGCGTGGCCGCGAGTTCGGCCTGGCGCATGGTGTATTCGTCGACGTTGCCCGAGGGGAAGAACTGGCGGCTATGGCTCACGCAGCCGATATAGAGGCTTTCCATGCGGATCGGCGTGTAGTGCGCGCCGATGATGAACTCGGTCGAGCCGCCACCGATGTCCACCACGAAGCGCTTGCCCGCGCTCGCCGGCACCGAGTGCGCGGCGCCCGCATAGATGAGACGCGCTTCTTCGCGTCCCGCGATCACTTCGATCGGGAAGCCGAGCGCCGCTTCCGCCTCGGTGAGGAACTCGCGCGCGTTCTTGGCGACACGCAGCGTATTGGTCGCCACCGCGCGCACCTGGTCGGGATGGAAGTCGCGCAGGCGCTCGCCGAAGCGCTTGAGCGCGTCCCAGCCGCGCACCTGCGAGGCGCGGTCTAGCAGTTTGTCCCTCGAGAGGCCGGCCGCGAGGCGCACCGGTTCGCGCAGCGCGTCCACCGGGTAGATCTGGCTGCCGGCATCGGTTTCCTCGACGCGGCCTACGATCAGACGAAAGCTGTTCGAACCGAGATCGACGGCGGCAAGCAGTTGGGGATTGGTGACCATCGAAGGGGCAGGCTCCATGCGTGCATACAGAGACGAACGCGCAGCCATGCGGGCTTGTTGCAACGCCGCCGCGCTGTCCAAATGCGTCATTTTAAGCGTAGCCGACTTCACCATGTCGCTCCTCGCATTGGTCATGACCATGGGTACTTTTACCCAGCGTGCATGTTCGCAACGCGACTTGTCGATTTCGTGAAAATGCGGCGTAAAATTTATGACACTACGAATGTCACAATAAAGTCATATTACTGTGAGAATTTCCGAGCGTCCGTTCGAATCCATTCCTGACATTCCGTTTTCATTGCCGATGTCCATCCGCTATCCCCTACTCAATCGCGAACTGGGCATTCTGGGATTCAATGAGCGCGTGCTCGCACAGGCGTCCGATCCCGCTGTTCCTTTGCTGGAGCGCTTGCGCTTTATCTGTATCACCAGCAGCAACCTCGACGAATTCTTCGAAGTCCGTATGGCCGGGCTTCAGGAGCAGATGCGCGACAACCCGGGCGCGCTCTCGCCCGACGGCATGTCGCTGCAGCACGTGTACGACCTCGTGGTCGAGCGCGCGCAGCGTCTCGTGCATCGCCAGTACCGCATGCTGCACGACACCGTGCTGCCCGCGCTCGAACAGGAAGGCATCTACTTCCACGGCACCGACGCCTGGAACGAAGCGCAAACCGCATGGGCGCGCAAATACTTCTTCGACGAACTTCTGCCGGTTCTGACGCCCATCGGGCTCGATCCCGCGCACCCGTTCCCGCGCGTGCTCAACAAGAGCCTGAACTTCGTGGTCGAACTCGAAGGAAAGGACGCCTTCGGGCGCCAGGCCGTCATGGGCATCGTGCAAGCGCCGCGCGCGCTGCCGCGCCTCGTGCGCATGCCGCAGGAGCTTTCGGGCTTCCAGCACGGCTTCGTGTTGCTCGGCTCGCTCCTGCAGCGCTTCGTGGGCGAGCTGTTCCCGAGCCTCGTCGTGCGCAGCTGCAACCAGTTCCGCATCACGCGCAACAGTGAACTCTTCGTCGACGAAGACGAAATCACCAACCTGCGCGTGGCGCTGCAGGGCGAACTGCCCGCGCGGCACCTCGGCAACGCGGTGCGTCTCGAAGTGTCGGCGGAAACGCCCCCGCATCTCGTGAAGCGCCTGCTCGACGAAAGCGGCCTCGACGAAAAGGACTGCTATTTCGTCGATGGCCCCGTGAATCTCGTGCGGCTCATGCAGCTGCCCGAAATGGTCGATCGCCCCGACCTCAAGTTCGTGCCGCACGTGCCGGCCATTCCGCGGCGCATCGCCGCGAACAGCAACATGTTCGACGTGATCGATCAGGGCGACGTGCTCCTGCATCATCCGTACGAGAGCTTCCAGCCCGTGCTCGAACTGCTGTTGCAGGCCGCGAACGATCCGAACGTAGTCGCGATCAAGCAGACGATCTACCGCACCGGCACCGACTCGCCGCTCATGGACGCGCTCATGCAGGCCGCGCGCAACGGCAAGGAAGTGACGGTGGTGGTGGAGCTGCTCGCGCGCTTCGACGAAGAGACCAACATCAACTGGGCCGCGCAGCTCGAAGCCGTGGGCGCGCACGTGGTGTACGGCGTGGTGGGCCACAAGTGCCACGCCAAGATGATGCTGATCGTGCGCCGCGTGCCCGTGAACGGGCGCATGGTGCTGCGCCGCTACGTGCACCTGGGCACGGGCAACTACCATCCGCGCACCGCGCGCCTCTATACCGACTTCGGCCTCATGACCTCGGAGCCGAAGATGTGCGAGGACGTGCACCACGTCTTCCAGCAGCTCACGGGCATCGGCGGCGAGCTGCAGCTGCATGATCTGTGGCAGTCGCCGTTCACGCTGCATCCGAAGATGATCGAGGCGATCCGCAACGAAGCCGACGCCGCGCGCGCGGGCAAGAAGGCGCGCATCGTCGCGAAGATGAACGCGCTGCTCGAACCGACCGTGATCGACGAGTTGTACGAAGCATCGCAGGCCGGCGTGAAGATCGATCTGATCATCCGTGGCGTGTGCTCGTTGCAGCCGGGCGTGCCGGGGCTGTCCGAGAACATCACGGTGCGCTCGATCGTCGGGCGTTTCCTCGAGCACCACCGCATCTACTACTTCTATGCGGGCGGCAAGGAAGACGTCTACCTGTCGAGCGCGGACTGGATGGATCGCAACCTGTTCCGCCGCGTCGAAGTGGCGTTCCCGATTCACGACCGCCGGCTCAAGCGCCGCGTGATCGCCGAAGGGCTCTCCACCTTCCTCGGCGACAATCAATCGGCGTGGCTCATGCAAAGCGACGGCCACTATCGCCGCCGCCGCGCGGGCAAGGCCGTGCGCAATGCGCAGCTGAGCTTGCTGGCGAAGTTCTGTCCGTGACGCCTTGACGGGTCGATCACGCTGGACGCAAAAAAGCCGCTGAAGCGGCTTTTTCAATTGCGCCGGCGCTTCGTTACACCGGCGCCGGCTGCCGTCTCGTCGTGCGCGCGGCCGGGAAGCGCACCGTGAACGTGCTGCCCCGCCCTTCCTCGCTCTTCACTTCGAGCGCCGCGTCATGACGCTGCAGCACGTGCTTGACGATCGCGAGACCGAGTCCCGTGCCGCCCGTGTCGCGCGAGCGGCTGCGATCCACGCGATAAAAGCGCTCGGTCAGGCGCGGAATATCGGCGGCCGGAATGCCGAGGCCGCTGTCGGTGACCGCAAAGACCGCGCTGCCGTGTTCCGCGCGCCACGACAGATGCACCGTGCCGCCGTCCGGCGTGTAGCGCACCGCGTTGGTCGCCAGATTGCCGAGCGCGCTCATGATCTCGGTTTCGGAACCGGTGACGCTCAATCCATCGTCGAAGTCGGCCGTGATGCGGTGACGCCCGCCCGAGAGGCTTTCGGCGTCCTCGCGCACGTGCCCGAGCACCGCGCGCATATCGACCATATGGTCGCCGGGCTGACGCCCCTCGCCTTCGAGCTTGGCGAGCACGAGCAGGTCGGTGACGATGTGGCGCATGCGCGAGGCCTGCTGCTCCATCAGCTCCAGGTAGCGGTTGCGCTCGGCTTCGCCAAGCGGCAGCTCGCGCATCGTCTCGAGGAAGCCGGAGAGCACCGTGATCGGCGTTTTCAGCTCGTGCGAGACGTTGGCCACGAAGTCGCGCCGCATGGCGTCGGTGCGCTCGAGTTCGGTGATGTCCTGCGACAGGATGAGCTTGCGGTTCTCGCCGTACGGAAACACCTGCACCGAGATCACGTTCTGACGCTTCGCGCCCATGCCGCGCATGATCAGCATGTCCTTGTAATCGTGCGAATTGAGGTAGCGCACGAAGTCGGGCTGACGCACGAGATGCGTGATGTGCTGGCGCAGGTCGCGCTTGGCGTCGAGGCCGAAGTGGACTTCCGAGATCGCGTTGCACCACTCGATCTGGTCGTGGTCGTCGAGCATGGCGACGCCGTTGGGCGAAGCCTGGATCGCCTGGATGAAGCGCGAATGCTGCTGCTCCACCTGGCGCACCTGAGCGTGCCAGCGCTTCGCGAGCTTATGCAGACGGTAGTAGATTTCGCCCCAGATGCCGGGAGCGCTCGGCACTTCGCCGTAGACCGGCGCGTCGAGCAGGCGCCACAGACGCTGCTTGTGAAACGTGCTGAAGAGCATTTGCGCGAGCAGCGCCAGCACGGCGATGCTCAGCGCGAGCTTGACGCCAAAAATCGCGCCGATACCCGCGCAAATGAGCGCGAGCAATACGATCGATACGAGGGAGCGCGCCCAGATGATGTTCATGTTCCTGCGATCGAAGATAAATACGGTCGGATGCGGGCACGCGACATCGAGTGACTACCGCGCGAGTACCGGCGGCAGTGAAACGGTCGCGCCGCCCGGTGAATCACCCTGCGGCGCGGCCATGGGCCCAGCTCAGGCGCTCTTGGCGAGACGGTAGCCGCTGCCGCGCACCGTTTCGATCATAGCATCGCACCCAGCCGGCTTGAGCGCGGCGCGCAGACGCTTGATATGCACGTCCACCGTGCGCTCTTCCACGAACACGTGATCGCCCCATACCTGGTCGAGCAGCTGCGTGCGGCTGTGCACGCGCTCGGGATGCGTCATGAAGAAGTGCAGCAGGCGGAACTCGGTCGGGCCGAGATCGAGCTTGATTTCCGAGCCTTCGGCGGCGGCCGCGACGCGGTGCGTGGCCGGATCGAGCTTCAGACCGTTGATCGCCACCACGTCTTCCGTGAGCTGCGGCGCGCGGCGGCGCAGCACCGCCTTGATGCGCGCCATCAGCTCCTTGGGCGAGAACGGCTTCGTTACGTAGTCGTCAGCGCCGATTTCGAGGCCGAGCACCTTGTCCTGCTCGTCGCCACGCGCCGTCAGCATGATGATCGGGATATGCTTCGTGCGCTCGTTGTTGCGCAGATCGCGCGCGAAGTTCACGCCCGACTTGCCCGGCAACATCCAGTCCAGCAGGATGAGATCGGGCAGCACGTCGCTGATCAGGTTCTGCGCCTGCTCCGCGTTGTAGGCGCGGATCGGGCAGTGGCCTGCGTGCTGCAGGTTCACGGAAATCAGCTCGGAAATGGCGGGCTCATCTTCGATGACGAGAATGCTGCTAGGCATCGGCACCTCTTGACCTTGTTACCTGTTAAATCGGATTAGCTGAGCGCTTCGCGTTCGAGGGCGTCGCGCGACTTGTGGCGCACGTCGGTGCCCTTCACGATGTAGATGATGAATTCCGCGATGTTCTTCGCGTGGTCGCCGATCCGCTCGATCGCCTTGGCGATGAACAGATAGTCGAGGCCCACCGAGATCGTGCGCGGATCTTCCATCATGTAGCTCACGAGCTTGCGCACGAACGCGCGGAATTCCTCGTCGATCGCCTTGTCGTCGCGCACGATCTGCGCGGCCGCCACGGTGTCGAGGCGCGCGAACGCGTCGAGCGCGCGGCGCAGGATCGACACGGCCATTTCGCCCGAGACCTTGATCTCGGCGATGTTGACGGTGCGCGAAGCGCCGTCTTCCATCAGGCGCCTGGTGCGCTTGGCGATCTTCTCGGCTTCGTCGCCGGCGCGCTCGAGATTCGTGATGGTCTTCGAAATGGCGAGCACGAGGCGCAAGTCGCGCGCGGCCGGCTGGCGGCGCGCGATGATATTGCTGCACTCCTCGTCGATCTCGACTTCCATCGTGTTGAGGCGGTCCTCGGCAGCGATCACGCGTGCGGCGGCCTCGCTGTCGAAGTCGTTGAGCGCCTGCATTGCCGTGATGATCTGCGATTCGACGAGGCCGCCCATTTCGAGCACCTTCGACGAAATGAGGTTCAAATCGGCGTCGAACTGGCTGGACAAGTGTTTGTCGGACATGATTTGCTCCCTGCTCCGATTAGCCGAAGCGGCCGGTGATGTAGTCTTCCGTTTCCTTGCGGACCGGCTTGATGAAGATCTTTTCGGTGTCACCGAATTCGATCAGCTCACCAAGGTACATGTAAGCAGTGTAGTCCGAGCAACGCGCGGCCTGCTGCATGTTATGGGTGACGATCACCACCGTGTAGTCGCTCTTGAGTTCCGCGATCAGCTCTTCGATGCGGCCCGTGGAAATCGGGTCGAGTGCCGAGCACGGCTCGTCGAGCAGCAGCACTTCGGGGCGGATCGCAATGCCGCGCGCAATGCACAGGCGCTGCTGCTGGCCGCCCGAGAGGCCGTAGCCGCTCTGGCCGAGCTTGTCCTTCACTTCGTTCCAGAGCGCGGCCTTGGTCAGCGCCCATTCCACGCGGTCATCCATTTCCGGGCGCGAGAGCTTCTCGAACATCTTCACACCGAACGCGATGTTGTCGTAAATCGACATCGGGAACGGGGTCGGTTTCTGGAACACCATGCCGATACGCGCGCGCAAGAGCGAGATATCGCGCCTGGTCGTCAGCAGATTCTCGCCGTCCATCACGATCTCGCCTTCGGCGCGCTGCTCCGGATAGAGCGCGAACATCTTGTTGAAGGTGCGCAGGAGCGTGGACTTGCCGCAGCCCGACGGGCCGATGAACGCCGTCACCTTGCCATCTGGAATCTGCAGGTTGATGTTCTTCAGTGCGTGATACTTGCCGTAGAAGAAGTTCAGGTCCTTCACTTCGATCTTCGGCTTGCCCAGCGCCGGCAGGCGTGCGTTCTGGGCGGGATCCGCAGGTTCAAAGCCAGCGGAGGGCGCATTGCCGTGCGCAGCGGTGTTGAGGTGACTCTCAGCCATGTTCATCGGGAACTCCGCCCTTGCTTACTTGTTCGAAAAGATCGTGCGCGCGAGGATATTCAGACCCAGCACGCCCAGCGTGATCAGGAAAACGCCGGCCCACGCAAGCGACTGCCACTGCGCAAACGGGCTCATCGCAAACTTGAAGATCGTGACCGGCAGGTTCGCGATCGGTTGATTCATGTTCGCGGTGAAGAACTGGTTCGACAGCGCGGTGAAGAGCAGCGGCGCGGTTTCGCCGGCGATACGTGCAACCGCCAGCAGCACGCCCGTCACGATACCGGCGACCGACGCCTTCAGCGTGATCGACATCACCATCTTCCACTTCGGCGTGCCGAGCGCGAATGCGGCTTCACGCAGGTTGTTCGGCACGAGCTTGAGCATGTTCTCGGTCGTGCGAATCACGATCGGAACCTGCAGGAGCGCCAGCGCGATCGCGCCGGCCCAGCCGCTGAAGTGCCCCATCTTCGCCACGACGAGCGCGTACACGAACAGGCCCACGACGATCGAAGGCGCCGACAGCAGAATGTCGTTGATGAAGCGCGTGACGCTCGCGAGCCAGCTCTTCTGGCCGTATTCCGCGAGATAGATGCCCGCGAGAATGCCGATCGGCGTGCCGACGAACGTTGCGATCGCAACGAGCATCAAGCTGCCGACGATGGCGTTGGCGAGACCGCCGCCGTCGGTGTTCGGCGGCGGCGTGGACTGCGTGAACAGTTCCACCGAAAGGCCGCCGATGCCAAGCGAGAGCGTCGTATAGAGAATCCACACGAGCCAGATAATGCCGAACGCCATCGCAGCGAGCGAGCACGTGAGCGCGATCGCATTGGTCACGCGACGGCGGCGCTGCAGCTTGTCGCGCATGCGCTCCAGTTCGGGGCCGTAAATCGCACCCGGAATTTTCATCATCGGTTCGCTCATCGCGCACCCTCCGCTTTTTCAAGGCGCAGCAACATGAGCTTCGAGATCGACAGCACGATGAAGGTGATCACGAAAAGGATCAGGCCGAGTTCCATCAGCGCGGCGGTGTGCAGGCCCGGGCTCGCTTCCGCGAACTCGTTGGCGAGCGCCGAGGTGATGCTGTTGCCCGGCGAAAAGAGCGACACGTTGTCGAGCAGGTTCGTATTGCCGATCACGAACGTGACGGCCATCGTCTCGCCGAGCGCGCGGCCGAGACCCAGCATCACGCCGCCGATCACGCCGGTCTTGGTGAACGGCAGCACGATCTTCCACATCACTTCCCAGGTCGTGCAGCCGATGCCGTAGGCCGACTCCTTGAGCAGCACGGGCGTGACTTCGAACACGTCGCGCATGACCGAGGCGATATACGGAATGATCATGATCGCGAGAATCACACCGGCGCACAGAATGCCGATGCCGATGGGCGCGCCCTGGAACAGCGCGCCGACGATCGGCATGCCGCCCAGCAGCGAGCCGAGCGGCTTTTCGAACCACTGCGCGAAAATCGGCGCAAACACGAGCAGACCCCACATACCGTAGACGATCGACGGGATCGCGGCGAGCAGTTCGATGGCGATGCCGAGCGGGCGGCGCAGCCACGCGGGCGAAAGCTCGGTGAGGAACAGCGCGATGCCGAAGCTCACGGGCACGGCGATGATGAGCGCGATGATCGAGGTGGCGATCGTGCCGTAGATGGGCACGAGCGCGCCGAACTGCTCGCTGGGTGGATCCCAATCGGCAGTCCAGAGGAATGCGAAACCGAATTTCTGGATCGTCGGCAACGAGGCGATGATCAGCGACACGATGATGCCGCCGAGCAGCAGCAGCGTGACGATGGCGGCGAGGCGTGCGAGGCCGCCAAAAATGATGTCCCCTGCCGGGCTGGGCGCTTTTTGCTGCGCGGCGTTGCCGGGCGGGTTCGACACGAGCGGGACGTCGGACATGGTGACCTGGGTTCCAGTTGCCGCGAGCGCGGGGCTCACGACGTTGATGCAGCCGTGGGACTGCAGATCGTCCGCCTCCCGGCCGTTAATACTGACAACCGGAAGGCGGACGGCACATCTTGGACAGCGCGGATTCAGGCAAGCCACAAGCGAACAGGCCGCGCGCGTCACGCGGCGGCCTTTTTTTACGCTTGCCTGACGCCTTGCTTACTCAGCGACGGGCTTGCCGCTCGCGTCCTTGACCTTCTCCTTCCACTGCGACTTGATTTCGCTCACGACCGACTGCGGCAGCGAGATGTAGTCGAGGCTGTCAGCAGCCGGCGTGCCGTTCTTGAAGGCCCAGTCGAAGAACTTGAGCGTTTCCTTGCCCTGCTCAGGCTTGTCCTGTGCCGTGTGCAGCAGCACGAAGGTCGCGCCGACGACCGGCCATGCGTCCTTGCCCGGCTCGTTCGTGAGGATCTGGTAGAACGACTTCTTCCAGTCCGCGCCAGCGGCCGCTGCCTTGAACGTTTCGGTGTCCGGCTGAACCACAGCGCCCGACTCGTTCTTCATGGCAGTGTAGACCATGTGATTTTGCTTGGCGTACGCCCACTCGACGTAGCCGATCGCGCCCGGCAGACGCTGCACGAAGGCTGCGACGCCGTCGTTGCCCTTGCCGCCCGTACCCGTCGGCCAGTTCACGGTCGTGCCTTCGCCGACCTTGCTCTTCCAGTCGGGGTTGACCTTCGAGAGGTAGTTCGTCCAGATGAAGCTGGTGCCCGAACCGTCGGCGCGGCGGACCACGGCGATGTCGAGATCAGGCAGCTTGACCTTCGGGTTCAGTGCGACGATGGCCGGATCGTTCCACTTCTTGATCTTGCCGAGGTAGATGTCGCCGAGCACCGGGCCCGACAGGGTGATCTCGCCCGGCTTCACGCCAGGCACGTTGATCGCCGGCACGACGCCGCCGACCACCGTCGGGAACTGGAACAGGCCTTCCTTGGCGAGATCCTCGTCCTTCAGCGGAGCGTCCGAGCCTGCGAAGTCAACCGTCTTGGCCTGAATCTGCTTGATGCCGCCCGACGAGCCGATGCCCTGGTAATTCACCTTGCCGCCGCCCGACTTTTGATAGGCATCCGCCCATTTCGTATAGATCGGTGCTGCGAAGGTGCTGCCCGCGCCGGTGATGTCAGCAGCCTGCGCTGCGATCGCGAAGAGCGCGCCAGCAACGCCAGCGAGCGCGGTTTGCATCAATTTCATGAGACCTCCAGTGTGTGAGCGGATGAACGACACCGCGAAGCTTAGGGGGTCTCTGTGACAGTACTGTGACGATTCATGAAGCGAACGTGACAGTTCGATTACTGCCTGAAAGGCGCGTGGATATGCGTTTTGAGCGCTTTTGCGGGCCTCGTTTCGGCATGGCCTGCAGGCACTTTGGCGACCGAAAAGCCCGCCTGGCGGCCGTTTGGAGGCCGTTTGGAGGCCGTCCAGGGGTCTGATGAAAAAATTCGAAGATTTCCTCGAAATTCGTTTGCAAACCGTAATCGATTGTTTTAAACGTTTGCCTGCTTGCGTTGCGACGCCGAACAAATCGCAATAAAAGATGAGCACGACGGCCAGTTGCCGCGTCGTGCTCATCGGTTTGGTGCTGGCGCGACCCAGTCGCGCGATTTGCGCGACTTAATAATCGCCGGCGTTCACGCGATCGAACGCTTCACCACGCTGGCGATCGCCTCGGCGTAATGCAGCGTGTCGCGCTCCTCGCGGGCCTCGACCATCACGCGCAGCACCGGCTCCGTCCCCGAAGCGCGGATCAGCACACGACCCTTGCCCTTCAATTCCGCCTCGGCGGAAGCGATCGACTGCTGGATCTCGGCGTTGCCCTTCCAGTCAGCGCCCTGCGCGATGCGCACGTTGATGAGCTTCTGCGGAAATAGTTTCACGCCGTCGAGCAGTTGCGCGATCGTCTTGCCGCTGCGCTTCATCGCCGCGAGCACGAGCAGCGCCGAGACGATGCCGTCGCCGGTCGTGTGACGGTCGAGCGACAGGATGTGGCCCGAGCCTTCCGCGCCGAGCTGCCAGCCGCGCTCGCGCAGTTGCTCGAGCACGTAGCGGTCGCCTACGTTCGCGCGCACCAGCTGTACGCCGAGGCCTTCGAGCGCCTGCTCCACCGCGAGATTGGTCATGAGCGTGCCAACCGCCCCTTCCACCTTGCCGTCGGTCGCGATGCGGTCCTTCACGAGCACGTAGAGCAGTTCGTCGCCGTTGTAGAGGCGGCCCTGTGCATCGACGATCTGGAGACGGTCGGCGTCGCCGTCGAGCGCGATACCGAGGTCCGCGTGATTCGCGCGCACGGCGCGCACGAGCGCGTCAGGCGCGGTCGCGCCCACGCCGTCGTTGATGTTGAAGCCGTTCGGCGATACACCGATCGGAATCACGTCGGCGCCCAGCTCATGGAACACGTGCGGCGCGATGTCATAAGCCGCACCGTTGGCGCAATCGATCACGAGCTTCAGGCCGCGCAGATTGAACGCCTGCGGGAACGTGCTCTTGCAGAACTCGATGTAGCGGCCGCCCGCGTCGTGCAGGCGGCGTGCACGGCCAAGCTGCTCGGACGGTGCGCAGGCGAGCGGCTGCTCGAGCTGCTCCTCGATCAGCGTCTCCACCTCGTCGGGAAGCTTGTTGCCGTCGGCGGAGAAGAACTTGATGCCGTTGTCGTAGTAGGGATTGTGCGACGCGCTGATCACGACGCCAGCGGCGAGCCGCAGCGCGCGCGTGAGATAGGCGATGCCGGGCGTCGTCATCGGACCGGCCAGCATCACGTCGATGCCCGCAGCCGACAGCCCCGCTTCCAGGGAGGCTTCGAGCATATAGCCCGAAATACGCGTGTCCTTGCCGATCAGCACGGACGGGCGCGGCCCGGATGCCGCTGCCGCCCCCGCGAGCACCTTGCCCGCGGCATAGCCTAGCCGAAGCACGAAATCGGGCGTGATCGGCGCCTCGCCGACCTTGCCACGCACTCCATCAGTTCCGAAATAACGACGTCCCATCTTTCTACCCCTCGGTTTGGTCCTGCTTTGTCCTGTATTGTCGCGCCCGGAGCCGCTCCGGCGCACTTCGCGCCCGCCGGCGTTCTGCCGGGCGATGGCTCAGTCTTGTGTAGCCGACGTAGCGGCGGACATCGCGTCGCGCATCGCCGCCCAGACCTTGAGTGCGTCCACGGTGGGCGCCACGTCGTGCACGCGAATGATCGCCGCACCGCGCTCCGCCGCGCACACGGCCGCCCCGAGGCTCGCCGCCACGCGCTCGGGCGCGGGCCGGTTCACGAGCGCGCCGAGCATCGACTTGCGCGACATGCCGGCCAGGATCGGATACGGCGCGACACCTGCCGCAACCTCGGGCGCCGTCGCGGGCAGGTGCGCGAGCAGCGCGTAATTGTGCTCGACCACCGCCTTGCCGAAGCCGAAGCCCGGATCCACGCTGATACGCGCCTTCGCCACGCCCGCCGCTTCGAGTTCGGCGCAACGCCGGGCGAGAAACTCGCGCACCTCGCGCACGACGTCCGCGTAATCGGGCTCGCCCAGTTGCATCGTCTGCGGCTCGCCGAGCATGTGCATCACGCACAGCCCGCAGTTGCTCTCGCGCACGGCCTCGATTGCGCCGGGCATCCGGAAGCCCCAGATGTCGTTGATCATGTCGGCGCCGGCCGCGAGCGCCGCGCGCATGACTTCGGGCTTGTACGTGTCGATCGACAGCGGCACGTTCGCACCCTTGAGCTTTTCCACCAGCGGAATCACCCGTTCGAGTTCCTCGTCGAGCGGCACGGGCGGCGCGCCAGGGCGCGTCGATTCACCGCCGATGTCGATGATATCGACGCCGTCGAGCATCATCTGCTCGGCGCGGCGCAAGGCGTCGCCGAACGCGATATAGCGACCGCCGTCGGAAAACGAGTCGGGTGTGGCGTTGAGGATGCCCATGACGAGCGGACGCTCGAACGTCAGCGTGAAACGGCCGCATGCGAGCGGTTCAGGTGGGAGACTACCTTGCGAGGAGATGTTGGGCACGTCAGAAAACGTCAGATGTGTAACGAGATGCGGCGGCACAGCGGCACGCCAGAAATGCAAAACGGGCCGATGTGAACATCACACCGGCCCGCAACTTTACTCGATAAGGATCACGCCGGCGCGGTGGCGCTACCGGGCTTGACCTCGGTGCCCGTGCTGCCGCCCGACGACGCGTCGCCCGGCGACGGCGTGCTCTTCGGCGAGCGCGGCGGACGGCCGGCCATGATGTCGTTGATCTGGTCGGCGTCGATCGTTTCCCACTCCATGAGGGCCGCGGTCATGGCTTCGACCTTGTCGCGGTTCTCGTCGAGCAGGCGCTTCGCGAGGTTGTACTGCTCGTCGAGCACGCGGCGGATTTCCGCGTCGACCTTCTGCTGCGTCGCTTCCGAGATCGCGCGCGTGAAGCCCTTGCCGAACGGGCCGCCGTCGCTGTCGTCGTCGGCGTAGACCATCGGACCGAGCGCGTCGGTCATGCCGAAGCGCGTGACCATGGCGCGGGCCGTTTGCGTCGCCTTGTTGAAGTCGTCCGAGGCGCCCGTGCTGATCAGGTTCATGAACAGCTCTTCCGCCACACGGCCGCCGAACAGGATGGCCAGACGATCCAGCAGATAGTCCTTCGAGTACGTTTCGTTGTCGTGCTCGGGCAGTTGCCACGTCACGCCCAGCGCGCGACCGCGCGGGATGATCGTGACCTTGTGCACCGGGTCCGCCTTCGGCAGCAGCTTCGCGATCACCGCGTGACCCGACTCGTGGTACGCCGTGGCGCGCTTCGCTTCTTCGCGGATCACCGCCGACTTGCGCTCCGGACCCATGAAGATCTTGTCCTTCGCGTCTTCGAAGTCCTGCATCTCGACGATGCGCTTGCCGCGGCGCGCCGCGAACAGCGCGGCTTCGTTCACGAGGTTCGCGAGGTCGGCGCCCGAGAAGCCCGGCGTGCCGCGTGCGATCACTGCTGCATCCACGTCGTTGGCGATCGGCACCTTGCGCAGGTGCACCTTCATGATCTGCTCGCGGCCGCGGATGTCCGGCAGGCCCACATAGACCTGGCGGTCGAAACGGCCCGGACGCAGCAGCGCCTTGTCCAGCACGTCCGAACGGTTGGTCGCCGCGATCACGATGACGCCCGAGTTCGCCTCGAAGCCGTCCATCTCGACCAGCATCTGGTTCAGCGTCTGCTCGCGCTCGTCGTTGCCGCCGCCCATGCCGGCGCCACGATGGCGGCCGACCGCGTCGATTTCGTCGATGAACACGATACACGGCGCATGCTTCTTGGCCTGCTCGAACATGTCGCGCACACGGGCCGCGCCCACGCCGACGAACATTTCGACGAAGTCCGAACCCGAGATGCTGAAGAACGGCACCTTCGCTTCGCCGGCAATGGCGCGTGCCAGCAGCGTCTTACCCGTACCCGGAGGGCCGACGAGCAGCACGCCGCGCGGAATGCGTCCACCCAGCTTCTGGAATTTTTGCGGATCGCGCAGGAAGTCGACGAGCTCGGATACTTCTTCCTTCGCTTCGTCGCAGCCGGCGACGTCGGAGAAGTTGACCGCGTTGTTGTTCTCGTCGATCAGGCGGGCGCGCGATTTACCAAAGGAGAATGCCCCGCCTTTGCCGCCCCCCTGCATCTGTCTCATCATGTAGAACCAGAACACGATGATGAGTATGGTCGGCCCGAGGTAGTACAGCGCGGAAACGAGCGCGTTCGGCTCTTCATCGGCCTTGCCGCTCACCTGCACGCCATATTTCATCAGGTCGCCGACCATCCAGATGTCGCCTGGGGAGACGATCTGGTATTTCTGGCCATCAGCCGGAGTGACCGTGAGGTTCCGCCCCTGCACCACGACGCTCTTGACCTTGCCGTTCTTCGCGTCGTCCATGAACTGCGAATAGGAAACGCCTTCCTGGACACGGGGCTTGTCGAACTGCTTGAACACCGTAAACAGCACCAGTGCGATTACCAGCCACACTGCTGCCTTCGAAAACATGTTGTTGTTCAAAGCACCACTCCTTCACTCATAGATGGGCGCCTACATTTGC
Organism: Paraburkholderia sp. BR10937; assembly: GCF_040965695.1. Lineage (NCBI taxonomy): Bacteria > Pseudomonadati > Pseudomonadota > Betaproteobacteria > Burkholderiales > Burkholderiaceae > Paraburkholderia > Paraburkholderia sp. BR10937. The sequence goes on from NZ_JBFRCL010000007.1 coordinate 21,471, forward strand.
CTTGCGACTGCGACACCACCAAAGCATTCTAATCCAGTACACGGACCCCTGCCATAACGTTTCGCTACCGCAGGAATAGCCCGAGCGCCTTGTCCGGACCGCCTCTCGGGGTCGTTTTGCGACCAGATTGCGCCATTTGCACGGCAATCATGCCCCGTTTAACAGGGACGCTTCAGATGTTTACCCAATATAAACGTTTCGGACGATTTATCACGCGAAGCCTTCGGTTTGCGCGCCGCCACGACCTTGAACTGCTGCTTGAACTTCTCGACGATCTGACTGTAACCGCTGCCGTGGAAGCATTTGACTAAAAGGGCTCCATCGGGTTTCAGATGATTCTGCGAGAACTCGAGCGCGAGGTCGCACACGTGCTCGATACGCGCCGCGTCGGCCGACGCGACCCCCGAGAGATTGGGCGCCATGTCCGAAATTACAAGGTCGACGGGGCGGCCGCCCACCAATTCTTCCAGTTGCGCGAGCACGTCGTCCTCGCGGAAGTCGCCCTGCAGGAACTGCACGTCGGAGATGGGTTCCATCGGCAGGAGATCGAGCGCGATGATCGTGCCGTCGATGCCGCCCTGCCGCTGGTCGTCGCGCTTCGTACCCTGCGCGAGCTTGTTGCGGGCGTACTGGCTCCAGCTGCCGGGCGCCGCGCCCAGGTCCACGATCACCATGCCGGGGCGGATCAGCTTGTCCTGCTCGTCGATTTCCTTGAGCTTGTAGGCAGCGCGGGCACGATAGCCCTCCCGCTGCGCCATTTTCACGTACGGATCGTTGATATGGTCGTGCAGCCACGACTGGTTGAAGCGATTTTTTGCCATTAAAGATGAACTCTTGCTGCGTGATTCCGCGCTTTTAGCGGATAATACGCGTTTTATTCGTGCGGCCGTCGCGGCCCGCCTGGCCGGATGTTCGTTGCTCCGCCGGCGTTTTTGGCCCGCGCCCTGCCGTTCCCCACGGTTTTCCGTTGTTCCGACGCGCTTTGCCCGCTGGCGGCCCGCTTTTCGCGGTCCGCATCCACGTCTGCCCAGGTTGTCAATTCATGCCTGTCGACCCGCGCGGCGCCGTCATTTTAGTCGAGTCTGCCACATCCCATGCCCGCCCTCACTCTTTCCGCCGAGCAGCGCTCCGAGCTGCGCTCCCAGGCTCACGCGCTCAAACCGGTCGTGCTCATCGGCGCCGAGGGACTGACCGACGCTGTCCTCAAGGAAATCAAGGTTCACCTTGCCGCGCACCAGCTCATCAAGGTGCGCGTGTTCGGCGACGAGCGCGAAGAGCGCCTCGCGATCTATGAAGAGATCTGCGACCGCCTGAGCGCTGCCCCGATCCAGCACATCGGCAAGCTGCTCGTCATCTACAAGCCCGAGGAAGCCAGGGCGAAGGCCACGACCGCGCGCGCCGGCGCCCGCGGCACCGTGTCGCGCCCGGCCGCCGACGTGCCGAGCGCGCGCGAAGCGGGCAAGCGTGGCGCCGCGCCGCGCACCGTCAAGGTCGTCAAGGCCAGCGACAACCCCATGCGCAAGCCGAAGGCGCAAAAGGTGACGGTCAAGGGCAACGAGCGCGTCACGCAAGGCGGCAACATCAAGCGCGCCAAGAAGCGCCAAACCAGCTCCAAGCGGGCCCACCAGGGTTCGAAGTAAAAAAAGCGCGGCCTTCGAGCCGCGCTTTTTTTCGCCTGAACCGGCTTCAGGCCGCGTTCAGCGCGCAGCGGTTTCCATGCGCTGCGGCAGCGTGCCGCGCGCAGAAGGCAACAGCCAGACGAGCCACGCACCCAGCAGGCTCTGCACGAGATAGAACAGGCTCGACACGCCGTGCAGCAAGCCGAAGCGGCTCGCATACGGCGAACTGGCCACGTCCATGCCCGCACTCATCGCCTGAACGCGCAGCGCATTCATGAACGGCTGCAGCGCGAAATAGCCGATCAGCACGCACAGCAGCATGGCGGCTAGAATCCAGCGCAGCCGGCGATAGCCCAACGCGCCGCGGCGCACGAGCATGCTCGAGAGCCCGAGCAGCAGCACGCCGCACACCACGCCGATCAGGCCTTCGAGGCGAAACAGCTGCGCGGCGAGTTCGCCGGCCACCGGCCTTTCGAGCGACGCGAACAGCACGGGCGCGACCGCATAGCCGATGGTCAGCTGGCTGCCGACCCACAGCATGGCCAGCAGCCCGAAGAGCCTGTGCGGAACGAGCGAAACGGGAGTGGCGGAACCCACGTGGCTTGCAGTACTCACGTCGACGCGCCCTCAGACGTAGCGAACCTCGATGACTTCGTACTCGCGCACGCCGCCGGGGGCCTGCACTTCGGCGACATCGCCTTCGGACTTGCCGATCAGCGCGCGCGCGATGGGCGAGCTGACCGAGATCAGGCCGTGCTCGAGATCGGCTTCGTCGTCGCCGACGATCTGGTAGGTCACCGTCTTGCCCGAGTCGAGGTCTTCGAGATCCACGGTCGAGCCGAACACCACGCGGCCGTCCGCTTCGAGCGTGGCCGGGTCGATGATCTGCGCGGCCGCCAGCTTCGACTCGATCTCGGCGATGCGGCCTTCGATGAAGCCCTGCTTTTCCTTTGCGGCGTCGTATTCCGCGTTTTCCGACAGATCGCCCTGCGCGCGCGCTTCCGCGATCGAATTGATGACCGCCGGACGCTCGACGGATTTCAGGCGCTGCAACTCTCCGCGGAGTTGGTCTGCACCGCGCTTGGTCAAGGGAATCGTGCTCATAAACAACTCGTACGGCCCACGAGGGCCTAAAGAAGGCCGCGCCACGCACGCTTGTCGCACGCGTTGCGGCCATAAAAAAATTCCGCGGTTAAGTGCATCCCGCGAGGGCGGCTGCGCGGTCTGGCGCAGCCTGAAAACCCTGTTGGGACGCCGCTTAACCGCGGCACATTCAGCTTTTGTAGCCTGCCTCGTCGAGCGTTAGACAGACAATTGAAGCCTTAGTTTAGGCGAGCATGGAGGCCTTGTAAATCATAGACTTCCAGGTTCTTCAGGTAGCGCAGACCCTCGACGGCCGCGCGTGCGCCCGACATCGTCGTGTAGTAGGTGACCTTGTTGGCCTGCGCGCTCATGCGGATCGAACGCGAATCGGCGATCGCCGAGCGGGTTTCGTCGACGGTCGTGAAGACGAGCGAAATCTCGCCGTTCTTGATCATGTCGACGATGTGCGGACGGCCGTCCTTCACCTTGTTCACGACCTTCACCGGCACGCCGGCCGCCTCGATCGCGGCAGCCGTGCCGCGCGTGGCGACGATCGGATAGCCGAGTCCGTGCAGCATGCGCGCGACGTCCACGGCCTTGGGCTTGTCGGCGTCCATCACCGTGATGAAGACGGTGCCCGACTCCGGCAGGCGCGAGCCCGCTGCGAGCTGCGACTTGAAGAGCGCTTCACCGAAGGTCTTGCCCACGCCCATCACTTCGCCCGTGGAACGCATTTCCGGTCCGAGCACCGGGTCGACGGTCGGGAACTTGATGAACGGGAACACCGCTTCCTTCACGCTGAAGTACGGCGGCACGACTTCCTTCGTCACGCCCTGCTGCGCCAGCTTCTGGCCGACCATCGCGCGCGCCGCGATCTTCGCGAGCGGCAGGCTGGTCGCCTTCGAGACGTACGGCACGGTACGCGAAGCGCGCGGGTTCACTTCCAGCACGTAGATGATGTCCTTCTTCGACCCATCGTCCTGCGGCACCTGCTGGATCGCGAACTGCACGTTCATCAGGCCGACCACGTTCAGCGCCTTGGCCATCGCGGCCGTTTGACGCTTGAGTTCGGCAACCGTTTCCTGCGAGAGCGAGTACGGCGGCAGCGAGCAGGCCGAGTCGCCCGAGTGCACGCCTGCCTGCTCGATGTGCTCCATCACGCCGCCGATGAACACGTCCGTGCCATCGGAGATGCAGTCCACGTCGCATTCGATCGCGTCGTTCAGGAAGCGGTCGAGCAGCACCGGCGAGTCGTTCGACACCTTCACGGCCTCGCGCATATAGCGCTCGAGGTCGCGCGGCTCGTGGACGATTTCCATGGCGCGACCGCCCAGCACGTACGACGGACGCACGACGAGCGGGTAGCCGATTTCGTCGGCGAGCTTGAGCGCTTCGTCTTCGGCGCGTGCCGTGCGGTTCGGCGGCTGGCGCAGGTTCAGGTCCTGCAGCAGCTTCTGGAAGCGCTCGCGGTCTTCTGCGGCGTCGATCATGTCCGGCGACGTGCCGACGATGGGCACGCCGTTCGCCTCTAGGTCGAGCGCGAGCTTCAGCGGCGTCTGGCCGCCGTACTGCACGATCACGCCAAGCGGCTTTTCCAGGTCTACGACTTCGAGCACGTCTTCGAGCGTGAGCGGCTCGAAGTACAGGCGGTCGGAGGTGTCGTAGTCGGTCGAAACGGTCTCGGGGTTGCAGTTGACCATGATCGTTTCGTAGCCGTCTTCGCGCATGGCGAGCGCGGCGTGCACGCAGCAGTAGTCGAACTCGATGCCCTGACCGATCCGGTTCGGGCCGCCGCCCAGCACCATGATCTTCTTGTTGGTCGTCGGGTTCGCCTCGCACTCTTCCTCATAGGTCGAGTACATGTAGGCGGTCTTCGTGGCGAACTCGGCCGCGCAGGTGTCCACGCGCTTGTAGACCGGGCGCACGTTCAGTTCAATACGACGCTTGCGCACGTCCGTGGCGTTGCTGCCGAGCAGCTTCGCGAGACGGCGATCCGAGAAACCGCTTTGCTTCAGGAAACGCAGTTCGTCCTTCGAGAGGCTGGCGAGCGTGCGGCCCTTGACGGCCTCTTCCTTCTTGATAATTTCTTCGATCTGCGCGAGGAACCATGGGTCGATCGCGGTTTCTTCGAAGATCTCTTCGCGCGTCATGCCCACGCGGAACGCGTCGCCCACGTACCAGATGCGGTCCGGACCGGCTTCGCCGATCTCGCGGATGATCTCGTCGCGGCTCGTGGTCTTTTCGTCCAGACCATCCACGCCGACTTCGAGGCCGCGCAGCGCCTTCTGGAACGACTCCTGGAACGTGCGGCCGATCGCCATGACTTCGCCCACCGACTTCATCTGCGTGGTGAGGCGCGGGTCGGCTTCGCGGAACTTCTCGAACGCGAAACGCGGAATCTTCGTGACGACGTAGTCGATGGTCGGCTCGAACGAAGCCGGCGTCTGGCCGCCCGTGATTTCGTTCTTGAGCTCGTCGAGCGTGTAGCCCACGGCCAGCTTCGCGGCAACCTTGGCGATCGGGAAGCCCGTGGCCTTCGAAGCCAGCGCCGACGAACGCGACACGCGCGGGTTCATTTCGATCACGATCATGCGGCCCGTGCGCGGGTCGATCGAGAACTGCACGTTCGAGCCGCCCGTATCCACGCCGATCTCGCGCAGCACCGCCAGCGAGGCGTCGCGCAGGATCTGGTATTCCTTGTCGGTGAGCGTCTGCGCCGGCGCGACCGTGATCGAGTCGCCGGTGTGGATACCCATCGGGTCGAGGTTTTCGATCGAGCAGACGATGATGCAGTTATCCGCCTTGTCGCGGACCACTTCCATCTCGTATTCCTTCCAGCCGAGCAGCGATTCCTCGATCAGCAGTTCGCGCGTGGGCGAGAGGTCGAGACCGCGCTTGCAGATCTCTTCGAATTCTTCACGGTTGTAGGCAATGCCGCCGCCCGAGCCGCCGAGCGTGAACGACGGACGGATCACGACCGGGTAGCCGCCCGTGCCGGTGGCTTCGGCGATCTCGCCTTGCACCTTGAGCGCCTCTTCCATCGAGTGCGCGACGCCCGACTTCGCCGAACCGAGACCGATCTTCGTCATCGCGTCCTTGAACTTCTGGCGGTCTTCGGCCTTGTCGATGGCTTCCGGCGAAGCGCCGATCAGCTCGACGTTGTACTTCTTCAGCACGCCGTGGTGGTGCAGGTCGAGCGCGCAGTTCAGCGCGGTCTGGCCGCCCATCGTCGGCAGGATCGCGTCGGGGCGCTCCTTCTCGATGATGCGCTCCACCACTTCCCACGTGATCGGCTCGATGTAGGTGACGTCGGCCGTGTTCGGGTCGGTCATGATCGTCGCCGGATTGCTGTTGACGAGGATGACCTTGTAGCCTTCTTCACGCAGCGCCTTGCATGCCTGCGCGCCCGAATAGTCGAACTCGCACGCCTGGCCGATGATGATCGGACCCGCGCCGATGATGAGAATGCTCTTGATGTCTGTCCGCTTGGGCATAACGCTCTCGCTAAATATTCCTGTGTCTTGTACGTCTGGCGGCTCGCGGGTGACTCAGCTTGCCGCCCGGGCGCGCGCGTGGGCCGTTCTTCGAACCGGCTCGCTGCGCACCCTGCTCTGCTCTTGTGCTCGATGCGGCGCTTACGCCGCCTTGGCCTTGTCCATCAGCGCCGTGAAGCGGTCGAACAGATAGCCGATGTCCTGCGGACCCGGCGATGCCTCCGGGTGGCCCTGGAAGCAGAACGCGGGCTTGTCGGTCAGCTCGAAGCCTTGCAGCGTGCCGTCGAACAGCGAAACGTGCGTGACGCGCGTGTTCGCGGGCAGCGTCGCGGCGTCCACTGCGAAGCCGTGGTTCTGCGACGTGATGACGACGCGGCCGTCGGCGAGATCCTTCACCGGATGGTTCGCGCCATGGTGGCCCGTCTTCATCTTCATGGTCTTCGCGCCCACGGCGAGGCCCATGATCTGGTGGCCGAGGCAGATGCCGAAGGTCGGGATGCCGCGCTCGATGAAGGCTTGCGTCGCCTTGATCGCGTAGTCGCACGGCTCCGGATCGCCGGGGCCGTTCGAGAGGAACACGCCGTCCGGGTTCAGTGCGAAGGCGTCTTCAGCCGTGGCTTGCGCCGGCAGCACCGTGACGTCGCAGCCGCGCTCGGCCAGCATGCGCAGGATGTTCTGCTTCACGCCGTAGTCGAACGCCACGACCTTGTACTTCGGCGCCGATTGCGTGCGGTAGCCTTCGCCCAGACGCCATTCCGTGGTGTTCCACTGGTACGGCTTGCCGGTCGACACGACCTTGGCGAGGTCCATGCCCGCGAGGCCCGGGAACGAGCGCGCGAGTTCGATGGCCTTCGCTTCGTCGTCGGAACCTGCGAGGATTGCGCCGTTCTGCGCGCCCTTGTCGCGCAGGATACGCGTAAGCTTGCGCGTATCGATGCCGGCGATGGCGACCACGCCTTCGTCCTTCAGATACTGGCCGAGCGTGCGCTCCATGCGGAAGTTCGAGGCGAGCACGGGCAGGTCGCGGATGATCAGACCGGCGGCATGGACTTTCGTGGCTTCGACATCTTCGGCGTTGACGCCGACGTTGCCGATATGCGGATACGTGAGGGTGACGATCTGGCGAGCGTAGCTCGGGTCGGTCAGGATTTCCTGATAACCGGTGATGGCCGTGTTGAACACGACTTCACCGATCGTATGACCCGGCGCGCCGATCGAGTAACCACGAAAGACCGTGCCGTCGGCGAGCGCGAGCAGAGCGGGAGAGAATGACGGCAACACGGGAGACTCCTTGGGGGAGCACCCTGTGCCGACCTGTTATCCGACGTTGCGATCTTGCGACCTGTGGGAGCGGCTGCGGCGTCGGCCCCCCCTTTCCGTGAGGATCAGGATGCGCGCGCGGCTCGCTCGCTTGCGCGACCTCTTCGTGTGGTCGACCGTTGTGGCGCCGGGCCACGAGCGCGCGTTTGTGACGCAGGATCGGGCGGCAGCCGGCCAGTTGACGATGAAGCGCGGGCGGCGGATGAACGGATGGGAGGAGGTAGGCGCTAGGGTGCGGGTTGATAAGCTCAAACCTTGAAATTATAGCGCGAAAGTCACCTTTCCTTCAAATTTCAGGATGACGCTGGCGACGGGGAGCGTGCTCGCAGCCCGGTGCGCGGCCCTTTCCACTATAGCGGGCGGGAGCGCGGCGGCAAGCGTCGCCCGTTCGGCGCCGCCCGAAGTGTTACCCATGTTCCCGCACACCTGTGACCCATGTCGCCGTTCACACCCACCAATGAAAACGCCGCCACCTGGCAGGGTGACGGCGTCAAACACAACAAAAACGGAAAAGTGATCGGAGCGAAATACCATGCGCTGCCCCCGCAACGCATGTTTGAGCACCCTTCGCCAGCCGCTATTTTGTATGGTGTTTCTGCGTGTGGGTTTCGGCCTTCGGGCGGCTCGCCGCACCCTTCGACGCCTTGCTGGGCGCAGCGCTGACCGTCTTTGCCTTGACAGGTTCGGAAACCTTGACAACCTCGGTGCGCGCGCGACCGTGCTTCTTATCGTATCGCGACTTCGACCCGGTGTCTGCAACGCGGGTGCCAATTCGCTGCACACCACCACCAGAAACGTTCGTTGCCAGACGCTCCGGCCCAGGTTCGCTCGGCATCGCCTTGTTGACCGGCACGTGCAACACCAGCACCTGGCCCGGCGCAACGTAGTCGCGGCGGGTCTTGTTCCATGCCTTCAACTGGCCGAGCGACACGCCATAGCGGCTCGCCACCGCTTCCATCGACTGCTTGCGGCGCACGCGGATCAGCATCTTGCGCGTGTCGGGCACGTCCGGCTCCATGGCCAGCACGGCGCTTTCCGCCACGTCGGCGCTGATGTCCTCGTCGTCGCCGTCGTCGGTGCGCGGCACCACGAGCGTCGAGCCCGCCTTCAGGCGCATGCCCGCCGGAATCTTGTTCACCGACATCAGCGTGTCGGCGTCCACGCCGATCTTCTGCGCGATCGCCGCCGGCGTGGCGCGCGAGTCGGTCGTGTAGACGGTCCACGACGAAAGCTGGCCGGAATAGGCCTTCAGGTTGCGCTCGAACGCGCTCGCGTTGTCGAACGGCAGCAGGATCTGCGGGTCAGTCGCGCCGAGAATCACGGGCTTCTTGAACGACGGGTTGAGCGAGCGGAACTCGTCGGTCGTCATGTTCGCGAGCTTGGCGGCGACGTCCACGTCGATGTCGTGCGAGGTCGTGACCGTCACGAAATACGGGTGGTTCGGAATGGACGGCAGCGTGAGCCCGTACTGCTGCGGGTTCATCACGATGTTCTTGACCGCCTGCAGCTTCGGCACGTAGTTACGTGTTTCGCTGGGCATGCGCAGGCTCTGGTAGTCGGTCGGCAGGCCCGCCGCCTCGTTGCGCGCGATGGCGCGCTGCACGTTGCCCTCGCCCCAGTTGTAGGCGGCCAGCGCGAGATACCAGTCGCCGAACATGTCGTGCAGGCGCGAGAGATAGTCGAGCGCGGCGCTGGTGGAGGCCAGCACGTCGCGGCGCTCGTCCTGCCACATGTTCTGCTTGAGGTTGTAGGTGCGGCCCGTGCCCGGCACGAACTGCCACATGCCGGCGGCCTTCGCGACCGACAGCGCCTGCGGGTTGTAGGCGGATTCGATGAACGGCAGCAGCGCGAGCTCGGTAGGCATGTGACGCGCCTCGAGCTCTTCGACGATGTGATAGAGGTACTTCTGTGAACGCTCGGTCATGCGCGCGACGTAGTCGGGCCGCTGGGCGTACCAGTTGGCGTTCATGTCGACGAGGTCGCTCTGCAGGTCGGGCATCTGGAAGCCGCGGCGAATGCGGGCCCAGAGGTCGGCGTCGGGACTCGTCAGCTGATCGACGGAGCCTTGATCGACGTTAATGGTTTCTTTCGCAGCGGAGGTCTTACGAATGAGGTCGGCGTTGGCCTGGGCGTTGGCTGGTGCTAGAGAAGTCGCAGACGGTCCCCCGCTCGCACAGGCGGCGAGCATGAGGACCAGCAGCGCACTGATTATGAATCGCATGAAAATCTACATCCGCATGGCTGGAATTTGCAGCCGATAGTACGGAACGCGTCCGTTTCCGTCAATCGGAATTATTGGAAAAAAAGCCATGAAATCCGCAGCTTGGGCGTGATTCCATACGATTGGGTTGAGCATGCCCCCGGACCCGGCTGGGTCAGCGGAACCGATTCTTCCATTCACGCATCATTGCGAAAGCCGCCAGCCGGTCCGGCACCGATTCGTGCAGCGCCTCGGTGAGCGCGGCTTGCACCGCCGCATCGCCCGCGCGCAGGAAAGGATTGACGGCGCGCTCGTGCGCGATCGTCGTGGGCAGCGTCGGCACGCCGCGCTCGCGCAGCGCCGCCGCCTCGCGGCTCCAGTCGCGCAGATCGGCGTTCTCCGGATCGCAGGCGAGCGCGAAGCGAATGTTCGACAACGTGTATTCGTGTGCGCAATGCACATGGGTATTGCCGGGCAGCGCCGCGAGCGCGTCGAGCGAGTCGAGCATCTGCGCGGGGGTCCCCTCGAAGAGGCGGCCGCAGCCGCAGGCAAAGAGCGTGTCGCCGCAGAACACGTGAGGCGTGCCGGCGGCATCCGCTGCCTGGAAATAAGCAATGTGGCCACGCGTATGGCCAGGCACGTCGATCACCGTCAGTTCGAGCGCCGGGGCATCCAGATGGACGGCGTCGCCGCCCCTCACGCGCGTGACGAACGCATCGAGCGGGCCGAGCGCCTCGCCGGCCGGGCCATATACGGGCACGCGGGCGTCGGCGAGCAGGTCCGCCACACCGCCGACATGGTCGTTGTGGTGATGGGTGAGTAAAATAGCGACGAGCCGCCAGCCGCGCTTCGCGAGGTACGCGCGAACCGGAGCAGCGTCGCCCGGATCGACGGCAACGGCATTCCGGCCGTCCGAAACGACCCAGATGTAATTGTCTTCAAACGCCGGAACCGGCACGTACTCGTAGGCGCACGCATCGCTCGAACGCGCGTACTCAAGCGGAATCTTCATGGGGCGACGTATTCTTCGACATGTCTGACCGATTGATTATAGACTGGCCCGCCTGGACCGCCTCACCCGCTGGCAGGTATGTGCTCGGCTGGGAGCAGGAGCAGCTCGACCGCGTGGTGTCGAACATATTCGGCTACCATGCGCTGCAGCTCGGCCTGCCGCAGCTCGACGCCCTGCGCGAGAACCGCATGTCGTGCCGCGGCCTCGTGCTCGACGCCGCCAGTGCCGCGAGCGCGCCCTACTCCGTACCCGGCACGTCGGCCCATGCGCACCCGAACGGCGGGCAACCGTCGCCCGACGCGGGCGGCGCAACCCCAGACCGCACTCCGGCTGCGGGCGGCAGCACGTTGCTTCACGCGCCCGCGGGCCGCAGCACCGTCTGGTGCGACTTTCTCGATCTGCCGTTCGAGGCGCAGAGCGTCGACCTCATCGTGATGCCGCACACGCTCGAATTCACGAGCGACCCGCACCGTCTGCTGCGCGAAGCCGAACGTGTGCTGATGCCCGAAGGGCAACTGCTGATCGTCGGCTTCAACTCGCTTTCGCTGTGGGGTGCGCGCCAGTCGGTCGGCAAGCTGACCGGCCATCCGTTCCTGCCCGCGCGCCAGGACCTGATCGCCTTCACGCGCCTGAAAGACTGGATCAAGCTGCTTGGCTTCGAGCTTGAACGCGGGCGCTTCGGCTGCTATCGTCCGCCGCTCGCGACAGACCAGTGGCTCGGCCGCTACGGCTTCATGGAAGCCGCCGGCGACCGCTGGTGGCCTATTTTCGGCGCTATCTATATGGTGACGGCGATCAAGCGCGTGCGCGGCATGCGCCTCGTCGGCCCACTGAAGGTCAAGAAGCCGGTGCTGGCCGCGAGCCTGAAGCCCGCGGCGACCACGCCTTCCCCAACACGCAACAAGGACTCATGAGCACACCCGACTTCGTCGAAATCTTCACGGACGGCGCCTGCAAGGGCAACCCCGGCCCCGGCGGCTGGGGCGCGCTGCTGCGCTTCGGCGCGCAGGAAAAAGAACTGTTCGGCGGCGAGGCCGGCACGACCAACAACCGCATGGAACTGATGGCGGTGATCGCCGCACTCGACGCGCTCAAGCGCCCATGCAAGGTGATCGTGCATACCGACTCGCAGTACGTGCAAAAAGGCATCAGCGAGTGGATTCACGGCTGGAAGAAAAAGAACTGGATGACGGCCGCCAAAACGCCGGTCAAGAACGACGACCTCTGGAAGCGCCTGGACTCGCTCGTCGCCCAGCACGAGATCGAGTGGCGCTGGGTGAAGGGTCACGCCGGCCACCCGGAGAACGAGCGCGCCGACGCGCTCGCGAACCGCGGCGTCGCCACGCTCGCCGAACTCTGAGACCGCGGCTTTCCAGGACCGCTTCTCGCGGCTGCCTCACGCTTTCACGCCTTACAAGACATGCGCCAGATCATTCTCGATACTGAAACCACCGGCCTGAACGCCCGCACGGGCGACCGCATCATCGAAATCGGCTGCGTCGAGCTGGTGAACCGCCGGCTCACGGGCAACAACCTGCACTTCTACGTGAACCCGGAGCGTGACAGCGACCCGGGCGCACTCGCCGTCCACGGCCTCACGACCGAGTTTCTCTCCGACAAGCCGAAGTTCGCCGAAGTCGCGGACGAGATCCTCGACTTCATTCGCGACGCGGACATCATCATCCACAACGCGCCGTTCGACATCGGCTTTCTCGACGCCGAACTCGCGCTGCTCGGCAAGCCGGGATTCAAGGAGCACTGCGGCGAGGTGATCGACACGCTCGTGCAGGCCAAGCAGATTTTCCCCGGCAAGCGCAACTCGCTCGACGCCCTGTGCGACCGCTTCGGCATCAGCAACGCGCACCGCACGCTGCACGGCGCGCTGCTCGACTCGGAGCTGCTCGCCGAGGTGTACCTCGCGATGACGCGCGGCCAGGAAAGCCTCGTCATCGACATGCTGGGCGAGCACGCTGCGCCCGGTGCGGCCGCCGCGCCGCGCATCCAGCTCGGGTCGATCGATCTGCCGGTGATCATGGCGAGCGACGAAGAAATCGCCGAACACAACGCCGTGCTCGACGGTCTCGACAAGGCGATCAAGGGGACGTCGGTTTGGCGCACCGAGCCGGCTCCCGCCGATGCCAATGCGGCCGATGCGCAAAATGCTTAAAAAAGGCTTTACAAGAGCGAAAACACCCTGCATAATCTCAATCTCTTCGGGTGGTTAGCTCAGCGGTAGAGCACTGCCTTCACACGGCAGGGGTCACTGGTTCGATCCCAGTACTACCCACCAGAATTCCTGGTGTTGGTAACGACAAACACCGAAGAATAAAAGGCCTCGTTGCGAAAGCAACGAGGCCTTTTGCTTTGGGCTTCGGCTTTCGGCGCGTTTCACTGTCAGCAATCCGAATCAACCAATAGAACGGGTTTTCTGTTTCGCGACGGGATTGACGACCTGAGTGCGTCCTACTCGCCGCCGGCATCGAGACCGATGCCGCGCGCCATGCCCGTGGCCGCGAACACCATCGCGACGAGCAAGAGCGTCTGCCATCTGCCGATAAGTGCGTATTTCGGCGCGCCGGTGAGATCCGGCACGTCGCCGCGCCGCACGGCGACGCGCCAGCGCAGCAGCGCCATCATGGGGACGATTTCGAGCAGAAGGATCAGCACGAGCGCAGCCATCTTCACGAGAAAGAGCGGTTCGTGGAGGTAGTAATCAGCGCCCTTCTCGAAACCACCGAACGCACGCATGGCGCCAGTGACGATCAGGACGACCGCGGAGCCGCCCCAGCCGCTGTCGGCGCTGAAGATCACCGGCAGGTCTTCGGTGGACGTGCAGCGGCGCAGGCCGCGCGTGCGCCGCAGGATCGAAGCGAGCGCAAAGCCGAAGGCGAGCAGATGAGTCGCGGCGAGCAACCAGCGTATCAGCATTGCAACTCCTTCCGGTGGGCGACAGGAACGGCAAGCAATGGTAAAGCGGCTCGAGCGCGGACGTCGCGCAAAGCGGCCGGACCGCGGGTCGTCAGACCTGCCTGAGCGTGGCGTCGAGAGCGCGTGCAGCCGTGCGGTCGCCTTCGGAGGCGAGGCCCACGCGAAACACAGTCTGACGGTTATGGCCCGCCGCAGCGGGCGAATCCCAGAGCAATTCGATCTTTGCGTGGCGCGCGGGCTTGCCCGCAGGCACCGCGGCAGAGGATGCCGATGCGGGCCGCTGCGCAGCGGGCGCGCCCGGCTCAGGCGTAGACGCAGACTGGCCTGCCCCCTGCGCTGCGGTGGAATCCGCAGCATCCGCGAACCCCACAGCGGCAACCGGTTCGGCGACGCCACCCGCGGGCGCTGGATCGTCGGTCTGCGGCGGCGCGGGCAAGAGCGCGGGTCCGGACGCAACGGCCCCGTCCTGCGGCGCACCGGAGAGCCAGCGCACCGACAGTTCGCGGGCATCGTACTGGCCAACCTTGCGGCTCTCCTGCCAGACGACCGTCGTGCGCGTCGTGGCATCGATCGACACGGCGAAGCGGCCGATCGCGAAGCGCCGCGCCGCGAAGTTGCTGCGCCAGAGCGCGCGCGGCCGGCAGATCCAGACCACGGCGGCATAGAGCGCGGGCGCGGCCACGAGCCAGCCGTTGGTGTCGGCCACGGCGTGGAAGGTGCGGCGCCAGCCGGCGGTCCAGACGAACACGCCGATCGAGCCGATCGCGAACAAAAAGCCGAGCACGCCGAAAAAGCGCAGCGCCTGACGCAGCCACTGGGGCAGCGGGTGAAACGGCCGCTCGACGCGTGCCCTGGCGCCCGGCAGCACGATCAGCAAAAACAGGAAGACGAGATTCAGACTTGCAGCCGGCGACGACGCCATGCCTTCGAGCGCGGCGACGAAGTTCATTTGCGCCATGGAGTGCAGCCAGCGCGCGAGAATCACGAGCCCGATCGCGCGCAGCGCGAAAAGCGTCCCGGCACCGGGTACGGTGGCCGTGGGCGTCGGTCGGGTTCTGGCCAAGGGTATTCTCCTCTGTCGACCAGAGTTGACGCTTTAGCGTCTTACTCTGGTCCCATGCATAGCTGTCGACCAGAGTTGACGCTTTAGCGTCTTATTCTGGTCCCATGCAAAGCTGTCGACCGGAGTTCGCGCTTTGGCACGTCACTCCGGTCCCATGCAAAGCACGCTTTCGTGGGCGCCGCGGATTTTACGGCACGGCCATTATAGGGACATTGAGCGTGCGCCTCACCTGCCGCCGCCGCGAATGCGACAACGCCCCGGCGCATGGGCACCGGGGCGTTGGAAAAGCGGGAAAACCGGGCGCGCCGCAGCGCGTCCAGTTTCGGTCGTACCTTAGCCGGCGTTGACTTCGCGCAGCACGGTGCGATGCTTCTGGCGCAGCAGTTCTTCGTACACGGCCACGTAGTTGCGTGCCATCACCTTCGACGAGAAGCGCGCTTCGAACGCGGCGCGCACCTTCTCGCGCGACAGCGTCGACAGACGCTTGACCGCCGCGACTGCGCTGATTTCGTCTTCCACGACGAAGCCCGACACGCCGTTCTCGATGACTTCCGGCACCGAGCCGCGCTTGAACGCGATGACCGGCGTACCGCAGGCCATGGCTTCGATCATGACGAGGCCGAAGGGCTCCGGCCAGTCGATCGGGAACACCAGGGCATGCGCGTTGCCGAGGAACTCGCGCTTTTCGTGCTCGCCGATTTCGCCGATGTACTCGACATGCGGCAACGCCATCAGCGGCTTGATGACTTCTTCGTAGTAGGCGCGGTCGGCCTTGTCGATCTTGGCGGCGACCTTGAGCTTCATGCCCGCCTGGTCGGCGATGCGGATCGCGCGGTCAAGACCCTTCTCCGGCGAGACGCGGCCGAGGAATGCGAGGTAGCCGGGCTCGACGTTAGGAATCGGCGTGAGCACGTCTTCCGGCAGGCCGTGGTACACGGTCTGCTGCCAGTTGGCCTGCTGCAGCGGAATGCGCTGGTTGTCCGAGATCGACACCACCGGCACGTCGTTGAACGCATTGAACACCGGCTGCAGTTCCGGCAGGTCCAGACGGCCGTGCATGGTCGTGACGAACGGCACCGGCTGGCGCTGGAACAGCGAGAATGGGTAGTAGTCGATATGGAAGTGCAGCACGTCGAACTCGTCCGCGCGGCGGCGAACTTCTTCGAGCAGCAGCATGTGCGGAGCCATCACGTCGCGAATCGTGGGGTCGAGGCGCAGTGCCTGCGGCCAGAACGCTTCGAGCTTTGCCGAGGTGATCGAATCGCCGCTGGCGAACAGCGTGACGTCGTGGCCCTGTTCGACCAGCGCTTCGGTCAGGTAGGAGACCACCCGTTCCGTGCCGCCGTACAGCTTGGGAGGAACCGCCTCGTGCAACGGAGCGATTTGAGCGATTCGCATAGTGGTGAACTCCTTCCTCGTAATAAATCGGGCAATAGACTGCAAATTTGACAATCGACCTATGCAGGCTGCGGCTTCCTTGTCGCCACGCGCCTTACAGGCGTTCCATACCGCTAACCGCGCCGGAAATCCGGACACAGACCCGACGCAGTTGTGAAGCGGCAAGAGAGCGCACACGCGGCGGTTCAGGCGGTAAACGCGCAGGGTTCGCGGCCGTTGACACAGAAGCTGTCAAATTCCCTACGCTGTCCGAGTCGGCATTATCCCGGTCCAGGGTAAATACCGGCTAGATCATTTCAAAGTCTTTACGTTGTTACAAACCGGAAACACTCCGCAACCCATTGTTTTCCAAGAGAGTTCTAGATTGGGTGCTGCGCTGCGGGAAGCAACTGCGCGCGATTGTCGCGGCTCTTGTGCGCATGAATCGATCCTGCTTGTTTCCTGGTTCGCAACCAGCGGACAGCGTGTTGCGAGCAAGCACAGCGCTTTTCCGAATGCAATCCGTAATTCTATCTCTAAAACACCTATCTCTAAAACGGTCCACGATTCCTGTTGAACCTCCACTGCAACAACGTGTCCCCAATCTGTATCCCGCGCTATCGTGTCGCGATATGATGCGCGTCCGCCGGGCACAGGCGGTGCGCCAAGCCCATGGGGTGTTTACAATGCGGTAAGTCCGCCTTCGTTGCCGTGCGCTCGAAGCCGTTCGTCGCCTCAGCGCCCGCCATCTTCCTTGAACTTGCACGGACGAAATTCCGTCAGACCGACCACCCGATCAATTGGAACATCTGACCATCGCTCAGCGTAACGCCCACAACGCAAAGCTTGCGAGCTATGCGCGGCACCCGCTCGCGTTCCTTTTTCGCTACATCAAGCGCCATCCGTTCGCCCACACTGTCGTGCTCGCCAGCGTGTTCGCGGCAGTCGGCTGCGCGCTTGCGTCGCAGTACGCCATCAAGCATCTGATCGACGTGCTCGGAGCGGGACGCCATCATCCGGGCCCGCTGTGGACCGCGTTCGCCATCCTCGTCGGCCTGATCGCCGCCGACAACCTGCTCTGGCGGGTCGGCGGCTGGTTCGCGGCGCACACCTTCGTCGCCGTGACGGGCGACCTGCGGCGCGACCTCTTTCAGTATTTGAGCGGACACTCGCCCACCTACTACGCCGAAAAACAGCCCGGCACGCTCGCCAGCCGCATCACGGCGACGTCGAACGCCGTCTACACGGCCGAGAACACCACTGCCTGGAACGTACTGCCGCCCTGTATCGCCGTGGCCGGCGCGATCGTCATGATCATCGCCGTGAACCCGCTGATGGCGGCGGGCCTCCTGCTCTGCTCGGCGATCCTTTCGGTGATCCTCTTCAAGCTGGCCGGGCGCGGCTCGTCGCGCCACCACACCTTCGCCTCGAAAGCGGCCGCGGTGGATGGCGAGCTGGTCGACGTGATCGGCAACATGGCGCTCGTGCGCGCCTTCGGCATGACGTTCCGCGAGCAGAAGCGCTTCGGTTCGACCGTCAAGGCCGAACTCGACGCGCGCCGCTCGAGCCTGCTCTACCTCGAAAAGCTGCGTCTGCTGCACGCCGTGATCACGGCCATGCTGTCCGCCGGCCTGCTCGGCTGGGCGCTGTGGCTCTGGGATCAGGGCAAGGCGACGTCGGGCGACATCGTGCTGGTCAGCTCGCTCGGCTTCACGATCCTGCACGGCACGCGCGATCTGGCCGTGGCGCTCGTGGACGTCACCCAGCACGTGGCACGCCTCGCCGAGGCGGTGCAGACGCTGCTGGAGCCGCACGGCATGCCCGACCGCGACGACGCCAAGGAGCTCGTGGCCCAGGGCGGCCGCGTCGATTTCGAAGGCGTGACCTTCGCGTATCCGCACCGCAAGCCGATCCTCGACCATTTCGACCTGCGCATCGAGGCCGGCCAGCGCGTGGGCCTGATCGGCAAATCGGGCGCGGGCAAGACCACGGTGCTCGCGCTGCTGCAGCACTTCTACGACACCCAGGGCGGCGCCATCAAGATCGACGGCCAGGACATCGCGCACGTCACCCAGGACACCCTGCGCCACGCCATCGCGCTCGTGCCGCAGGACATTTCGCTGTTGCACCGCTCGATCTACGAAAACATCGCCTACGGCCGCCCCGAGGCGAGCCGCGAGGAAGTGTTCGCCGCGGCCCGCGAGGCGCGCTGCGCGGAATTCATCGAAGCGATGCCCGAGGGCTACGACACGATCGTCGGCGACCGCGGCGTGAAGCTGTCGGGCGGCCAGCGCCAGCGCATCGCGATCGCGCGCGCCATTCTCAAGAATTCCCCGATCCTGCTGCTCGACGAGGCCACCTCGGCGCTCGACAGCGCGTCCGAAGAGGCCATCCAGCAGGCGCTCGACCGGCTGATGGTGGGCCGCACGGTGATCGCGATCGCGCACCGCCTCTCCACGCTCAACAACTTCGACCGCATCATCGTGATGAGTGCGGGCAAGGTGATCGACGACGGCAGTCCGGAAGAACTGCGCAACCGTCCGGGCCTCTACCGCGACCTCCTCGCCAAGCAGTACGGCAAGCAGTCCACGCTGCATCTGGGCAGCAAGAAGGCCGACGAAAAGCACGTGGCCTGACACCACCACCGCGCAGGCGGGCGCCTTGCCCGCTGCGTCTCGCCCCGGACGCCCGGACGCAAAAAAGCCGCTTCAGTGCATCGACTGAAGCGGCTTTTTTTCGCTCTCCGACGGGTGCGCGAGGCGCGGGTGCTTCAGCCCTGCGCGCGCTCGAGCGGCGGCACGCTCACCCCTTGCCGCACGCTGACCCGGCCGAGATCGCGCATGAAGCGGTCGCGCCAGACCGAAACATTGTTCTCGCGCAGCTGGGCCATCATGTCGTGATAGCGCGCGAGACGCTCGGCAAGCGGCATGGCAAGCGCGGTGCCGAGCGCATCGGCCATGCCGTCGATATCGAGCGGATTGACGATGAGCGCGCCCGACAGCTCCTGCGCCGCGCCGGCAAAGCGCGAGAGCACGAGCACGCCCGGATCCCCGGGATCCTGCGCCGACACGTATTCCTTGGCGACGAGGTTCATGCCATCGCGCAGCGGCGTGACGTAGCCGACATTCGACGCCCGGAACAGCGCGGCCAGCACCGCCCGTTCGTACTGGCGGTGGATGTACCAGATCGGCGTCCAGTCGAGTTCCGCGTAACGGCCGTTAATGCGCCCCGACTCCGCCTCGAGGCGCAGCCGGATGTCCTGATAGGCATGCAGGTCGGCACGCGTGGGAGGCGCGATCTGCACGAACGAGACCTTGTTGCGCTGCGCCGGCGCGTGGTCGAGCAGGCGTTCGAAGGCGCGAAAACGCTCCACGAGCCCCTTCGAGTAGTCGAGCCGGTCCACGCTCATGATCACCTTGCGTCCGTGCAGCGTGGACTTGAGCGTGCGCACCGGTTTGCCGCGCTCACCGGCCTTGGCGAGTTCCGCGATCTCGTCGGGATAGACGCCGATCGGGTAATCGCCCGCGCAGAGCGTCTGCCCGAACGCCTCGATACGCGTGAGGCCGTCCGGCTGCAGCGCCGTCGTGCCCCCCGCCTCGTTCACGATGTAGTCGCAGAACGCGCGTAGATCGGGCCTCGTCTGGAAGCCGAGCAGGTCGAACGCGCACAGCGCCTGCACCAGCTCGCGATGCGGCGGCACCGCCAGCAGCACCTGCGAGGCCGGAAACGGAATGTGCAGGAAGAAGCCGACGCGGTTCTTCACGCCCGCCGCGCGCAACGCCTGGGCGAACGGAATGAGGTGATAGTCGTGGACCCAGATCACGTCGTCTTCGCGCAGCAGCGGCACGAGCTGCTGCGCGAGCCACGCGTTCACGCGGCTATAGCCCTCGTACTCGTGGCGGTCGTACTGGACGAGATCGGCGCGGTAGTGGAACGCGGGCCAGAGCGTCGCGTTCGAGAACCCGCGGTAGTACTGGTCGTAGTCGCGCCGCAACAGGCCGATGGTGGCGAAGGTGACGGCCCCGCGCTCTTCGAGCGCGATCTGCGGCTGGCCGGAGGTGAGCACGTCCCCGCTCCAGCCGAACCACATGCCGCCGGTTTCCTTGAGTGCGTCGTACACGCCCACGGCGAGGCCGCCCGCGGCCGGACCGCCTTCGGAAATCGGCGCGACGCGGTTCGACACGATGATCAATCGGCTCATGAGGGGCGGGGTCCGTGCAGGAAATCGGGAAGGCGTGGCGCGTGCGAGGCGAGGCCTCGCCTCAGCCAGGTCAGGCAAGCTACGTAGGAGATGAAGCGAGGCATGTGCGCGATTACCGGGCGCCCGGCATGGCCGCAACGAGCGATGCGAGCCAGCCGTACAGGGGGTCGACCGAGGCGACGCGCGTCCGCGCGATGGTGTCGCCGCCGCCGACCTTGATCGACAGCCCGCCCAGCGCATTGACGACGGCGAAGCCCTTCTCGTCGGTCAGGTCGTCGCCAGCGAATACCGGGCTGCGGCCCGCGAACGGCGGCTCGTCGAGGAACGCGCGCAGCGCGCGGCCCTTGTCGACGTCCTTCGGCTTGATTTCGTAGACCATCTTGCCGGGCTGCAGCACGTAGGCGTCGGCGTAATCGGCGGCGAGGCGCTCGGTCGCGGCGCGCGCTTCGGCTTCTCGCTCGGGCGCGTTGCGGTAGTGCAGCGCGAGCGACGCGCCCTTGATCTCGAGCAGCATGCCCGCATGCGTGCGCACCACTTCCGCGAGCACCTGCTCCATGTGCAGCAAGCGCTGGTCGTTGAAGCCGACACGCTGCGTGTCGCCGTTGGCGTCGCGCCGCTCGGCGCCGTGCAGGCCGGCCACGGGCAGATCGGGCATGCCGAGAAAACCGTCGATGCTCTCGATGCCGCGCCCGGAGACGATCGCCACCGCGCCGTGCGTCGCGCGGCGCAACTCGCGCAGCAGCGCGAGCATGTCGGGACGGACGAGCACGCCATCGGGCGTGGGCGCGAGATCGACGAGCGTGCCGTCGAAATCGAAGAAAAATGCCGTCTGTTCAGGCGGCAGGACTGCCGGAAGTGCTTGCATTGCGTTCTTTTCACCCATCGGCCTGCTGGCCGGGTATGGCCCCGGGCTGCGCCCAGGGAAAGTGTGCGAATCTTACCGCGCCTTGGATCGATTATCGAGAAAGTAAGGGGCTGACCGCCTGTGCAGGCATCCTCGGACTCGAAGATGCGGCATATCGACGCGAGCAATCGGCACGACCGGGGCGCTCGCGACCGCGCGGACCCAATTTTGCTACAGTCGCAGCGACAAGCCGCGCCCGGTCGTCCAGGCGACCGCGGCCAACGTAATCCAATCGAGTCGACGAGATTGCCTTTGTTCCCCACCTTCGAGCCCACGCTGCGCACGTTCCGCACCCGCCTGAGCGGCCACCCCCGCGGCAGCATGCGCAACCCGCGGCACGCGGCGGTGGTGGCCGGCGTGGCGCTGCTCGCGGCGTGCTCGCACCCGGGCGAACCCTGGCAGCTCACGAACGTGAGCGGCCATCTCCCCGACCTCGACTTCGCGCTCACGGCCGACAACGGCCAAAACGTGACCGGCGCCAGTTTTCACGGGGACACGACGCTTGTCTACTTCGGCTACACGCATTGCCCGGACGTCTGTCCGGAAACCATGGCGCGCCTGATGCAGGTTATAGCGAAGCTCGGCCCCGATGCGGACAAGGTGCGGATACTCTTCATCAGCGTCGATCCGGCGCGCGACACGCCGCAGGCATTGCACGCCTACGTCGGCGCGTTCGACGCACGGCATGCGCGCGGCCTGACCGGCACCGACGCCCAGATCGAGTCGCTCGCGCGGCGCTACCGCGTGGCCTACCAGATGGAAAAGCGCGACCCCGACGGCAGCTACGAGGTCACGCACAGTTCGGCCGTGTATGTGTTCGACGCGCAAGGGCATGCGCGCCTGCTCGCCACCGACCACGACTCTCCGGACGCGCTCGCGCATGACCTGCGCCGCGTCATAAACGACACGGCGTGAACGCATGCCGCCTCGCCGGTCCAATCATCGGGTTTTGACGCAACAGCAATCGCAACAGGAAACGTTATGACGAAGAACCTCAAGTCACTCACCGTCTCGCTCGGCTGCGCGCTGAGCACCTTCGGTGCGCTCGCCGCCTTCGCGCCCGCCGCGCACGCCGCCGCCGGCACGCTGAGCGCGCAGGACGCATGGGTGCGCTGGCTGCCCAACGACCTCCCGGCCGCGGGCTACGTGACGCTCAAGAACGATGGCGACCAGCCGGTCGACCTCGTGGGGGTATCGAGCGACGCTTACGGCATGGTCATGCTGCATCAGACGGTCTCGACTGGTTCGACGCAGAAGATGATCATGGTGCACAAGGCGACGGTGCCTGCGCACGGCACGCTCGCCATCGCACCGGGCGGCTATCACCTGATGCTGGAGAAGGCGAAGCACAAGGTCGCGCCGGGCGACACGGTGAACGTGAAGCTGCAGTTCTCGGACGGCGAAACGCTCGACACGCCGTTCGCGGTCAAGCCGCCGGCGGGGCAGTGACGCCGCAGCAATACCACCGCGCGCATACACCGCATTGCCATTGGTTGCGCGCGCAAGCATGTTGAATCCGCGATGAAGCCGCCGCCATGCTCGCGATGACCCTGCTCTACTGGCTCCAGCCCTGGGAGCCCTCGCCGACCGTGATGATCTGCACGCTGCTCGCCGCGGTGCTGTTCGTGCGCGGCAAGCGGCACGCGCGGGTGTCGCTCGCACGCCAGATCTCGTTCTGGTTCGGGCTTGGCGCGCTCTATGTCGTGCTGCATACGCGTCTCGACTACTACTTCGAGCACGAGTTCTTCATGCATCGCGCGCAGCACCTGGTGCTGCACCATCTGGGGCCGTTCTTCATCGCTCTCGCCTACCCGGGCGCGGCGCTGCGCGCGGGCATTCCGTTCAAGTGGCGGCAGCGCTTCGTGCGCCCCGCGCTCGCCGCACGGCCCGTGCGCGTGGCGCTCGACATCGTCATGCATCCCGTCGTTGCCGTCGGGCTCTTTGTCGGGCTCATCTACTTCTGGCTCTTTTCGCCGATCCACTTCATCGCGATGCTCGACTGGCGTCTCTACCGCGTCATGAACTGGAGCATGGTGATCGACGGGCTGTTGTTCTGGTGGCTCGTGCTCGACTCGCGCCCCGCGCCGCCCGCGCGCCTCTCGCCGGGCAAGCGCGTGCTCGTCGTGATCGCGGCGATTCCGCCGCAGATCGTGCTCGGCGCGTTCATCTTCTTCACGTCGCGCGAGCTTTATCCGGTTTATTCGATCTGCGGCCGCGCGTTCACCTGGCTCTCGCCGATGCGCGATCAGCAGATCGGCGGTCTGCTGCTGTGGATTCCGGGGTCGATGATGAGCGTGGTCGGCACGCTGGTTGCGCTGCGCCACTGGATGCGGCTATCCGCACGCGGACGTTTGCAGCGGGACCGGCGCCCCGGCATGCGTCCGGTGGACGGCGAGCGCCAGAAGGAAGGGCGCACCCTGCGCACGTAAAGCACGAGGGTGCCGGCGCAAGGTGCGATGAACGTCGAATCAGGCGGAGCGCATCCACACGTGTGGAATGCCATCCTCGTCGTGAATCTCACCAACGGGTGAGAAGCCGAACGCACCGTAGAACTTCTGCAGATGCGCCTGGGCATGCAGACGCATCGCGAAGTCGGGCCATTGCCGCTCGATCTGCGCGATGGCGCGTTCGAGCAGCGCATTGCCGAGCTTGATGCCGCGGTGGTTTTGCGACGTCACCACGCGGCCGATGCGCACGTCGGCGTCCTGTGCGTCGGGCAACAGCACGCGCAAATAGCCCGCAAGCTCGCGCACGCCGCCCTGCTCGCTCCATGCGAACAGATGCCACGCACCGAAGTCGAGACCGTCGATATCGCCATACACGCAGTTCTGCTCGACGACGAACGCGTCGGAGCGCAGTTTGAGCATGGCGTAGACTTCGCGCGCGTCGAGCGCGTCAAAGGCTTTCCATTGCCAGTCGAATTGGGGCAGCGGCAAGGCGGTGGACTGCACGGTCATGGTCGGTGATTTCTATCAAGGCGTCGTCAATGACCACGATTATGCCGCGCGCCGCGCGCGCCACAAACCCGCGACTCGGGCCGCGCTCACTTGCGCCGGCGCGGCTGCTCGTATTTGCGCCAGTACTGGAATGGCTCCTCGTGCAGATCGATGTCGAGATCGACGATGCGCGCCTGCATGCTCTCCTGCGCGTCGGCAATCGCCTTGTTGTAGACCGCCGGCGCGATCTCTTCGAGAAAGAAGCCCAGCAGCGCGCCCGCCGCGACGTTGCCGATCGGCTCTTCCATGTTGGCGTCGAAATAGCGCTGGATGGAGGCGATCGCTTCGGCGCGCGCGTCTTCGGGGAGTTCGATGGACATGTCGGCAAACCGCAGAGGAAGGGTTGCGGTTATTTTGCGCCAGGTGCATTGGCGCATGACGAAAAACGCGGTAAGGCGGGCGCAAAAAACAAAAGCCACCCGAAGGTGGCTTTTGTTTTGCATCTGGAGGCGCGAGCCGGAGTCGAACCGGCCTACACGGCTTTGCAGGCCGCTGCATAACCGCTTTGCTATCGCGCCAGAAGCGGACTGACCGGGGTGCGGAAAACTGCTTGCGCTCGCAACGACCGGACAGATTTGTTTGATGGCTTGATACGCTGACCAAAACCTGCCAAACAAAAAGGGAAGCGCTGCTTCCCCTTGGCATTTGGAGCGGGAGACGAGTCTCGAACTCGCGACCTCAACCTTGGCAAGGTTGCGCTCTACCAACTGAGCTACTCCCGCAAATGTCCTGCTTTACTGCGACTTTTACTGCTTCGGCACCTCGTTTTTCGCCACTGCAAAAACGCCGCACCTAAAATTCTGGAGCGGGAGACGAGTCTCGAACTCGCGACCTCAACCTTGGCAAGGTTGCGCTCTACCAACTGAGCTACTCCCGCATATTTGCCTCAGACTTCGCCGAATTTTCAACTAACTTCGGCTTATCTTCTGCCATCTCTACCGCATCTGCTTGCTTGCTACTGCGTCGTGCAGCGGAGAAGTGAGATTATGTATAACCCGCAGAATCGTGTCAACCCCTTCGCATGATCTTTTTGGAAAAAGACATGAGGGATTCACAAGCTCCCCCGTTCGCGGATCTGGGGCCACGCGAGCTTCATGTAGTAGAGCATCGACCAGATCGTGAGGAACGCTGCCACGTAGATGAGCCACGCACCCCACACGCGCGAGTCGAACAGCGTCACCCCGCCGAGCGTGAGCGGCGCGTAGAACAGCAGCATGGGAATCGCGACCATCTGGCACGCGGTCTTGAATTTGCCGAGCGAATTCACGGCCACGCTCTTCGACGCGCCGATCTGCGCCATCCACTCGCGCAGCGCCGAGATCGCGATTTCGCGTCCGACGATCACGAGCGCGATCACGGCGTCGAGCCGCTGCAGATGCACGAGCACGAGCAGTGCCGCGGTCACCATGAGCTTGTCCGCGACGGGATCGAGAAAGGCGCCGAACGAGGAGGTCTGATTCCACTTGCGCGCGAGAAAACCGTCGAACCAGTCAGTGAGCGCCGCCAGCACGAAGAGCAGCATCGCCAGCACGTTCTGCTGCATCGGGGAAAGCATCGTCTGCGGCAGATAGAACACGCCAACCACGAGCGGAATCGCCAGGATCCGCAGCCAGGTCAGGAGAATCGGAATATTGAACGGCATCGGCTGGCGCTATCTGTCGGGGAGATGCAATTATGGGAGATGCAATTGTGCCGCGTCGCCGCACGTGCCACAAGCAACCGTAAGGAATGGCCAGGCCGGAGCTGGCCAACGACGACGCCGCATCAGTGCAGTTGCTGGTAGATCTGCTCGGCGAGCGAGCGCGAGATGCCCTCCACGCTCGCCAGATCCTCGACGCTCGCCGACATCACGCCGCGCAGGCCGCCAAAGCGGGCGAGCAGGCGCTGGCGACGCTTCGCCCCCACGCCCTCCAGCTCTTCGAGACGCGAAGTCTGACGCGTTTTGCCGCGCTTCGCGCGCATGCCCGTGATGGCGAAGCGGTGCGCCTCGTCGCGGATCTGCGCGACGAGCATGAGTGCGGCGCTCTCCTTGCCGAGTTCGAGCGGCGCGCGGCCATCGGCAAATACGAGCGTTTCGAGGCCGACCTTGCGGCCCTCGCCCTTCGCCACGCCCACCAGCATCGCCGGATCGAGACCCAGTTCGGTGAACACCTGGCGCGCGATCTCGACCTGCCCCTTGCCGCCGTCGATCAGTACGATGTTGGGCAGCGTGCCGCCGGGCGGCGGGGCTTCGACTGTCTCGCCGGCCTCGACGGCTTGCGACTCAGCATCCGGGTCGGCGGGATCGGGCACCGGCGCCGTCTCGTCGGCTTCGGCGCGCGCCGCTTGCGCGACCATCTTCTCGTAGCGCCGCGTGAGCACCTGGCGCATGGCGGCGTAGTCGTCGCCGGGCGTGATGCCGGTGATGTTGTAGCGCCGGTACTCGGCCGACTGCATCTTGTGATGGTGATAGACCACGCATGAGGCCTGCGTCGCCTCGCCCATCGTGTGGCTGATGTCGAAGCACTCGATGCGCAGATGCGCGAGATCGTCCAGTTCGAGCCCGAGCAGTTGCGCGAGCGTACGCGTGCGGGCCTGCTGCGAACCCTGCTCGGAGAGCAGACGCGCGAGCGCGAGGCGCGCGTTTTGTTCGGCCATCGCTAGCCATGCGCGCTTCTGACCTTGCGGCTGACGCAGCACCGTGACCTTGTGCCCGGCCTGCTCGCTCAGCACGTCCACGAGTTCGCGATTCGCAGGCGGATGGCTCACCACCAGCACGGGCGGCACGCGGTTGCCGAAGTAATGCTGCGCGATGAAGGCGTCGAGCACTTCCGGTTCGACGCCGATCTCGCGCGTCCTGCGCGCATCCGCCTGCGGCTCGAGTGCGGCCGTGGCGGATTCGGCATCGCTTGCCGCGTCGTCGTCGCCGGCAAGATCCGCCGCGATGGCGAGCGGATCCGCTTCGAGCGCCGCATCGTCGTGTGCGTCGTCCGCCTGCGCTTCCTCGACGTAGTCCTCCACCGTCTTGCGCGCGAGCGAAGGCAGCGACTTCAGCGCGCTCGCCGCGACCACGGTCTCGTTGTCGATTTCCTCGGCGACGCCGCCCTCCTCGTCGGTCAGCGCGCGCTCCACGTGCGCGGGGAAATACGCCTTGTCGCCCAGATGCCGGCCGCCGCGCACCATCGCGAGATTCACGCAAACGCGCCCGCCCAGCGCCACCACGGCGAGAATATCGACGTCGCTCTCGCCGCCCGTTTCGATGGCCTGTTGATGCAGCACTGTCGACAGCGAACTCATCTGGTTACGCACGGACGCCGCCTGCTCGAATTTCAGCTCGGAGGCGAACGCGTGCATCTTCGTCTCCAGTTCCTTCATCACCTCGTTCTGGCGGCCCAGCAAAAAGCGCGATGCGTTGTTCACGTCGCGCGCGTAATCCTCTTCGCTGACGGCTCCCACGCAAGGCGCCGTGCAGCGCCCGATCTGATGCAGCAGGCAAGGCCGCGTACGGTTGTTGAACACCGAGTCCTCGCAGGTGCGCAACTGGAATACGCGCTGCAGGATCTGGATGCTCTCGCGCACCGCCGAGGCGCTCGGAAACGGCCCGAAGTACTGGTTGTTGCGATCCACCGCGCCGCGGTAGTACGCCATGCGCGGGAACTTGTGCCCGGTAATCTTGAGGAACGGATACGACTTGTCGTCGCGAAAAAGGATGTTGTAGCGCGGCGTGAGCGCCTTGATGAGGTTGTTCTCGAGCAGCAGCGCCTCGGCCTCGGAACGCGTGACCGTGGTTTCGATGCGCGCGATACGCGTGATCATCATCGCGATGCGCGGCGAAAGCTGCGTCTTGGTGAAGTAGCTCGACACGCGCTTTTTCAGGTCGCGCGCCTTGCCGACGTAGAGGACCGCGCCTTGCGCGTCGTAGTAGCGGTACACACCCGGCAGATGCGGCAACTGCGCGAGCGCCTTTTTCGGGTCGAAAACGTCGGTGTCGGTCATCCAGTTTCGGGGACGGGCGGTGCGTCGAGAGAGGTGAGATCTGGCCCAGCGCCGCCGTCGCGACGCATTCATGGCTGTGTCCTAGAATCGCAAGTTTAGATCATTCCATGCTGCACGGAACCTGCGCCGAACTTGCCGGCCGGGCGTTCTGCACCCGCTTGCAGCATGGCGCCCCTGATTCTCCGCGTCGCCCGCTACCCATGACAGAAGCCCCCACCCCCACCACCGCCAGCGCTAGCGCCATTGCCTGCGACCTCTTTTGCGCCGTCATCGACAATTTCGGCGACATCGGCGTGTGCTGGCGGCTCGCGCGCCAGCTCGCGCACGAGCACGGCTGGCAGGTGCGCCTGTTCGTCGACGACCTGCACGCGTTCCAGAAGCTCTGCCCCGCGCTCGACCCGGGCCGCGCCACGCAAGCGGTCGAAGACGTGCTCGTCGAGCACTGGCACGAGCCTGAGCATGCGGGCGACACGCTGCAGATTGCCGATGTCGTGATCGAGGCGTTCGCGTGTGAGCTGCCGGGCGTCTATGTCGCGGCGATGGCCGGGCGCGCGCGCAAGCCGGTCTGGCTCAATCTCGAATATCTGAGCGCCGAAGACTGGGTCGCCGACTTTCATCTGCGGCCCTCGCCACACCCGCGCTACGCGCTCGCCAAGCACTTCTTCTTTCCCGGCCTCGGCCCCGGCACGGGGGGCGTGCTCAAGGAGCGCACGCTCGATGCCGCGCGCGCGGGCTTCGAGCGCTCGCCGGACGAGCGCGCCGCATGGTGGCAGCGCGCCACGGGCGGCCCGCCCCCCGGGCCGGACACCACCGTGATCTCGCTCTTCGCCTATGAGAACCCCGCCGTCGACGCGCTGCTCGAGCAATGGCGCGACGGCGCGAAGCCGGTGGTCCTGCTCGTGCCGGAGGGCCGCATCTCTGGCGCGCTCGCGCGCTTTTTCGGGAAGCCGGCGTTCGACACAGGCTCGCAGGCCACGCGCGGCGCGCTGCGCGCGCACGCGCTGGCGTTCACCGAGCAGCGCGGTTACGACCCTCTGCTCTGGGCGAGCGACCTCAACTTCGTGCGCGGCGAGGACTCGTTCGTGCGCGCGCAATGGGCGGCACGACCGTTCGTGTGGCACATCTATCCGCAAGCCGACGACGCCCATCTGCCGAAGCTCGACGCGGCGCTCGCGCACTACGGCCGCGCGCTGCCGAAGGCCCCGCGCGCCGCGCTCGAACGCTTCTGGCATGCGTGGAATGGCCGTGGCACACCCGACTGGGCCGATTTTGCGCAGCATCTGCCCGTCTACGCGGCGCGCGCCAATGCCTGGGCGGCCGAACTCGGACAGGTTGGCGATCTCGCCGGAAATCTCGCCAAATTCGCAAAAAGTCAGTTAAAATAAGCGGTTATCCGACGGCAGCCGTCTCAAGCGTTTCGAGTTTCGCGCCTCTCATCGTCCATGCATGAAAGAGGGTCGCAGCAACTACACCAGCAACACCAACCGAATCCGCTTGCGACGTTTGCCGTCGAGCACACTCGAAGCTACTTAATCTGGACAGGACAGTTTTTTACTATGAAGACCGCACAGGAACTCCGCGTCGGCAACGTCGTGATGATCGGTAACGACGCGATGGTCGTGCAGAAGGCCGAATACAACAAGTCGGGCCGCAACGCCGCCGTCGTGAAGATGAAGTTCAAGAACCTGCTGACCGGCGCGGGCATGGAAACCGTGTACAAGGCGGACGACAAGTTCGACGTCGTCGTGCTGGATCGCAAGGAAGTGACGTACTCGTACTTCGCCGACCCGATGTACGTGTTCATGGACGCCGACTACAACCAGTTCGAAGTCGAAGGCGAGATGATGGGCGACGCCCTGAACTACCTCGAAGACGGCATGGCTTGCGAAGTCGTGTTCTACAACGAGAAGGCCATCTCGGTCGAACTGCCGACCGTGCTGGTGCGCGAGATCATCTACACGGAACCGGCCGTCAAGGGCGACACGTCGTCGGGCAAGGTCCTGAAGACTGCCAAGCTGAACACCGGTTTCGAGCTGCAAGTGCCGCTCTTCTGCAACATCGGCGACAAGATCGAAATCGACACGCGTACGAACGAGTACCGCAGCCGCGCCTAAAGGTGGGCTGAAAGGAGCCGCAGGCCGAAAAGGCGCCCGCCCGCCGCCCCGGCGGCAAAAGGCGGACACCGCGATGAAAGCGCCCCCTCGGGCGCTTTTTCTTTTTTTGCCGAACGTGTATGTTTGAGAGTGCTGCGGAAAACCTTACCGGTTATGCGCGATGGATTGCGTGTTTGCCGCCTTCAGCGGACAAGCGGCGAAGCAAGCGCGGCGCGCACCGGTCAAAGTGACTCCCGCGGCACGGTTTCTGCTGTGGAGTGAGAGAGCATGCGTACCACGCTCTTTCCCCTTATCAGGAGAAACACAATGAACAACGACATTGCCGAAGGCAAGTGGAAGCAGTTGATCGGCAAGGCCAAAGCGGCATGGGGCGAGTTGACGGACGACGAACTCGCAAAAGCCGAAGGCCGTGCGGATCGGCTCGCCGGGCTTATCCAGGAACGTTACGGCAAGACGCGTGACGAGGCAGAACTGGAAGTGCGCCGCTGGTTCGACGCGCACCGGCCGCGCGACTGACGCACCGTCCACGGCATGGCCGGTACGGTGGTCGCCCACTTGCAGGCAAACAGGGGGTTGCACGCATGCCAAAGCGCCTGGCGCTTCGGGCTTGCGTTGCTTGCCCGGCCGCCTCGCTGCCGGGCAGCGCCGTCGCGCCCCCACTCTGGCGCAGCACAACTGGGAGGACCGGAACTGAACGCCCTGCAACGAGACATCTCCGTGATCTCGGTGAAATCTTTCGCATCGTGCCGCGCTCCGGCGCGCCGCGCGGCTGCCTGCCGGGGCGCGTGCGCGACCCCGCACGCGCAGCGCCGGCGCGACTGCGCTCATCCGTAAGCCGCTACCGCCATGCCACACGCCCTGATTGTCGAAGACGATCCCAATAGCCTGTCAGGTCTCTCTGCGATCCTGTCGGCCGACGGGTTCTCCGTCGACACCGCTGCCACCCTCGCCGAAGCGCGCGCCGCCCTTGCGCGCTTCATCCCCGATGTCGTACTCGTCGACCTGAACCTGCCCGATGGCGGCGGCCTCGAGTTGCTGCCGCATTTGCCCGCGCAGCCGCCAGGCGGCGCGCTGCCCGTGATCGTGATGACCGGCAACGCCACCGTCGAAAGCGCGATCGAAGGCCTGCGCCACGGCATCTGGGACTATCTGCTCAAGCCGGTCAACATTCCGCGCCTGCGCAGCCTGCTCGCGCGCATTCCGCGTCCTTACGAGCTAACCGAGGAAGTCCGCGCGCTGCGCGCCACGCTGCGCAAGATGGGCCACTTCGGGCCGATGCTCGGGCGCAGCAGCGCGATCCAGCATGTCTACGACACGCTCGAACAGCTCGCGCCCACCGAAGCGGCGCTGCTCGTGCACGGCGAAGCCGGCACGGGCAAGGAAGTCGCAGCGCGCACGCTGCACCAGCTGAGCCGCCGCCGCAAGGGGCCGTTCATCGTGTGCGACGCGCGCTCGCTCGTGGCCGAAGCGGCCGCGGGCCGGCCGCTGGCGAGCGTGCTGTTCGGCCACGAGCGCGGCGCGTTCAGCGGCGCGGAACAGCGCGAGCCGGGTCTCGTCGATCAGGCGAGCGGCGGCACGCTCTTCATCGACGAGCTGACCGACCTGCCGCGCGAGCAGCAGGAAACGCTGCTGCGCGCGCTCGATTCCCAGACCTTCATGCGCGTGGGCGGCAACAGCGAGGTCGGTACCGATTTCCGCCTGATCGCGGCAACCCGCGCGAACCCACGCGAAGCCGTCCAGCAGGGCGTGCTGCACGACGATCTGTGGCTGCGCCTCGATGCCGCGGCGATCCAGCTGCCACCGCTGCGCGAGCGCGACGACGACGCCGCCCTGCTCGCGCTCGCGTGCATCGACGAACTCAATCAGGAGGCCCAGACGCACGGTCTGGCCGGCGCGACGCGGCTCGTCGCGCCCTCGTTCATCCGCGAATGCCTCGCGTATGACTGGCCCGGCAACGTGCGCGAACTGCACGAACGCGTGAGGCGCGCGTGGCACGCCTCGGGCGAGGTGCTGGAAACGCTGCAGGCCGAGGAAAGCAGCGGCGCGGGCCCGCGCGAGATGAACGGCGGCCGCGTGCAGGTCACCGTGGGCACGCCGCTCGCCGACGTGGAGGAAATGCTGATCCGCGCGACGCTCGACGCCGTGGGCGGCACGCGGCACCGCGCCGCGTCGCTGCTCGGCATCAGCCCCAAGACGCTCTACAACAAGCTCCAGCGCATGCGGCTGAACTGAGCCGGCAAAACGACGCACGTTGTAAAAAGGCTGCCCTTCGTTTCCGAAGGACAGCCTTTTTTCATTGCGCCGATGCGGCAGTCAGGGCGTCAGGGCAATACGCTGCGCAGCAATGCCTGCGCCTCGATGTACCCCGGGTCCGCCACCATCCTGTCCCAGCGCTGCGCCTTGCCGCGCGCGCGCATGCGCCTGATGCGCAGGCCCGAAGCCTTGGCGGCGCGGCGCGGCTCCGTGGTGCGCAACGCGTCGAGCACCTTTTCGGCCTCGTGCGGCTGGTTGCAGATCAGCACCATGTCACAGCCCGCCTCGAGCGCGGCGCGCGCGCCCTCGGTGAGCGTACCGCCCTGGCGCGCCGCCTCCATCGAAAGGTCGTCGCTGAAGATCGCGCCCGTGAAGCGCAGCCGCTTGCGCAACACTTCCTCGACCCAGATGCGCGAAAAGCCCGCTGGCTTCGAGTCGACCTTCGGATAAATCACGTGCCCCGGCATCACGGCCGTGAGCGACAGACCGAGCCAGTCGTAAGGCTGCGCGTCTTCGCCGAGGATCGCTTCGAGCGGACGCTCGTCGACGGGCACCGCGACGTGCGAGTCCGCCGTCGCAAAGCCGTGACCCGGAAAATGCTTGCCGCAATTGGCCATGCCCGCGAGCGATAGTCCGTGATTGAGACTCTTGGCGAGCAACGTGACGACGCGCGGATCGCGATGAAACGCGCGATCGCCCACCACCTTCGACTGGCCGTAGCCGAGATCGAGCACCGGGGTGAAAGACAGATCGATACCGCACGCGCGCAGTTCGCTCGCGAGGATATAGCCCACTGCCGTCGCGAGCTTGGTGGCGAGCAGCACGTCCTTGTCCCACAGCGCGCCGAGGCGTCCCATGGCGGGCAGCACGGTGAAGCCGTCGGTGCGAAAGCGCTGCACGCGGCCGCCTTCATGGTCGACGGCGATCAGCAGGTCCTCGCGCACCGAGCGGATGGCGTCGGTCAGCGCGACGAGCTGCGCACGGTTCTCGTAGTGGCGCGCGAACAGGATCACGCCACCGGTCATCGGGTGCGCGAGACGGCGCACGTCGTCGTCGTTCAGCGTGGTGCCGACCACGTCGAGCATTACTGGCCCGGGATTATTCTTCATCGATGAGTTTTGCGTAGATGCCGCGCAACGCACGGCGAAAGAGATCAGCCGTTGATTTCCGCTACCACGAACGACACCGCGTAGTCATGCTCGTCGGTGATGCTCACGCGCGCCGTGATCCCGCGTTCGTCGAGCCACCGCGCGAGTTCGCCCGAAGCGACGATCACCGGACGGCCGCCCGGCTCGTTGAGGGTCTGCATGGCGCGCCAGGTCATCGGCATGCGCATGCCGAGGCCGATCGCTTTCGAGAACGCCTCTTTCGCGGAGAACCGCGTGCACAGATACGCGAGGCCCCGCGCCGCCGAGCGCACCTTGCGCGCCTCATAGACGGCGAGCTCGTCCGGGCCGAGCACGCGCGGCGCGAAACGTCCGTTGGTGCGCTCCATGACCGCCGCCACGCGGCTCACCTGAATGATGTCGGTGCCGATACCGTAGATCGCCATGAGACTCCCGTCGATGTCTGTCGATTGCGCGCGGCGCGATGGCGCGGGGTAGCGGTCAGCCGCGCGTGCCGAGGCGCGCCGCCACCATGATCGCCTTCATTTCGCGCACCGCGTTCTCCCAGCCCGCGAAGATTGCGTGCGCCACGATCGCGTGGCCGATGTTCAGCTCGACGATGCCGTCGATGGCCGCGATCTGCTGCACGTTCGTGTAGTGCAGACCGTGGCCGGCGTTCACCTTCAACCCGAGGCTGTTGCCGCAGCTCACGCCGGTGACCACGCGCTCGTATTCGCGCTCCTGCTCGCCGGCGTCGTGCGCCTCGGCGTAGCGGCCTGTGTGCAGCTCGATCACGGGTGCGCCCGTTTCGTGCGCCGCGCGGATCTGCGTTTCGTCCGGGTCGATGAAAAGCGAGACGCGGCAGCCCGCATCGGCAAGCTGACGGCAGGCGGCGGCAACGGCGTCGAAGTGGCCCGCGACGTCGAGGCCGCCCTCGGTCGTCAGCTCCGCGCGCTTTTCGGGCACGAGGCAAACGTCGTGCGGTTTGATCTCGCACGCAATATCGAGCATCTCGGCCGTCACCGCGCATTCGAGGTTCATGCGCGTCTTCAGTTGCGGACGCAGCGCGCGCACGTCGGCGTCGACGATGTGGCGGCGATCCTCGCGCAGATGCAGCGTGATCGCGTCGGCGCCCGCCTCTTCGGCGAGGAGCGCCGCACGGATCGGATCGGGATAAGCGGTGCCGCGCGCATTGCGCAGCGTGGCGACGTGGTCGATGTTCACACCGAGGTCGATCACGTTGGGCGAAGTGAGAAAGAAGCTCATAGGTTCTGCAAGTCGATCAGAATCTGGCGCGTCGCGAGCGGCGTGCCGCCAAGGTACGTGTTCAGCAGGAAGCGCATGAGCGCCTTGCTCTGCGCAACCGTCTGGGGTCGATGGTAATCGTCCTCTTCCATGTCGAGCAACGTCTGGCCCGAAAGCCGGGGCCATTGAGAAGGCCATTCGTCCGACGCTTCGCGCACGCCGCGTTCCGGATCGAACACGTAACGCCCGTCGGCCGCGACGGTCTTGCGGTTCGCGGTGCGGTTGAGCGCGAGCGCGTAGCCCGCCTCGCGCAGCAGCACGCGCTCGAACGAGCGCAGCACCTGCACGGGCGGCTCGTCGTGCGCGAGGCGCGTGAGCGTCACGACGTAGTGGCGAAAGAGTTCGGGGTGCGGGTCTTCGCGCGCGATGAACTTCACGAGCAGCTCGTTGACGTAGAAGCCGCACAGGAGCGCGTCGCCGGTCAGCGGCAACATGCCGCCGACCCACTCGGCGCCGGTGAGCGTGCGCACCTCGCCCTTGCCGGTCCACGAGAGCGCGAGCGGCTGGAAGGTCTGCAGCACGCCGCGCAACGCCGAATGGGGACGCTTCGCGCCCTTCGCGACGAGCGCCACGCGGCCGTGATCGCGCGAGAGCACATCGATGATGAGGCTCGTCTCGCGATACGGATAGCTGTGCAGCACGAAAGCCGGCTGCTCGGCGATGCGGTAATCGGGGGTCGTGCTGCGTGACGCGCGCGGCAATTGCGAGCGCGCGGTGGTCTTGCGGCCGCTGCGCGGTTCGGCGCGGCCTTCGAGCGTGGCGTCGGCACCTTCGGTCATCGCGTTGCGCGTGGCGGCGACTTTCGTCACCTTCGTGCTGCGCGTGCCCGTCGTGCCCTGGCCTTTCGCGGGCGAGCGCCGCGCGCCGCGGGAACCGGACGCTTCGTCCCCAGCGATTGCCTCGTCGGCCTGCGCGTCATCGTGCGCGGGCCAGTCGTCGTGCAGGGTTCCGGCTGCGCCGTCACTCATACGCGGTGCCCGTCGTGCTTACTCGTAACCGTAGGCGCGCAGCCCGGCTTCGTTGTCGGCCCAGCCGCTCTTCACCTTCACGAAGGTTTCGAGGTACACGGGACCGTCGAACAGCTTCTCCATGTCGAGTCGCGCCTCGGTGCTGATCTGCTTGAGCTTTGCGCCCTTCTGGCCGATCACCATCGCCTTCTGCGTGTCGCGCTCGACGAGAATCGTCGCGAAGACGCGGCGCAGCCGTCCTTCCTGCTCGAACTTGTCGATCAGCACCGTGCTCGTGTACGGGAGTTCGTCGCCGGTCCAGCGGAACACTTTCTCGCGCAGGATTTCGGCAGCGAGGAAGCGCTCGCTGCGATCGGTGAGGTCGTCTTCGCCGTAGATCGGCTCGCCTTCGGGCAGATACGGCTTGAGCGTCGCGAGCAGGCGCTTGATGTCGTCCGGGTTCCTGGCCGACAGCGGCACGATCTCGCGGAACTCGCGCAGAGCCTGCACCTGCTGGATGAACGGATACAGCGTGTCCTTGTCATTCACGCGGTCGATCTTGTTGGCGATCAGGATCGTGGGCGCGTTCGGGGGAATCAGGTCGAGCACTTTCTGGTCGTCGGGACCGAACTTGCCGGCCTCGATCACGAACAGCACGGCATCGACCGAGCTGAGCGTGGAGGTCACCGCGCGGTTCAGCGAGCGGTTGAGCGCCGTGCTGTGGCGTGTCTGGAAGCCGGGCGTGTCGACGAAGATGTACTGCGCGTCGTCGATCGTGTTGATGCCGGTGATGCGATGGCGCGTGGTCTGCGCCTTGCGCGACGTGATGCTGATCTTCTGGCCGACCAGCGCGTTCATCAGCGTCGATTTGCCGACGTTCGGACGGCCGACGATCGCGACCATGCCGCAACGAAAACCGGCAGGAGTGGAGGTGGGAGCGTTCATGATCGGACCGGAATAGAAAAACGGGAGGCGCGCCCGCGGCGCGCCTCGATGGAATCAGTGGCCGGCATCGGCCGCGCGCACGGGAATGGCCGTCGTGGCTTCGGCATGCGTCTGGGCATCGGTGCTCGCGCCGCCGGTCGTTGCGGTTTGCACGCGCTCGACGGTGCGCAACGCCGCTTCGGCTTTCACCGCGGCCGACCGGTGGCCGATGGAGCCGGCGCTCGGTACGGCGTCGAAGCCCGTGGGCTTGTCGGCGGGCTTGTCGCTGGCCTTGTCCGCACCGCGTTCGGCCTTCTCCGCAGGCTTTTCAGCCGGTTTGTCCTTCTCCGCCGGACGCTCCTGGACGTGCGCCGCGCGTATCACCGCGAGCGGCGCGCCTTCGGCTGCCCCGGTTTGCGCCGCACGCTCGCTACGCGCCGAGGCGCGCTCGCGGCGCTCCGGCGAGCGCAGATCGAGCGCGCCCTGCACGCCGGTCACGCCGGGGACGACCTCGGGCTCCGGTTTGGGAGCACGCGCGCCCTTCGAGCGGCGCGGCTTCGCAACCAGCGCGGGCGCCGCGGCCATGACCTCGTCGAGTGCCTTCTTCGCCGCGGCCTGCTCCGCCGCGCGACGGCTCGCGCCCGAACCCGACACCTTCACGTCGAGCTTCGGCACCGTGCATTCGACTTCGAACTGCTGATTGTGCGCCGCACCATGCGTCGCGACGACCGTGTAGGTCGGCAACGCGATCTTGTGACCCTGCAGATATTCCTGCAGCAGCGTCTTGGAATCCTTGCCGAGCGTGCGCGGATCGATGTGATCGAGGATCGGCACGTAGAGACGCTTGATGACCGTTTGGGCGGCATCGAAGCCGCTGTCGAGGAAGATCGCCCCGAAGATCGCCTCCAGCGCGTCGGCGAGGATCGACGGGCGGCGGAAGCCGCCGCTGCGCAACTCGCCTTCGCCGAGGCGCAGGCCGTCGGCAATATTGAGGGCCTGAGCGATCTCGTAAAGCGACTGCTGCTTGACCAGGTTCGCGCGCACGCGCGAGAGGTCACCTTCGTCCAGCTTGCCAAAACGTTGGAACAATAGGGCAGCCACCGCGCAATTCAGAACCGAATCACCGAGGAATTCGAGGCGTTCGTTATGCGTGGCACTGTGACTGCGGTGAGTTAAAGCCTGGCGCAGCAATTCCGCATTGCGAAATTCGTAGCGCAAACGGCTTTCCAACGGAGATTGGGGCATGGGGAGAGTATAACGCGCCCGCCGCCCCCGGCGAAAACAGGGGCGGCGGGCGAAAAACCGTGACGATGCGACGTTACCGGGGATTCTTCAAGTAGCGCGCGAAGATGCAATGCGCGTGATGCGAGTGAGCCTCGGGTTCGCGCATACGCTTTTCGTTGCTGCTTCTAATGCTTTTCGCGCGCGTGCTCGACGTGCATCGCACGTCGATGCCAACACGAATTACTCGAACGAACCGATGCGACGCAGGTTGCTGAAGTTCATCCAGATGAAGAACGCGCGGCCCACGATGTTCGCGTCGGGCACGAAACCCCAGTAGCGGCTGTCCGCGCTGTTGTCGCGGTTATCGCCCATCATGAAGTAATGGCCCGCCGGCACCTTGCAGATCACGCCGCGCGCGTTGTACTGGCAGTTGTCGCGATACGGATAATCCTCCGCGCCCACGATGAACGGCGGCACCGCGGGGTTGTTGAGGATGTTGTTCTTGCGGCCGCTGCCGAGATCTTCCGTGAACTGCTTCGCATAGCCGATGCGCTCTTCGTCGAAGAAGTCGCCCTGCGGCACTTCCGGCACCGGCTTGCCGTTGATCGTGAGCTGCTTGTCCTGATAGGAAACCACGTCGCCCGGCAGCCCGATCACGCGCTTGATGTAGTCGACCGACTCATCCTTCGGATAGCGGAACACGACCACATCGCCGCGCTCGAGCGGTCGGCCCCGCGTGATCTTCGTGTTCGTGATCGGCAGGCGGATGCCGTAGTCGAACTTGTTCACGAGGATGAAGTCGCCCACGAGCAGCGTGGGCACCATCGAACCCGACGGAATCTTGAACGGCTCCACGACGAACGAGCGTACGAGGAACACGATCAGGATGACGGGGAAGAAGCTCGCCGTGTACTCGAGCCACCACGGCTGGCGCAGCTTGTCGTTGCGCAGGTTCTGACGCGTGACAGGCGCGTTTTCATCGGCGAAGCGCTCGCCCACGCGTTCCTGCTGACGGTCGAACTCCGCGACCGCCGCATCGGCGGCGAGGCGCCGGCGCGGCATGAACACCAGTTTGTCTGCAACCCACGCAACGCCCGTCAAGATGACGAGCACAAAGAGTATCAGCGCAAAATTCATGTAGAGATCCGTTGTCCGGCTTATTTGCGTTACTTATTTATCTTCGACACGAAGGATGGCGAGGAAAGCCTCTTGCGGAATCTCGACCGAGCCGACCTGCTTCATCCGCTTTTTGCCTTCCTTCTGCTTTTCGAGCAGCTTCTTCTTACGCGTGATGTCGCCGCCGTAGCACTTGGCCAGCACGTTCTTGCGCAGCGCCTTGATGTTCTCGCGCGCGATGATGTGCGCGCCGATCGCGGCCTGAATGGCCACGTCGTACATCTGGCGCGGAATGATCTCGCGCATCTTCGCCGCGACTTCGCGGCCGCGATACTGCGACTGCGAACGGTGGACGATGATGGACAGCGCATCGACCTTGTCGCCGTTGATCAGCATGTCGACCTTCACGACGTCCGAAGTGCGGTATTCCTTGAACTCGTAGTCCATCGACGCATAACCGCGCGACACCGACTTCAGACGGTCGAAGAAGTCGAGCACGATTTCCGCCATCGGAATTTCGTACGTGAGCTGCACCTGGCGGCCGTGGTACTGCATGTTGATCTGGTTGCCGCGCTTTTGCGTACAGAGCGTGATGACCGAACCCACGTACTCTTGCGGCATGTACAGGTTCACCGTCACGATCGGCTCGCGGACCTCGGCAATCTTCGAGGGCTCAGGCATCTTCGCCGGGTTCTCGACCTTGATCGTGCTGCCGTCCGCCTGCACGACTTCGTACACCACGGTCGGCGCCGTAGTGATGAGGTCCATGTCGAACTCGCGCTCGAGACGCTCCTGCACGATTTCCATGTGCAGGAGGCCGAGGAAGCCGCAGCGGAAGCCGAAGCCCAGCGCCTGCGAAACTTCCGGCTCGTATTGCAGCGAGGCGTCGTTGAGCTTCAGCTTTTCGAGCGATTCGCGCAGCGCGTCGTACTGGTTCGCCTCGACCGGATAGAGGCCCGCGAACACCTGCGGCTTCACTTCCTTGAAACCCGGCAGCGGCTCGGCCGCGGGCTTCGTCGCGAGCGTGACGGTGTCGCCCACCTTGGTCGCGGCGAGTTCCTTGATGCCGGCGATGATGAAGCCCACCTGCCCCGCCGAAAGCTGCTCGAGGTTGCGCGACTTCGGCGAGAACACGCCGACGTGCTCGACCGGATACTGCGCGCCGGTGGCCATCAGCTTGATCTTGTCCTTCGGACGCAGCGTACCGTTGACGATACGCACGAGCATCACCACGCCCACGTAGTTGTCGAACCACGAGTCGATGATGAGCGCCTGCAGCGGCGCTTCCGGATCGCCCTTGGGCGGCGGCACCTTGGCGATGAGCGCTTCGAGCACGTCTTCCACGCCGAGGCCGGTCTTCGCGCTGCAGCGCGTGGCGTCGGTGGCGTCGATGCCGATCACGTCCTCGATCTCTTCGATCGCGTTCTCGGGGTTGGCCGCGGGCAGGTCGATCTTGTTGAGCACCGGCACGACTTCCACGCCGAGTTCGATCGCGGTGTAGCAGTTCGCCACCGTCTGCGCCTCGACGCCCTGGCTCGCGTCCACCACGAGCAACGCGCCCTCACATGCGGAGAGCGAGCGGCTCACCTCGTAGGAGAAGTCGACGTGCCCGGGCGTGTCGATCAGGTTCAGGTTGTAGACCTTGCCGTCACGCGCCTTGTACGTGAGCGCAGCCGTCTGCGCCTTGATGGTGATGCCGCGCTCGCGCTCGAGATCCATCGAGTCGAGCACCTGCGATTCCATTTCGCGGTCGGACAAGCCGCCGCACAGCTGGATGATGCGATCGGCGAGCGTCGACTTGCCATGGTCGATGTGCGCAATGATCGAGAAGTTACGAATATGATCCATTCAGTGCCGATCAAGCGAAAAAGGCGCGCCCCAACGATAGCTGGACACGCCTCGTAAACAGATGAAAAACCGGACTATTTTAGCCGAAAAGGGGTCCCACGGGCGAACCATCCGGTGATGTAACGGATGTGTCATGGCGCGGGGGCTCGTCTTGCTGCGCCCCTGCGCGCGCGTTTCACGCATCGCCCGGCGGCGCCGGTGGCACGCCCGGTGCGTCGGCGCCCAGGCCCAGCGTAGCGCGCACGCGTGCTTCGTCGAGGTGGTAGTGACACAGCTCGATGCCGTCGCAAAGGAGCACCGGCACGAGTTCGTCGTAACGCGCCTGAAGTGCGGGGTCGGAATCGACATCGACGACGTTGAGCCGCGCGCCCGCCGCGGCGGCGAGCGGCTCGAGCGCCACGCGCATCTGCTCGCACAGATGACACCACGCGCGCCCGTAGAGCACGAGGTGCGCGCTCGCCCGTTCGAGCGCGCCCGGCGCCGCCGACGAAGACCGCATGGGCGTGCGCATCGACGTTACTTCTGCCCCGGCGCGCGCGGGCGCAACGGCACGAACTGCGTGTTGTCGCCGCGACGCACGAGCACCGCGACCATCTTCTGCGGGTCGAGATGCGCGGTCACCTCCTGGAACTGCTTCGCGCTGGTGATATCGGTGTCGCCCACGCGCAGGATGATGTCGCCCTTCTGCAGGCCGGCGCGCTGTGCCGGGCCATCGACCGAGTCCACCATCGCGCCGCCCTTGACCTTGAGCTGCGCGAGCTGGTCGGCGGGGATGTCGACCACCGCGATACCGAGCGCGTTCATCGCGCGCGGCTTGGGCTCGGGCGCCTTTTTCTGGTCGGCCTTCGCGCTCTTGTCGGTCTGCATCTCGGCGATCGTGATCGGCAGATCGCGCGTTGCGCCCTTGCGCCAGACCGTCACGGTCGCCTTGGTGCCCGGCTTCGTGTCGCCGACCATGCGCGGCAGGTCGGTCGCGGCGTCGACGCTCGAACCGTTGAACTTCAGGATGATGTCGCCCGGCTGGATGCCCGCCTTGTCGGCCGGGCCGCCCGGCTCGACGCTGGAAACCAGCGCGCCTTGCGCCTTGGGCAAACCGAGCGAGTCGGCCACGTCCTTCGTCACCTCGCCGATGGCCACGGCAATGCGGCCACGCGTGACCTTGCCCGTGGACTTGAGCTGATCCGCCACGCGCATCGCCTCGTCGATCGGAATCGCGAACGAGATGCCCATGAAGCCGCCCGTGCGGCTATAGATCTGCGAGTTGATGCCGATCACCTCGCCCTGCATGTTGATGAGCGGACCGCCCGAGTTGCCGGGATTCACGGCCACATCGGTCTGGATGAACGGCAAATAGTCGCCCGTGTCGCGCCCCTTCGCGCTCACGATGCCCGCCGTCACGGTGTTCTCGAGGCCGAACGGCGAACCGATCGCCACGACCCACTCGCCCACGCGCACCTTGTTCGAGTCGCCCATCGTCACGGCCGGCAGATTGGCAGCCTGGATCTTCACCACGGCGACGTCCGTGCGGTCGTCCACGCCGATCAGCTTCGCCTTGAATTCGCGCTTGTCGGTGAGCGTCACGTAGATGCTGTCCGCGTCGTCCACGACGTGTGCGTTGGTCATCACGTAGCCGTCGCTCGAGAGGATGAAACCCGAGCCGACGCCGCTGTTCTGTTCGGCGTCGTTGCCGTTGTCCGGGCCGGAGTCCGAACCGCCGCCCGGGCTTCCGCCCTGGCTGCCACCCTGACCACCGCCCTGCCCACCCTGCGGCCCTTGCGGGAGCGGGATGCCGAAGAAGCGGCGGAAGAATTCCGACATGTCGCCCTGATCCATGCCCGGCGGCAGGCCGCGCTGAGCCGAGGAGACACGCGTCGTGGTGCGGATATTGACGACCGACGGCCCCACTTTGTCCACGAGGTCGGCGAAGTCGGGCAGGTTGGCAGCCGGCGCCGCCGATGCCACGTGCGGTGCGAACGGCAGGCACGCCGCCACGACCGCGGCCGCGAAGAATTTGCGCAGCGGGAGAATCGTCATATCGAAGTCAGCCGAAGGAAGGAGTTACCTGGGAGCCTTGTATTCTATGGCAGACGCAAACTGCTGCAACGTGGTCTGGGGCACTTCGCCAAGCAACGTGATGAAGTAATCGCCGTTGCGCTTCACGAGCACGTGGGTCGCGCCACTGCTGCCCGAGCCTTCCTTGCGACTGTTGTTCTTGACCGGTTCGATAAAGACGGAAAGCGTGGACAGTCCGTCAGAGAATACGGCCTGATCGACCGGAATGGGCGGATCGCTCGCGTCGCGCGCCGCCATCGGCCGGCGCACTTCGCGAATCTTCTGGAATCCCGGCGCGGCCTGGCCAAACGACCAGCCCTGCGCCTCGATGTCGACCGGCTGAAGCGGCGGGCGCACCACGTTCCAGCCTTCGATATTGCGCATGCCGTTGACGATAGGCGTCTTGTCGACGGGACCGCCGATGCGCACCTGCGTGAACGCGAGTTGCTGGAGCACCTGGCCGTTCGTCGGATCGAGCATCTGCGAGCGCAGCAGCAGACCGGTTTTCGCGTCCGCCCACAGCTTGTAGGCGAAGCGGAAATTGTCCTTCGGGTCGAGCTGGATCACCTGGCTGTCGAGGCCGGCCACCCGGTCGTTGGCCAGCATCTTCGGCTCGTAGACGCCCAGCACCTGGGCGCCGCTCGTGGAAAGCAACGCCGGGAAAGCATCCTTGTTCTGGCGCTTTTCGACGACGAGCAGCTTGCGCTCGGGTACGAAGGTAAACAGATCGTCGTTGTGGCGCAGCATCGTGCGCGGCTTGCCGTCGAGGCTTTCGAGCTTTTCGAACTCGCCGTCCTGCTTCGAGGCGTAGTGCGTGATGCGCGACGACTGCACGAACTCGCCGCGCTGGTAGACGAAGGTGCCTTCGTAGCTTTGCTGCTGGGCGGCCTGCTGGATGCGGTCGAGCAACTGCGCCGCGCTCTGGCGCGTGGCGGCATCGGCCGCGGACGCGCCTTGCGCGTGGGCACGCGGGGCAACAGACAGAGCGGTGAACATCACGGCTGCGCAGCACAGGAATGCCGGCAACCGCCCCCAGATTGTCTTTTTATTCAACCGCAATGTCTGCATCAAACTTATTGGCCTTGCGTGGTAAGAGCGGCTGAACGGATGTACGGCATGGAATCCGAAATGACCGGCTGCTGCGCGAACTGCTGGTGCGCCTGGAGATATTCGTCGAGGCGCGCGTCGCGGATGATGTTGCCGTCCTGGCCACCCGCGACAGGCGCCGGCGTGGTGTTCATCGCCACGCGCTGCACGCCGTCGCCCTGCGACTGCACGGCGGCGATTTGCGGCGCGCCGGCCATGCCCACGCCGCGCATTTGCGGCATGACGATCCACGTGAGTGTGGCAGCAGCCGCGGCCACGGCCAGCGACGGCATCACGCGGCGGCGCAGCGCCAGAATGCGGCCCACGCGCTCATTGCGGCCGGCCTGCGCCTGCGGCAGCGCAGCGGGTGCGAGCAGATGCGGCTCCGCTTCGAAGCGCGCCGCGAAACCCGTCATGAAGGCACGGCTCGCGGCCTGACTGAGGGCCAGATCGTCGGAACGCAGCACGTCGCCGATCAGGTGGTACTCCGACCAGGCTGCGCGCCCTTCGCCGTCGAGTTCCAGAAAATTTCCGTTCAGATGCTCCTGCGCCGACGCTTCACCGTCGACGAAGGCGGACAGACGCTCGCCGCGCGAGCTTGATACCGATTGCATCGAGACCGAACCCATGATGCTCCCCATTCCCTAACAGACGTCCCTGTGACACCAACTCATTCTGGTGAATCGCGTCGCCGCCCG
The DNA here is from genome assembly GCF_040965695.1 of Paraburkholderia sp. BR10937. Taxonomy (NCBI): domain Bacteria; kingdom Pseudomonadati; phylum Pseudomonadota; class Betaproteobacteria; order Burkholderiales; family Burkholderiaceae; genus Paraburkholderia; species Paraburkholderia sp. BR10937. The sequence continues at coordinate 66,316 of NZ_JBFRCL010000007.1, forward strand.
GGGCGAAGCTGGTTCTTCTTCTTACCAGCGCTTGCCTTCCGGAGTGTCCAGCAGCGGACGCAATTTTGCCGCAATGGCTTCCCGAGCGCGGAAAATTCTCGATCTGACGGTGCCGATCGGGCACCCCATCATCTCAGCGATTTCTTCGTAGCTTAGGCCTTCTATCTCCCGAAGCGTAATGGCGGTGCGCAGCTCTTCCGGTAAAACCGCCATCGCAGCATTGACCGTCTGTGCGATCTGCTTGCTCATCAACATCGACTCGGGCGTATTGATATCCCTTAGTTGATCGGCGTCCGAGAAAGTTTCCGCTTCTTCAGCATCCGCCTCGGTAGAAGTCGGCGCGCGTCTTCCCTGGGTCGCAAGGTAGTTCTTCGCCGTATTGACAGCAATCCGGTACAACCACGTATAGAAAGCCGATTCGCCACGAAACTGCGGTAGTGCGCGGTAAGCCTTGATAAAGGCGTCCTGGGCCACGTCCTCGACCTCGGCGGGGTCCCGCACGAGGCGCGAGATCAGCCGGATGATCTTGCGGTGGTATTTCGAGACCAGGAGCTCGAACGCGGCCTTGTCGCCTTTTTGCACGCGCTCGACCAGAACCTGATCAATTTCTTTTTCGCTCACCTGAGAAATCCGTTAGCACATGAAGTAGACGTGGGGGCACCATTGTAGCGTCCTCGCCACGGTCTCACGTTACGCGAGTAACAGCGGTTACAAGCTTTACAGCGAAGGGAGGCTCAGCGACCGGCCGCGCTGCGCGCGCGCACGGCGAGTGTGCGGAAGACTTCCGCCGGAACGGCGTCGGCGGCAACGAGAATCGTCGTGCGGCGTGCGCCCTGCTCCACGACGAGCGCGAGCAGCCACGCGCCCCATTGCGACGCGCCGGCAAGCCGCCCGGCTGCCAGGCACGCGCCATCGCGCGAATACGCCGCGAGTAAATCTGACCCGATTTCGAGGAAGGCCGGTTGCTTGTGTCGCCACGCCGCAGCCGCGAGGCCGCCGGTCGCGAGGAACGCCAGCGTGGCGGGCAACGCTTGCCAGACGCCGAACCAGGGTGCGAGCGTTGTGTAGATGGCGGCCGCGGCCACGCCGAGACCCGCGGCAACGAGCAGTTGCAGCGCAAGTGAGGGACGCAGAGAAAGCAGCGGCGCGCCCGCGCGCCGCGAGGGGAAAGCAGGAGGAACGCGGCCGGCCGAAGCACTCGGCGCGGCCGCTGTCTCGTCGTACGGGATCAAGCGTGGCGCTTGAAGACGAGCGTGCCGTTGGTGCCGCCGAACCCGAACGAGTTCTTCAGCGCGACGTCGATCTTCATGTCCCGCGCGGTGTTCGCGCAGTAGTCCAGGTCGCATGCAGGATCCTGGTTGAAGATGTTGATCGTCGGCGGCGACACCTGGTTGTGCACGGCGAGCACCGTGAACACCGACTCGAGGCCGCCCGCGCCACCCAGCAGGTGGCCCGTCATCGACTTGGTCGAGTTCACGACGATGTCCTTCGCATGATCGCCGAAGGCGCGCTTGATCGCCGTGGTTTCCGCGAGGTCGCCGAGCGGCGTCGAGGTGCCGTGCGCGCTCAGCCAGTTCACTTCGCTGGTGTTGATGCCCGCGTTCTTCATCGCGGCGATCATGCAGCGGCGCGCACCGTCGCCGTCTTCCAGCGGCGCGGTCATGTGATACGCATCGCCGCTCATGCCGTAGCCGCCGATTTCCGCGTAGATCTTCGCGCCGCGCGCCTTCGCGTGTTCGTACTCTTCGAGCACCATCACGCCCGCGCCTTCGCCGAGCACGAAGCCGTCACGGTCCCTGTCCCACGGACGGCTGGCCGTCGCCGGATCGTCGTTGCGCTGCGACAACGCGCGCGCCGCAGCGAAGCCGCCGATGCCGAGCGGCGAGACGGTCGATTCCGCGCCGCCCGCGATCATCACGTCGCAGTCGCCGTATTCGATCAGACGCGACGCTTCGCCGATGCAGTGCAGGCCGGTCGTGCAAGCCGTGACCATCGCCAGATTCGGGCCCTTGAGGCCGTACTTGATCGACAGATGGCCCGAGATCATGTTGATGATCGAGGCCGGCACGAAGAACGGCGAGATGCGGCGCGGGCCGCGGTTGAGCAGCTCGGTTTGTGTGACTTCGATCATCGGCAGACCGCCGATACCCGAGCCGACGTTCACGCCGATCCGCTCCGCGTTCGCTTCGGTGACTTCGAGACCGCTGTCCTGGATCGCCTGCATGCCCGCCGCGATGCCGTAATGGATGAACGTATCCATGTGGCGCGCTTCTTTCGCCGGCATGTAGTCTTCGACGTTGAAGCCCTTCACCTCGCCGGCAAAGCGGGTCGAGAAGTTCGTAGCGTCGAACTTCGTGATGTTGGCGATGCCGGACTTCCCGGCGACCAGATTGGCCCAGCCGTCGGCAACATTATTGCCAACAGGCGAAATCAGCCCCAGGCCTGTAACAACAACTCGACGACGGCTCACGGTAACCCCTTATCCATAGATGACAAAAACAAAAGCCACAGAGGCCACAGGAAATGCTCCTGTGAGCCCTGTGGCTAGTTGACCGGCAGATGCCCCGCAGCGAGTGCGGCAGGCGTTTGCGGTTTCACGGGCAAGCGTCCTCGCGGGCCGCCAGCGCGCTGCGTTGCGCGGCCCAGGCGGGAATCTGGCGCTTAGGCCTTGACGTTCGCGCGAGCGTAGTCGATCGCTTGCTGAACCGTCGTGATCTTCTCGGCTTCCTCGTCCGGGATTTCCATGCCGAACTCGTCTTCGAGAGCCATGACCAGTTCGACGGTGTCGAGCGAGTCGGCGCCCAGATCGTTCACGAACGAAGCTTCGTTCTTGATTTCAGCTTCGGCGACGCCCAGTTGCTCGGCGACGATCTTCTTGACGCGCTGTTCGATGTTGTCCATTACCCCTCCAAGGGAAAAAAGTTAGCTCATGAATGCGAGTGCGCGCATTTTATCAGGTTTGACCTGGCTGAAAAGCGGCGCTCAAGGTTCCGGAAGGCTATCCGCGACGGCGCTTGCGCGATGTTTTGCATCAAGCGCATCAAGGCGCGGATAGTACCTGAATCCGGTTAAGACATATACATGCCGCCGTTCACGTGCAACGTCGTGCCCGTGATGTAGGCCGCCTGCGGCGACGCGAGGAACGCGACCGCATGCGCGATGTCGTCCGGACTGCCGAGGCGGCCCAGCGGAATCTGCTGTTTGAGGGCGGCCTGCTGCTCCGCCGGCAGGTCCTTCGTCATGTCGGTGTCGATGAAACCGGGCGCGACGCAGTTCACGGTGATGCCGCGGCTGCCGATCTCGCGTGCGAGCGCGCGCGTCATGCCCGCCACGCCGGCCTTGGCGGCGGCGTAGTTGGCCTGGCCCGGGTTGCCCGACGAGCCCACCACCGAGGTGATGTTGATGATGCGGCCGCCCTTCGCCTTCATCATCGGGCGCAGCACGGCGCGAGAGAGGCGGAACACCGACTTCAGGTTGGTGTCGATGACCGAGTCCCACTCGTCGTCCTTCATGCGCATCGCCAGGTTGTCCTGCGTGATGCCCGCATTATTGACGAGGATCGCTAGACCGCCGAATTCCTTGACCGTCGCGTCGATCAGCGCTTCCGCCGCGGCGGCGTCGTTCACGTCGAGCACCGCGCCGCGGCCCTTCAGGCCCGCTGCTTCGAAAGCGGCCGAGATGGCCTGCGCGCCGGCTTCGCTCGTTGCCGTACCGATCACCGTCGCGCCCTGGCGCGCCAGTTCCAGCGCAATCGCGCGGCCGATGCCGCGGGTCGCGCCGGTCACGATCGCGGCTTGATTGTCGAGAGTCTTTTCCATCGTTTGAATCCGTTAGCGGTGGTGGCGTAGGCGCTTAAGCCTTCAGAAGCGCGAGCGCTTCGTCGAGCGACTTCGGATCGAGCACCGAAGCGCCGACCAGGTTGCCGTCGATACGTCTGGTGAGGCCCGCAAGCACCTTGCCCGGACCGCATTCGACCACGTGTGTCGCGCCTTGGGCCGCAATGGCCTGCACGCACTCGACCCAGCGCACGGCGCCCGCGGCCTGGCGCACGAGCGCGTCGCGGATCTTCGCGGGGTCGGTTTCGAAAGCCACGTCGACGTTGTTCACCACGGGAATCTGCGGCGCGCTCAGCGCGACGTTCGCGAGGTAGTCGCGCAGTTGATCCGAGGCGGGCTTGAGCAGCGACGAGTGGAACGGCGCCGAAACCGGCAGCGGCAGCGCGCGCTTGGCGCCCTTCGCCTTGGCGATTTCGCAGGCCTTCTCGACCGCGCCCTTGTGGCCCGCGATCACGACTTGCGCCGGCGCGTTGAAGTTCACGGCTTCGACCACGCCGCCGCTCGCAGCCGCGGCTTCCGCGCAGACTGCGCGCACGGTGTCGTCGTCGAGACCGAGCACGGCGGCCATGCCGCCCTCGCCCACCGGCACCGCGCTTTGCATCGCCTGCGCACGAAAGCGCACGAGCGGCACGGCGTCGCGGAATGCGAGCACGCCGGCGGCGACCAGCGCCGTGTATTCGCCGAGGCTGTGGCCCGCGACGATGGCAGGCAGGGGACCGCCCGCCTGCTGCCACGCGCGATAGACGGCGTAGGCGGCGGTGAGCATGACCGGCTGCGTGTTGGTGGTGAGATTGAGTTCTTCGGCGGGGCCTTCGGCGATCAGCTTGCCGAGGTCCTGCCCCAGCGCGTCGGACGCTTCTTGCAGCGTCTCGCGCACGACGGTGTTATCGGCGAAGGCGTCGAGCATGCCGACGGCCTGCGAGCCTTGTCCGGGAAAAACGAACGCGAATTTCATAACGTCCCCAAATTCGTTCAATATGGGTGGGCAATGCGCTCGGATGAACCGCCGCCGGCCGCGCGCAACATGCACGTCGTGCGCCAGGACCGGCTGCGGGAGCGCGAGAGCCCGCTCAGGATGCTTAGAAGCGGATGACGGAGGCGCCCCAGGTGAAGCCCCCGCCGACGCCTTCGATCAGCACGTTGTGACCGCGCTTGATGCGGCCGTCGCGCACCGCGACGTCGAAGGCGAGCGGAATCGAGGCTGCCGAGGTGTTGCCATGCTCGCCCACCGTCACCACCATGCGCTCGGCGGGCAGGCCGAGCTTGCGGCAGGTGCCCTGCATGATGCGGATATTGGCCTGATGCGGGATCAGCCAGTCGACCTGGTCGGCGGTGAGCTGCGCCTTGTCGAGCGCCTCGATCGCGACCTTTTCGAGCACGTTCACGGCCAGCTTGAACACGGCCTGGCCGTCCATGTGCAGGAACGCGTTGCCCGCGATCGCGCCGCCATGCACGTTGCCCGGCGTGCACAGGATGTGCGCGTAGCTGCCGTCGGCGTGCAGCGCGCTCGAAAGCACGCCCGGTTCGCTCGACGCCTGCAGGATGATCGCGCCTGCGCCGTCGCCGAACAGCACACAGGTGGTGCGATCGTTGAAATCGAGAATACGCGAGAAGGTTTCCGCGCCGACCACGAGCGCCGTGCGATGCTGGCCGCTGCGGATCAGGCTGTCGGCCACCGAAACGGCGTAGGCGAAGCCCGAGCACACGGCCTGCACGTCGAACGCCGCGCCGTGATTGCGGATGCCGAGCTTGTTCTGCAAGAGGCAGGCCGTGCTCGGAAAGACGAAATCGGGCGTGGAAGTAGCGACGATGATGAGGTCGATCGACTGCGGATCGACGTCGGCGGCCGCGATCGCACGCTGCGACGCCGCAAGCGCGAGATCGCTCGTCGTGACGTCGGGCGCGGCGAAGTGGCGTGCGTGAATGCCCGTGCGGGCCACGATCCACTCGTCGCTCGTCTCGACGCCTTTTGCGGCGAGCCGTTCGGCCAGTTCCTGGTTGGTGACGCGATCAGGCGGAAGATAGCTGCCCGTGCCGATCACGCGGGAATAGAGAGTCGATTGAGCCATTATGCCTTCGAGGATGATGCGGCGCCGGGCGGTACCTCGCCCGCTGCCTGGCTGGGCGCACTGGTAGCCTGCCCCGCCTGCGCGGCTTGCACGTTCTGGGCGCCGCCGGGCTCGTCTGCCGCCTGTTCGAGCGAACCGGCGTTTTCTTCCATGGCGTGCGCGAGGCGCTCCAGCACGCCATTTTTGACGGCATCATACCCGCGATTGATCGCACACTCAAACGCGTAGGCATCGGCCGAGCCGTGGCTCTTGATAACGAGGCTCTTCAAGCCGAGCAGCGCCGCGCCGTTGTACTGGCGATGGTCGACACGCTTCTTGAAGCGCATGAGCACGGGCAGTGCGGCAATCGCCATGAGCTTGGTGAGCCACGAGCGCCCGAACTCTTCCTTGATCATGTCGTTGAGCATCTGCGCGAGGCCCTCCGACGTCTTGAGCGCGACATTCCCAACGAAACCGTCACAGACGATGACGTCGACGGTGCCCTTGTAAATGTCGTTGCCTTCGACGTTGCCGCGGAAGTTCAGCGTGCTCGCGCGCAGGAGCTCGCCCGCGCGCTTGATGGTGTCGTTGCCCTTGATGACTTCTTCGCCGATATTCAGGAGCCCGATGGTTGGGCGATCCTTGCCCTCGAGCGCCGCGACGAGCGCGTGGCCCATCTCCGCGAACTGCAGCAGGTGCTGCGGTTCGCAGTCGACGTTCGCGCCGAGGTCGAGCATCGTCGTGTAGCCGCGCGGGTTCGGCAGCGCGAAGGCGATAGCCGGGCGTTCGATGCCGGGCAACGTCTTGAGCACATAGCGCGACACGGCCATCAGCGCGCCGGTGTTGCCGGCCGAGATGCAGGCTTGCGCCTCGCCCTCTTTCACGCGATTGAGCGCGACGCGCATCGACGAATCTTTTTTCTTGCGCAGGGCGACTTCGACCGGATCGTCCATTTCGACGACCTCGGTGGCGGGCACGACGGTCAGCGCGGGATGGTCCGACGCCTTCAGCTTCTTCAACTGGGCGCGAACTGCCGACTCGACGCCCACGAGCATGAGATGCGCGTCTGGGTGCGAGCGGACGAAATGGACTGCGGCAGGCACCGTCACGGACGGGCCGTGGTCGCCTCCCATGCAATCTATCGTGAGCGTAACAGTCATGGAATGCGACGGATTTCAGGCATAAAAAAGCGGCAGTTGAATGCCGCCTTTTTTGCCGAGCCGAAATATGGTCAAGCGAACGGAATCGTCAGATGCGGCGCAAGGTGTCAAACACCGCGCCGCACGCTGAAACGATTAGTCGTTCTTGGTCTTGACGACTTTCTTGCCGCGGTAGTAGCCGTTCGGGCTGATGTGGTGACGCAGATGCACTTCACCCGTGCTCGGCTCGACGGCCAGCGGCGCGCCCGTGAGGAAATCGTGCGAGCGGTGCATACCGCGCTTCGACGGCGACTTCTTGTTTTGTTGAACTGCCATGATAACTCCTGAAAATTTTCCGAATTCTAACACAGCCCGATCCGGCCGCCGCCACCCTTGGGGGATGGCCGGACTCCGGGCTCAGGCCCACGCGTCTGGTACTGCCTGCCCCACACAGCCGCCCAAGGCTTGCCTTAGTGCTTGCTGCCAGGACCGTCCTTCTTGAGCGATTCGAGCGCCGCAAACGGATTGACGCGCTCTTCCGGCTCGATTTCCTGCTCCGGCACGTCGTCCACGGAATCCACGCCCTCCGCGCCGTCGGGACCCGAGGCGAGGCTTTCGTGAATTTCCGGACAGACTTCGTGCTTCGGCACCAGCGGCAGCGAGAGCAACAGCTCCTCTTCGATCAAGTCGACGAGATCGAAATGGCGCGAGCCCACGATCACTTCGACTTCATCGTCGTCGAGCGGAAACTCGTCCGCCTCTTCTTCCGTCTGGACGATACGGAAGGTCGCATCCGCATTGAATGCCTGCTCGTAGGGAGCGAGGCACCGCTGGCACGTGAGCCACGCGCCACCGTGAACTGCAAGCCGCAGGTATGGCTGCGGCCCTTCGGTGCCGTTGTCCTGCAATTCCTGCTGGATGAAGCCCGCAGCCTGCCAGGTGAACGCGGTGTCGCGATCTGGCGCATCGGCCGGGACTTCGTTTAACATGCGCGGCAGTTGCGAAACGCGCACGACGCCTGCCGCTTCGCGCTCGCTGCGCGCGAATTCGAAGATATCGAAGTCGCGAGGATTCAGTTCAGCGCCAGCAGGCTTGCCAGTGTGTTCGGTCATGTGCGCTCTCCTGCCTCAAGGCTTGGGGCGACCGGCAAGCGATGCGCGGAAGCCACCAGCGGCTCGCAGCAATCCAGCTTGTGCCGGCCCGCGGGTCTCTATCGACCTGCGTTTGCCTACATTCGCCATCCATCGACACGCCGCTGCCGGCAAGGTCTTTTGAGCCGTGACGCCGCAAATTCAGGCGCCCGCACAAGACGTGCGACGAGAGCATACCGATGAAAAGCCCAAAATCATATCGCCTTTATCTTTGTGAGTCAAACACTTAAGCTCGCGTACGCAAGTGCTTGTGCGGACGCGGTTTTCGGGAGCCTCTGACGACGTTTTGCGGGAAATCCGCCCCCGTTTTCGAGACGAATTCCACCCGAATATTGCCAAGCCACAGCCGCTTTTTCATACTCCGATACTCCGATCGAACATGCAGGATTCTCCCTCGCAGGCCCCGCGCACGGGCCGCCCCGCCCTCATCCTCGCCTCCAGCTCGCGCTACCGGCGCGAGTTGCTCGAGCGTCTGCGCATTCCCTTCGACACGGCCGTGCCCGCCGTCGACGAAACGCCGCAGCCCGGCGAAATGCCCGAAGCGACGGCGCTGCGCCTCGCTGCCGCGAAGGCCCGCGCCGTGGCCGCCGCCCTGCCCGCCGGCGCTACGCGCACGCTCGTGATCGGCTCCGACCAGGTCGCCACCTTCGATGGCCGCCAGATTGGCAAGCCCGGCACGCACGAACGCGCGCTCGAGCAACTGCAGGCCATGCGCGGCCGCGAAGTGTTGTTCCATAGTGCCCTGAGCGTGCTCGACACCGCTACTGGCCAAACGGATACCGTCGATGTCGTGACGAAGGTGCGCTTTCGCGACCTGCCCGACGCCGCGCTCGACGCCTATCTGCGCGCCGAAACGCCGTACGACTGTGCGGGCAGCGCGAAATCGGAGGGGCTCGGCATCGCGCTGCTCGAGGCGATCGAATCGGACGACCCCACCGCCCTGATCGGCCTGCCGCTCATCGCGCTCACGCGCATGCTGCTTGCCGCGGGCTATCCGTTGCTGGAGACGCAAGCATGAGCCTCGGCACCCTCTATCTGATTCCCAACACGCTGGGCGAAGGCGACGATGCCGCGCTCAACGCCGTCCTGCCGACGCCCGTGCGCGAACGCGCGGGCGCGCTCGCCAGCTATATCGGCGAAAACGCCAAGACCACGCGCGCCTTCCTCAAGCGCGTGGGCACCACACGGCCGATCCAGGAAATCGAGATCCGCGAACTCAATGTCAACACGCCCGCAGGCGAAGTCGACAAGCTGCTCGCCCCGCTGCTCGCGGGCATCGACACGGGGCTCGTTTCCGAGGCGGGCGTGCCCGCGGTCGCCGACCCGGGCGCGCTGCTCGTGCGGCGCGCACACGAGCGCGGCATCAAGGTCGTGCCGCTCGTGGGCCCGAGTTCGATCCTGCTCGCGCTGATGGCGTCGGGCCTGAACGGCCAGAGCTTCGCGTTTCACGGCTACCTGCCCGTCGACGCCAACGAGCGCGTGAAAAAGTTGCGCGATCTCGAGCAGATCTCGCGCAAGAGCAAGCAGACGCAGATCTTCATCGAGACGCCCTACCGCAACCGCACGCTGCTCGACGCGCTGCTCGCGACCTGCGCGCCCTCCACGCTCGTGTGCGTCGCCGCCGATCTCACGCTGCCTACCGAGACGATCGTGAGCCGCGCCGTGTCCGACTGGAAAAAGAAGCCCGCGCCCGAATTGCACAAGCGGCCGGCGATCTTCCTGCTGCTCGCGCACTGAACGCTGCGGCGCGCAAAAAACAAATCGGCCACTGCGCAACCATCGCGCAGCGGCCGATTTTCTCGAGGACGACGGGAAACGAAAGCGTCGCCGTCGCTCAGTGCACCGATACCTTGCCGCCCATCAGCAGCGAATGCACGGCCGCCGAGCCGATGTTCGCGCCCACGCGTTTCGCCACGCGATCGGTGAGGCTCTGCTTGACCGTATAGTCGACGACGTCCGGCGCCTTGATGACCTCGCGCGCCACGTAATCGGTGTCGCCGTAGCCGTCCGCGAGACCGAGCTCCACGCTCTTCTGCCCGGTCCAGAACAGGCCCGAGAAGATATCCGGCGAGTCCTTCAGGCGCTTGCCGCGGCCGGCCTTCACGGCGTCGATGAACTGCTGGTGGATCTGATCGAGCATCTCCTGGGCGTGCGCGTCCATTTTCGGCGTGTCGGGCGAGAACGGGTCGAAGAAGCCCTTGTTTTCGCCGGACGTACGCAGGCGCCGCTGGACGCCGAGCTTGTCCATCAGGCCTGTGAAGCCGAATCCGTCCATCAGCACGCCGATCGAGCCCACGATGCTCGCCTTGTTGACGTAGATCTTGTCAGCCGCGGCCGCGACGTAATAGCCGCCCGAAGCACACATGTCGCCGACCACGACGTACAGCGGGATGGCCGGGTACTTGGTGCGCAGACGGTGGATCTCGTCGTTGATGATGCCGGCTTGCACCGGGCTGCCGCCGGGGCTGTCGATATGCAGGATCACGCCCGCGGTGCCGTCGTCGTCGAAGGCGCTGTCGAGCGCGCTGATGATGTCCTCGGCGTTCGCTGGGGCGTCGGAGCCGATTTCGCCGTCGAGCGAAACGAGTGCCGTATGGCGCCCCTCACTCGCCACGCGCGCGCCCGAAAGATCGAGGATCGCCCACGCGATCACCACGAACACCGCGAGAAACGCGAAGCGAAAGAAGATGCGCCAGCGCCGCGCCGCGCGCTGCTCGGTGATGGCCGCGAGCGCGATGCGTTCGAGCGCCTCGCGCTCCCAGCCTGGCGCGGGCGCGCCGCGGCCTGACGAAGCCGCGCGGGGCGCTTCGTTCGAATCAGGGGTCGGATTATCGGACATGCGAGCGGGTAACGGGTCGAAAGGGGTCGAAAGTCGGGAATCAGGTTGGGGTCGGACGCAAAGCGTCGTCCGGCAGCCAGAATACCGCACGCCCCTCTGGCGTGTCGCGTTCCTCGACTTGCACGGGGCGCAAACGCCCGCCGCGGCACGGGCCGCCCACGCACTTGCCCGTGTCGGGCTGGTAGATCGCGCCGTGCGTGGCGCACATCAGATAGAGCCCCGACGACTCGAAGAACTGGCCCTCGACCCAGTCGAGTTCCATCGGCACGTGCGCGCAGCGGTTCAGGTAGCCGTACACTTCGCCACCGTAGCGCACGAAGAACACCACCGCGTCGCCACCCGCGTAAGTTGCAGTCATGCGCCGACCCTCGCCGCCCTCGGCGAGTTCATCGGACGCACATACGCGCACCGGCTCGAGCGGCGCTGTCTCGGGCGCCGCGCTCATGCGTGCTCCCGCAGCCAGCCCGCGAGCGCAGCTACGTCGGGCGCGACGAAGCGCGGCTCGAGCTTTTCGAGTGCGCCGGACGCATGCGCGCCATACGCCACGCCAATGGCAGCCGCGCCCGCGTTGATCGCCATCTGCAGATCGTGGGTCGTGTCGCCGATCATCACCGTACGGCCCAGATCCTGCCCCAGTTCGCGCGTGAGCTCCTGGAGCATGGCCGGATGCGGCTTCGAGAAGGTTTCATCGGCGCAGCGGGTGCCGTCGAAGAGGCTCGTGAGGCGCGCATCCGCGAGCGCGCGGTTCAGCCCCACGCGGCTCTTGCCCGTCGCCACGGCGAGCAGGTAGCCGGTGTCGCGCAGTTCCGTGAGCATCTCGCGCACGCCTGCGAACAGCTCGGTCTGCTGGTCCTTAAGCAAATAATGGATGCGATAGCGCTCGACGAGCCGCGGGTAGTCGGCCGGATCGAGCGTGGGCGCGGCGATCTGCAGCGCCTCGCGCAGGCCGAGGCCGATCACATAGCTCGCCGCCGCGTCGCCGGGCACGGGCAGGCCTAGGTCGCGGCACGCCGCCTGGATGCTGCGCGTGATATGGGCGGTCGAGTCCATCAGGGTGCCGTCCCAGTCGAACACAATCAGGTCAAATAACTCTCGAGCCATGCAGGACTTCTCCAAACGCTGTCAGATTCGGTGTCATTCGGGTCGGGCCTCGCCAGGCCGGGCCGCGCCAGGTCGCGCCGCGTCGGTTGCCGCGCCTGCCTCGCGCTGCGCGCGCAGCGCGTCGACGAAGCCGCGGCAATCCGCCGGCAGCGGCGCCTCGAACTGCAACGGGACGCCCGTGATCGGGTGAGCAAGCTTCAACCGGTGCGCATGCAGAAACATGCGCTTGATGCCAGGCCGCGCGCCCGTGCGCGCGAGGTCCTTGTTCAGTGCGAAGTCGCCGTACTTGGCGTCGCCGACGATCGGCAAGCCGAGGTGGGCGAGGTGCACGCGGATCTGGTGCGTGCGGCCCGTCTTCAGCTCGGCTTCGAGCAGCGCGTAGCCCGGCCAGCGCTCGACGAGATTAAACACCGTGTGCGAGGGCAAGCCGTCCGGCTGCACGCGCACGCGGCGCTCGCCGTCCGGGGTCAGATATTTGTGAAGCGGCTCCTTCACGGCGCGCCGACGCCCCCAGTCGCTCGCCCATTCGCCGTGGACGCAGGCGTAATAGCGCTTGTCGGTCTGGTTGTCGCGCATCTGCGCATGCAGGCCCACGAGCGCCGCGCGCTTCTTGGCGAGCATCAGCACGCCCGACGTCTCGCGGTCGAGCCGGTGGACCAGCTCGAGAAACTTGCCCTGCGGGCGCGCCTCGCGCAACTGCTCGATCACACCGAACGCCACACCGCTGCCGCCGTGCACGGCCACGCCGGCGGGCTTGTCGATGACGAGCAGCGCGTCGTCCTCGTAGATGACGGGAAACTGGGCCGCCGGCACGGGCGCGGCGCCGGCCGGCGCGCTCGATTGCGACGTGCGGATGGGCGGAACGCGCACGACGTCGCCTTCCGCGAGCCGATATTGCGCGTCGACCCGCCCCTTATTTACGCGCACTTCCCCGCTGCGCAAAATGCGATAGATGTGGCTTTTCGGCACGCCCTTGCAGACGCGCACGAGAAAATTGTCGATGCGCTGACCGGCCGCGCCCTCGTCGATTTCGACGAACGAAACCTGGTCGCTTGCGACCTGATTGTGGGATGTTTTGCCTAACCCTTTCATTCTGAATATAATTTGCCCAGCGCCGACGCAACGGTAGGCCGAATGGCCCAGGCCAAACGGCCAAATGTTCTGCGAACCACCCAACGGACACCCCAAGGGGGTTATCCTGGACTTGGACCACGCGGCGAGCGCAGGCTGCAAGCGATAAACGGTTATTTTACTTGCGCCCGGGGCTGGTTGCTCACCCCGCTTGATGAGAAGCAACGAGTTGCACGCACGGATCACCACTCCGGCAGGGACGGCGCCCACAGGCACGTTCGGTCAGGCGCGGCTCCGACGGTAACGGAACATTGGTATAAAGAATTTATCCGGCGCGTCCCGCCGCGCGGTCGAAGTGACCGCCGCAGGAGGCGCTGGTGGCGAAAATACGGCGAGCGCCCGAAGCGTCCCGGCAATGTGCGGGACACGGCGACGTCAAAAGTGGCGAGACACCCCGAGGGGGAAGACGGGCGTTCCTGAAAAGCTTCCCGTGCGCGGCCCTGATTGAATCGAGAGGCCGCGAACCTGATCCAGTCGCAAGCGCGCGCGGTTCGCCGCTGCGGCCGGCGTCTGTCACGGCCAGTGCGATGGGCACACCCATTGGCACGCTCATGGTCAGGGCAGCCAGGTGGATTGGAAGCGCAGGAAAACGCTGCCGTCGCGAACCCGCGGCATGTCTCTTCGCTTCTTGAAGACGTATTTCGCATGTGCCCACGCGGCCCCGTCCACGGCAACGCAACGCCGGACCGGCGCCCATAAAAGGCAATTCTCCCCGCCATCGTTCCCGCTCCAGCGTGCTTGTGACAACACAATAAGGCGCGGCTCGCCGCTGCCCGCACCGTGCTGCCTGGCGTCGTCGCCGCGCACCGTGCGGCTCGCGCGCGAACGCACTGGAGTCGTTCAATGAAACGAATGCTGTTCAACGCGACACAGCAGGAAGAACTGCGTGTCGCCATCGTCGATGGACAGAAGCTCATCGACATCGACATCGAAACCGCCGGGCGCGAACAGCGCAAAGGCAACATCTACAAGGGGATCGTCACCCGTATCGAGCCTTCGCTCGAGGCGTGTTTCGTCAACTACGGCGAAGACCGCCACGGCTTCCTGCCGTTCAAGGAAGTCGCCCGCCAGTACTTCCGCGAAGGCATCGACATGCGCGGCGCGCGCATTCAGGACGCCCTCAAGGAAGGCCAGGAGCTGATCGTCCAGGTCGAGAAGGAAGAACGCGGCAACAAGGGCGCCGCCCTCACCACCTTCATCTCGCTCGCCGGCCGCTACCTCGTCCTCATGCCGAACAACCCGCGCGGCGGCGGCGTCTCGCGCCGCATCGAGGGCGACGACCGTCAGGAACTGCGCGAAACCATGGCGCAGCTGCAACTGCCGGACGGCATGAGCATCATCGCGCGCACGGCCGGCATCGGCCGCTCCGCCGAAGAGCTCCAGTGGGACCTGAACTACCTGCTACAACTGTGGCGCGCCATCGAAGCCGCGTCGCAGGCCGGCCAGTCCGGTCAGCCCATGCTGATCTACCTGGAATCGAGCCTCGTCATTCGCGCGATCCGCGACTACTTCCAGCCCGACATCGGCGAAATCCTCATCGACACCACCGAGATCTATGACCAGGCGCGCGCCTTCATGGATATCGTGATGCCGGACAATGTCAATAAGGTGAAGCGGTATCACGACGACGTGCCGCTTTTCTCGCGCTTCCAGATCGAGCACCAGATCGAGACGGCGTATTCGCGCACGGTACCGCTGCCCTCGGGCGGCGCGATCGTGATCGACCACACCGAGGCGCTGGTCGCCATCGACGTGAACTCGGCGCGCGCCACCAAGGGCGCCGACATCGAGGAAACCGCCGCGCGCACCAACCTCGAAGCCGCCGACGAAGTGGCGCGCCAGCTGCGTCTGCGCGACCTGGGCGGCCTGATCGTGATCGACTTCATCGACATGGAGTCGGCCAAGAGCCAGCGCGAAGTCGAGCAGCGCCTGAAAGACGCGCTGCGCCACGACCGCGCGCGCGTGCAGATGGGCAAGATCTCGCGCTTCGGCCTGATGGAGCTGTCGCGCCAGCGCCTGCGCCCCGCCCTCTCGGAAGGCAGCCACGTGACCTGCCCGCGCTGTAACGGCACGGGTCATATCCGCGATACGGAATCGTCGGCGCTTCAGGTCCTGCGCATCATCCAGGAAGAGGCGATGAAGGAAAACACCGCGGCAATTCATTGCCAGGTGCCGGTCGAAGTGACCGCCTTCCTGCTCAACGAAAAGCGCTCGGAAATCAACAAGATCGAGTCGCGCTTCAAGGTCGCGGTCGTGCTGATCCCGAACAAGCACCTCGAAACGCCGCACTACAAGCTCGAACGCCTGCGTCACGACGATGCGCGCCTCGACGACCCGCGCGCCTCGTGGAAGATGGCCGAGGAAGCGGCTCGCGAGCTCGAGTCGGAAACCGGCTACAGCAAGCGCACCGCCGAAGCCAAGCCCAAGCAGGAAGCCGCGGTGAAGGGCATCACGCCGGAGCGTCCGGCACCGAGCGCGCCGGTCAAGCCGGCCGAAACCGCGCCCGTCGCGGCGCAACTGGCCGTCACGCCCGCAGGCGGCGGCTTCTTTGGCTGGGTCAAGCGCCTCTTCGGCGGCGCACCGGCTGCGGCGCCCGCGCCGGCACCGGTCGCGCAACCCGAAAAGACCGCCCGTCCGACCCGCGAAGCGCGTACCGAGCGCGGTGAGAAGACCGGCGGGGACCGCAACCGCAATCGCCGTTCCGGCGGCCGCGACGCGGCAGGCCGTGGCGAAAGCGCAGGCGGCGCCCGTACCGGCCAGCCGGCCGGCCGCCGTGAGGAACGCGAGCCGCGCGAACAGCGCGAACCGCGTGAAGCACGCGAAAGCCGTGGTGCCCGCGAGCCGCGTGAACAACGCGAACCGCGCGAGCAGCGTGAGCCGCGTGAAACCCGCGAAGCACGTGCCGAGCGCGAGCAGCGCATCGAACGCGTCGAGCGCGGCCAGGAACGTAGCGATGTGACGGCGGAAGCCGGGGCCGCACGCGGCGAGCGCCAGGAACGTGGCGAGCGCCGCGAGCGTGGTGAACGTGGCGAGCGCGGTGAATCGCGTCGCCGTCAGCAAGCCGAAGCCGCTGAAGCCCAGGAAGCGCGTCTTGACGCCGCATCGGCAGACGCCGAAGGCGTCGAAGCGCCGCAGACGGAAGACCTGCCCGAAGGCGTGAGCGCCGGTGCCGACGAAGAAGGCGCACC
Organism: Paraburkholderia sp. BR10937; assembly: GCF_040965695.1. Classification (NCBI taxonomy): domain Bacteria; kingdom Pseudomonadati; phylum Pseudomonadota; class Betaproteobacteria; order Burkholderiales; family Burkholderiaceae; genus Paraburkholderia; species Paraburkholderia sp. BR10937. The sequence goes on from NZ_JBFRCL010000007.1 coordinate 82,749, forward strand.
GCGTGAAGGCGAAGAACGCCGCCGCCGCCGCCGCGGCCGCCGTGGCGGTCGCCGCGAGCGCGAGACGGATGCAGCAGGCCTGACGCCGGGTGCGGATGCACCGGAAGGCGAAGAGCAAGCCGCACCCGCCCAACCGGCGATCGAGCAGCCTGCCGTTGCTGCGCAAGTGCATGAAGCATCGGCCGCGGAAGCGCGCACCGAGGCTGCCGTCGAGAACGTCGTGACCGCTCTGCCGGCCGCAGCCGTCGTCGCCGAAGCCGGGCACGTGCCTGCCGCCGCCGTGACGACGACGCCGGTTGAAACCGTCGCGCCCGCCGCAGAGCAAGCTCAGGCTCCGGCCGAGCAAGCTCCGGCACCCGCCGAAGCCGCACCGGTGAGCGTCGAAACCGCACACGCGGTCGAGCCGAAGGCCGAGGAACCCGTGGCACCTGTCGCTCCTGTGGCGCCTGCCGCAGCGGACGAAGCGGTCGCACCGACCGCCCCGGTTGAGCCGGTTCAGGCCGAAACGCGGCCTGTCGTGCGCGAAGACCGCGTCGAAGCGCCGCGGACCGAGGAGCAGGCGGAAGCAGCACCCGTCGCTCAACCGGAGCCGGCGCAGGAAGCGGCAGCCGCCGCTCCGGCGGTCGTCGCGATCACCGAGCCGGTCGCAGAGCGTCCGGTCCCGGTGGCAACGGCAGCCCCCGCGCCTGCGGCCACCGCAGACACGCTGCGCCCGATGCTGGAATCGGCAGGTCTCGTCTGGGTCAATACCGACGCCGACAAGCTGCGCGCCGCGCAGCAAGCCGCTGCGCAACTGGTGAAGCCCGCGCGCACGCCGCGCGAGCGCAAACCGCTGCCGCCGGCCGACAGCACGCCGATGCAGCAGGTCGAAACCACGCGCCACCCGTAAGCACGGCAAGCGCAACTGGCCGCGTGCCGGGCCCCGAGCCCGGCACCCCCGAAAAGCCCGCCTCTCCCGGCGGGCTTTTTTTTGATATATCAGCGTTCTCCCTTGTCTGTAGGCCAGTGCTGGTTCGGCTAAAATTGAGGCAACGCGAGAACGAAGAGACCATGACACGACGCATCATCCCTGTTGCCGACGTTCGATCGCTGCCGCCCGAACTGCCCAGGCCGGCCGCGGGAACCGTGCGCGCGCCGTCCGGCGCGGTCTTCGACGCGCTCGCCAGACCCCTGCGCGACCTTCGCATCTCGGTCACGGACCGCTGTAATTTCCGCTGCGTGTACTGCATGCCGCGCGCAGTGTTCGACAAGGACTACCCGTTTTTGCCCCATTCCGCGCTGCTGTCGCTCGAAGAAATTGAGCGGCTCGCGCGGCTTTTCGTCGCCCATGGCGTCACCAAGATCCGCCTCACGGGTGGTGAGCCGCTGCTGCGCAAGAACATCGAATTCCTGATCGAGCGCCTTGCCGCGCTGCGCACGCCCGAAGGCGAGCCGCTCGACATCACGCTCACCACCAATGGCTCGCTGCTGGCCCGCAAGGCGCGCGCTCTGCGCGACGCGGGCCTCACGCGTGTGACGGTGAGCCTCGACGCCCTCGACGACGCCCTCTTTCGCCAGATGAACGACGCCGACTTCGCGGTGGCCGACGTGCTCGACGGCATCGCGGCGGCGCAAGCCGTGGGTCTCGCGCCGATCAAGGTCAACATGGTCGTCAAGCGCGGCACGAATGACGGCGAGATCGTGCCGCTTGCACGGCATTTCCGCGGCACGGATGTGACGCTGCGCTTCATCGAGTACATGGACGTGGGCACCTCGAATGGCTGGAACATGGCCGAAGTGCTGCCGTCGGCGGAGGTCGTCGCGCGCATTGCCGAACACTGGCCGCTCGTGCCGCTGGAGCCCCACAACGCCGCTGAAACGGCGCAACGCTGGGGCTATGCGGATGGCGCGGGCGAGATCGGCGCGATCTCCAGCGTGACGCGCGCGTTCTGCGGCGACTGCACGCGCGCGCGCCTTTCGACCGAAGGCAAGCTGTACCTGTGCCTGTTCGCCTCGATGGGCTACGACCTGCGCGCGCTGTTGCGCAACGGCGCCACCGACACGGCGATCGCCGGCGCCATCGCGCAGGTGTGGGAAGGCCGCGCCGACCGCTATTCGCAGCTGCGGGGCAACGCGCAGGCGCCGGCAGCCTCCGACGAGCGCCGTATCGAAATGTCCTATATCGGCGGCTGAGCAGCCCATGACGCCGATGAGCGCCAACGCCGTTTCCACCGCATCGATCACGGGCCTCGTGCTCGCCGGCGGCCGCGGCCAGCGCATGGGCGGCGCGGACAAGGGCCTGCAGATGCTGCACGGCAAACCGCTTGCCGCGCACGTGCTCGCGCGACTCGCGCCGCAGGTCGGCGCCCTCTCGATCAGCGCGAACCGCAACGCCGACGCTTATGCGGCACTCGGCGCGCCATGGCGGGCGAGCGTGCTTGCCGATCCACTGCCCGACTTCCCGGGCCCGCTCGCGGGGCTCCTCGCCGGACTGCGCGCGGCGCAAACCGAATGGCTACTCACGGCGCCTTGCGACTCGCCCTGGCTGCCAGCCGATCTTGGCGAGCGCCTGGGCCACGCCGCGCTCTCGGAGCACGCCGACATCGTGACCGCGACCACGACGAACGCCGAAGGCGAGGTCTCGCTGCATCCTGTATTCGCGCTCGTACGCACTTCGCTCGCCGACGACCTCGCCGCGTTCCTCGCCGCCGGCGAGCGCAAGGTGCGTGCGTGGTACGCGCGCCACACGGCCGCCGAAGTCGCCTTTGCCGACGAACGTGCGTTTTACAATATCAATTCCTTACAGGAACTGGCCGAACTCGAACGCGCCTGAATTGCAATCGGGCGGCGCCCGGCCAGCCGCCGTCCCCGGCACACGGCCGGCACGCCCGCCTGGACGATCGCCGCACACGCCGTGCGGATGCGACGCTTCCTCACTCGATGACCACGCTTAACCATCCCTCCGGCAGCGCCGGCTGCATCAGCCAGTACGATCCGCAAGCTTTGCCCGTCAGCGCCGCGCAGGCCATCGTGCTGCAGTGGGCGACGCCGCTTGCGGCGAGCGAACGCGTGCCGCTGCGTGAAGCGCTCGCGCGCGTGCTGGCCGAAGACGTGATTTCGCCCATCGACGTCCCCGCGCACGACAACGCCGCGATGGACGGCTACGCGTTCGATGGCGCGGCCCTGGCCGACGCCTGCGGCACCCTCTCGCTCACCGTGTGCGGCAAGGCCTTCGCCGGTCACGCGTACCCGGGCGACGTTGCCGCCGGTGCGTGCGTGCGCATCATGACCGGCGCGCCGATGCCCGCGGGCTGCGACACCGTCGTGCCGCAAGAGCATGTGTCTGCACAGGGCGACGTCATCACTTTCGAAGCCAACGCCGTCAAACACGGCGCGAACGCCCGCCGCAAGGGCGAGGACCTCGCCCGCGGCGGCGTGGCGCTCGCGGCCGGCCGCGCGCTGCGCGCGTCCGACATCGGCTTGCTGGCCTCGCTCGGCCTCGTCGAGGCGCACGTGAAGCAGCGCCTGCGCGTGGCCTACTTCTCGACCGGCGACGAACTGCGCTCGCCGGGCGAGCCGCTCGAGCCAGGCTGCATCTACGACAGCAACCGTTACGCGCTCGGCGCGATGCTGCAGCGCCTGAACGTCGAGGCGATCGACCTGGGCGTCGTGCGCGACGACCCCGCGGCACTGGCCGCCACGCTGAAACTCGCTGCCGAAACCGCCGATGTCGTGCTAACCTCCGGCGGCGTCTCGGTCGGCGAAGCCGATTTCACGCGCACCCAGTTGCAAACGCTCGGCGACGTCTCGTTCTGGGGCCTCGCCATGCGCCCCGGCCGTCCGCTTGCGTTCGGCCGCATCTGGTCGGGCGGACGCCCGGGCGCGGGCCGCGCGGCGCTCCTGTTCGGGCTGCCCGGCAACCCGGTCGCGACGATGGTCTCGTTCTACCAGATCGTGCGCCCCGCGCTCATGGCGATGGCGGGCGCGCAAGCGCAGCCCGTACCGCTCGTACCGGCACTGAGCGATCAGCCGATCAAAAAACGCGCGGGCCGCACCGAATTCCAGCGCGGCCTCGCGCGTCGCGACGCCAGCGGCCAGTGGCGCGTCGCGCCGACCGGCTCGCAAAGCTCGGGCGCGCTCAGCACGATGAGCGAGGCGAACTGCTTCATCGTGCTCGCCCATGAAGCCGACGCTCTCGATGCCGGCGACACCGTCGACATCATGCTGTTCGATGGACTCGTCTAGCGCGGCGGCGCCCGAGAGGCCGTCAAAACCAACCACACGTCCACACCTGCATAACGGACCGACTACTATGAAAAAACAGATCTCGTTCATCGCTGCGGGCCAGACCGCCAAGGCGCTCATCCTCGTGTACCTGACCTTCAGCGTGCCGATCGTGCTGCTCGGCGTGCTCGTGGCGTTCGTGCGCTATGGCTCGGTCGAACTCTCGACCATCTTCAGCGCGCTGCTGCTCAACGCGATCGTCGGCTTCATCCTGCTGTGGATCGCCTGCCACGCCTACAACTGGGTGGCCTCGCGCTTCGGCGGCATCGAGATCCATCTGTCCGACGTGCCCGAGGAAGCGTGATGGCCGCGACGATCCGCGCCGCCACGCCCGCCGACGTCGGCGCGATGCACGCGCTGATGTACGAGCTCGCGGAGTTCGAGAAGCTCACGCATCTGTTCACGGGCACGGCCGACGGCCTCGCCGACGCCCTGTTCGGCACGCGCCCCGCCGCCGAGGCGCTGGTGGCGGAAGACGCCGGCCACATCGTCGGCTACGCGCTCTTCTTCCACAACTACTCGACGTTCCTGAGCCGCCGCGGCCTTTATCTCGAAGACCTCTACGTGCAGCCTTCGCAGCGCGGCACCGGCCTCGGCACGGCGATGCTGCGCGCGCTCGCGGCGATTGCCGTGGAACGCGGCTGCGCCCGTTTCGAGTGGACCGTGCTCGACTGGAACACGCCGGCCATCGGCTTCTATGAAAAGCTCGGCGCGACCGTGCTGCCCGACTGGCGCGTCGTGCGCATGACCGGCGATGCGCTCGAAAAGCTCGCCGCGGCCGGTGAAACGATGATCGGATAAGCCAACGCACCGCACACGCCCGAATGCAAACGGGCCGCCTGGATCAGGCGGCCCGTTTGCTTTTGGTGTGCAGTTGCGCTCACTCGTCGGCGAAGCCCGCTTCGCTTTCCGCGTCGCCGTTGCCGTTGCCATTGCGCAGCGCGTCGCCGAGGAGATTCGCGGCGGCCTCGCCCGGCAGCGCCTCGACGTCGCGCAGCTTGCGGTTCATCGCCCGCGTGCGCACCTCCGCCGCCTCGATGGAACGCGTGACCGTTTCGAGCTGCGTCTTGGTACGCGCGAGCACGTCGCCGAACTTGCCGAACTCCGTCTTCACCGCGCCCAGCACCTGCCACACCTCGCTTGAGCGGCGCTCGATCGCGAGCGTGCGAAAGCCCATCTGCAGGCTGTTGAGGAGCGCCGTGAGCGTGGTCGGACCCGCCACGCTCACGCGGTAGTCGCGCTGCAGGACGTCGGTCAACCCCGGGCGGCGCAGGATTTCGGCGTAAAGGCCTTCGGTCGGCAGGAACAGCAGCGCGAAATCGGTCGTGTGCGGCGGCGCGACGTACTTCTCGGCGATGGTGCGCGCCTCCGCGCGGATGCGCAGTTCGAGCGCGCGCCCGGCCTCCTCGATCGCGAGCACGTCCGCGCGCTCCTGCGCATCGATGAGACGCTCGTAATCTTCGCGCGGGAATTTGGCGTCGATCGGCAGCCAGACCGGCTCGCCCTGCTCCGCGCCGCCCACGCCGCGTCCCGGCAGGCGAACCGCGAATTCCACGCGCTCCGTGCTCTTCGGCACCGTGGCGACGTTCTTCGCGTACTGGTCGGGCGTGAGCATCTGTTCGAGCAGCGCTTCGAGCTGCACTTCGCCCCAGGTGCCGCGCGTCTTCACGTTGGTGAGCACCTTCTTCAGGTCGCCCACGCCCGCGGCCAGCGTCTGCATCTCGCCAAGCCCGCGATGCACCTGCTCCAGCCGGTCGGAAACGAGCTTGAACGATTCGCCAAGCCGCTGTTCGAGCGTGGCGTGCAGCTTCTCGTCGACCGTGCGGCGCATTTCCTCGAGCTTCGCCGCGTTGTTCGCTTCGATGTCTTTGAGGCGCTGTTCGAGCGTCGCGCGCACTTCGGCAAAGCGGCGGTCGTTGACTTCGGTGAGTTGCCCGAGCTGCTGCGTGAGCAGCGAGCCGAAGTGGCGCAGCGCGGCGCCCTGCTCGTCGCGCGCCTGCTGGGCCTGCTGTTGCAGGCTCTGGCGCACGGCGTCGAGCTGCTGCGTATTGGCCGCCGTGAGTTTGGCGAGCTGCTGGGCGAAGCCGTCGATCTGGCTGTTCTGCACGGTCGCGATGCTGCCGAGCTGCGCCGCCAGCGCCTGCTGCACCTGCGCGAAGCCGCCGCCGAACTCGCTGCGCGAGCTCTGTGCCGTGCGCGCGATCTCGTTGCGCAGCTCGCGCTCGATGCGCTCGGCCGCGCGCGCCTGGGTGTCGGTCGAGGCGGCGAGGCGGTCGCTCAGTTGATCGAGCGCGTCGAGTGTGGCCTCCGCGTCGCCATCGCCATGGCCTTGACGCGCGCGCAGCAACGCCACGAGCGTCACGACGAATGCGATCGCCAGCGCAACGAGCGCCAGCGACATGACGGCGAGCGGACTCATTTACGCGCTTGCCCCAGCACGGCGGGGTTGATCGGATTGGGCGGCTGCCCGGCACGCGGCCCCTCGCCGAGCGCGGCGATGAGGTTGTCGGCGGCAAGGTTCGCCATGGCGCGGCGCGTGGCTTCGCTCGCACTCGCGATGTGCGGCGTGAGCACGACGTTCTGCACTTCGAGCAACGCCGGATGCACGCGCGGCTCGCCCTCGAACACGTCGAGGCCCGCCGCCCCGATCTGGCGCGTGCGCAGCGCGTGCGCGAGCGCCGCGTCGTCGACGATGCCGCCGCGCGCGATGTTGGTGAGCGTGGCCGTGGGTTTCATCAGCGCGAGTTCCGCGGCGCCGATCGTGTGATGGTTCTGCGCCGTGTACGGCAGCACGAGCACGACGTGGTCGGCCTGCCTGAGCAGGTCTTCCTTCGACAGATATTCGGCGTTCAGCTCGCGCTCGATCTCAGGCGCGACGCGCGAACGGTTGTGATACACCACGCGCATGTTGAAGCCGCGCGCGCGGCGCGCGAGCGCCTGGCCGATACGGCCCATGCCGATCACGCCGAGTGTGGCGCCGAAAATGTCCGAGCCGAGAAACGCGTCGAACGACCACTTGTCCCACTTGCCCGCGCGCAGGAAGTGCTCCGATTCCGTCACGCGGCGCGCGGCCGCCATCATCAGCGCCCAGCCGAAGTCGGCCGTGGTTTCGTTGAGCACGTCGGGCGTGTTGGTGCCGAGCACGTTGGCCGCGTTGAAGGCGGCCATGTCGAAGTTGTTGTAGCCCACGGCCATGTTCGACACCACGCGCAGGCGCGGCGCGGCGGCGAGCGTTGCGGCGCCGATCGGGTCGCCCGCGGTGAGCGCGCCGTCCTTGTCGGCGAGTCGCTGGTGCAGCGCTTCGGGCGAAAGCGCCTCGCCGTTGTTCCAGTCCACGTCGAAATACTGCTTGAGCCGGTCGATCACGTCGGGAAAGATCGGGCGCGCCACGAGAATCTTTTGCATCGTTGCTCTCCACACTTCAGTCGATGTCCGTCATTGTTGCGCGTGACGGGGCGCGCAGGGAAGTCTCGCGCGCGTTTCGCAGACCGGCTCGCAAGCGCCTTGCCGCTAAACGAAGAAGAGCAAGGTGGCCGCGAGAAAGACCGGCGCGAGCAGCACGCCCGACCAGCCAAGATAGCCGAAGAAGCCCGGCATGCGCACGCCGCGCGACTGCGCGATCGCCTTCACCATGAAGTTCGGCGCGTTGCCGATATAGGTGAGCGCGCCCATCCACACCGCGCCCGCCGAGATCGCGGCGAGCGTTTTCGCGCCGCCGGACATCAGCGCGTTGGCGTCGCCGCCCGCGAGATTGAAGAACACCAGGTAGGTGGGCGCGTTGTCGAGAAACGACGAGAGGAGACCCGTCGCCCAGAAGTACATCGCTTCGTTGGGGCGGCCTGGCGCGTCGTTCACGAACCGGATCAGCGCGGCGAACGCGCCCGCCTCGCCCGCGCGCAGCATCGCGATGACCGGTGTGATCGTCACGAAAATGCCCGCGAACAGCTTGGCCACCTCGACGATCGGCGCCCACTCGAAACCGTTGTCGGCACGCGCCGCTTTCGACGTGAACGCGAGCGAGATGAGTGCTAGCGCAACGAGTCCCGCATCGCGCACGATGTTCTGCAACTGCAGGTGCGCCCCCGCGACCTCGAAAACGATACCGGGACGCCACACGCCGCTCATCAGCACGAGCGCGACGAGCAGGGCGAGCAGCACAAAATTCGCCTTGCCGCCGATGGAGAGCGCGTCCGTATCCGGCGTCGGGTCGAGCGCAGCGCCGTGCACTTCCCCGGCGCGGCTGAAGTACCAGCTATCGAGCGCGTAGAACACGGCGAGCAGCACACCGCACACGAACAGCATCGGTAGCGCGAGATGCTGCGCAGTCCAGAAGAATCCCACGCCGTTGAGAAAACCGAGGAACAGCGGCGGATCGCCGAGCGGCGTGAGCAGGCCACCCGCGTTCGCAACGAGAAAGATGAAGAACACGACCACGTGCACGTTGTGTCGGCGGTTGTCGTTCGCGCGCAGGAGCGGGCGGATCAGCAGCATCGCCGCGCCGGTCGTGCCCATCACGCTCGCGAGCACGGTGCCGAGCGCGAGGATCGCCGTGTTCATGCGCGGCGATCCGCGCAGGTTCCCGTACACGCAGATGCCGCCCGCAATCGTATAGAGCGCGCCGAGCAACACGATGAAGGGCAGATATTCGTCGACGACGGCGTGCACGAACAGCGGATACGTCACGCCGACACCATGCGTGGCCGCGAACGGCAGCAGGAACGCGAGCGCCCAGGCCGCCGAAATCTTGCCGAAGTGGTGATGCCAGAACGCGGCCGCGAACATCGGGAAGAACGCGATCGACAGCAGCATGCCGGCGAACGGCAGCGCCCACGCGGCGCCGAGCGATGCGCCGTCGAAGGCCGCCGCGTGTGCGTTCGTGCTGAAGAGAGTCAGCGCCGCGCAGAGCGTTTGCGCGCAAGCGCTCGCCGTGTTGCGCCTACGCGCCATGCACGACGATCACATGCACGCGGTACGGTCCGTGTGCGCCAAGGATGATGGTCTGCTCGATGTCGCCGGTGCGCGAAGGCCCCGAAACGAAGTTGACCGCGCGCGGCAGCTCTCCGCGTTCGGCGCGCATGAGCGCAAAGGCGTCTTCGTGGCCCGCGACGATGCGCGAAGCGGGCACGACGGCGATGTGCGTTTCGGGCAGCAGCGCGCCCGAGGCCCACGTCTCGGGACTGGAGAGCAGGACCAGTGTGCCGGTTTCGGCCGTGGCGCAAAAGCAGCCCGTGAGGCCGACGAGATCGCGATCTTCGGGCTTGCGGTATTGCACGGCGAGTCCCGCGCCGGCCCAGTCGAACGATCCGAGCGTTTGCCACGCGACGGCCTGCATCGGCAGGCTGCGCTCGGCGAGATAGCGTTGCGCGGCGGCGGGCACGTCGGCGAGTTGCTGGACTTCGTCGACGGTGCTCGACATCTTGCGCGCCTCGCCGACGAAGCGCGCAACGAGATCGCCTTCGAGCGGCGGGCGCGGACCCTCGGGATGTAGCGCGAGGTAGTCGGCCACGGCTTCCCGCTCGTCCGCCGAGGGCGTGGCCTCGCGTCCCTGCGCCGCGCGAATGCGCGCGAGTATGCTGCGGCGGGCGGCCGTCGTGTCCATGAACGTCCTCGTCAGATGAAGAAAGGCGACGCGCCGATTATACCGGGGCGTCGCCTGCGATCTGCGTGTCAAGCGTGCGCGTTTTTCAAGACGCCTGGTTGTCCCCGCACTCTTCCTCTACGGGCTGCTCGATGCCGAACACCTGGCGCAGATAGGCGAGATACGCCTTGTCGTCGCACATGTTCTTGCCCGGCGAATCGGAAAGCTTGGCGACGGGTTGGCCGTTGCAGCGAACCATCTTGATGACGATCTGCAGCGGCTGATAACCCAGGTCGTTGGTGAGGTTCGTGCCCACGCCGAACGCGAGGCGGCAGCGGTCGCCGAAACGCTCGTACAGCCGCAGCACCTTGGGAATGTCGAGCGCGTCCGAGAAGATCATCGTCTTCGTGCGCGGATCGCAGCGGTTGTCCTCGTAGTGCTTGAGCAGGCGCTCGCCCCACTCGAACGGATCGCCCGAGTCGTGCCGCGCGCCGTCGAAGAGCTTGCAGAAGTACATGTCGAAGTCGCGCAGAAACGCCTGCATGCCGTAGACGTCCGAGAGCGCAATGCCCAGGTCGCCGCGGTATTCCTTCGCCCACATCTCGAAGCCGAAGATCTGCGAGTCGCGCAGACGCGGCCCGAGCGCCTGGCACGCCTGCAGATACTCGTGCGCCATCGTGCCGAGCGGCGTGAGGTTGTGCTTCATCGCGTAGTAGACGTTGCTCGTGCCAGTGAACTGCTCGCCGAGATCGTCCTTGAGCGTGAGGATCACCTCCTCGTGCCAGCGCTTCGAGAAGCGGCGGCGCGTACCGTAGTCGGCGATCTTGCAGTCCGCGAATTCGGGCTTCGCGCCGAGCAGTTCGATCTTGTGGCGCAGACGCTCGCGCCCCTCCTCGTACTGCGGGTGATGCTGCGTGTTGCGGAAATACACCTCGTTGACTATGGCGAGCACCGGGATCTCGAAGAGGATCGTGTGCAGCCACGGGCCCTTGATCGCGATGTCGATCTCGCCATTGGCCTTGGGCGACGGCGTGACCGAGATGTATTTTTCGTTGAGGTGAAAGAGCGCGAGAAAGTCGATGAAGTCGCTCTTGATGAAGCGCATCTTGCGCAGGTACTCGAGCTCGGTCTCGGCGAAACGCAGCCTGCACAGCTTCTGGATCTCGCTGCGGATCTCGTCCACGTAGGGCACGAGATCGACGTTCGGCGTGCGGCAGCGGAAACGGTATTCCACATTGGCCGCGGGGAAATGATGCAGCACCACCTGCATCATGGTGAATTTGTAGAGATCGGTATCGAGCAGCGAAGTAATGATCATGATGGGCCAGCCGGACTGCAATCGGATAGCGCCCGCGAAGCGGGAACCGGACACGCTGCCGGGCAGATGCCCCGCAGCGGCTCCGGGCGGCAGGCGCCAGCGGTGCGTCCATGTTACCCGAATGCCTGCGCGCACCGCGTGCCCGCCGGCACGGCCCCTCGCGCACAAGGGGTAAAACGTTGCGGATCACCCCGGCATATAAACTAATCACGAAACGATCTAAGGACCGATGCGGGCCTGTGGTTGGGGTAATTCCTCATCAGTTACAATAGCGCTTTTGGCGAACCGCCATCCCCCGATACAAAAAGCTTGCAGGAGCTGCCTGAATGACTCACGTTGTGACCGAAAGCTGCATCAAGTGCCGCTATACCGACTGCGTCGATGTGTGCCCGGTGGACTGCTTTCGCGAAGGTCCCAACTTCCTCGCGATCGACCCGGACGAGTGCATCGACTGCGCCGTGTGCGTTGCCGAGTGCCCGGTGAACGCCATCTACGCAGAGGAAGACGTGCCTGGCGACCAGCAATCGTTCATCGAACTGAACGCCGACCTCGCGAAGGGCTGGCCGAGCATCACCAAGACCAAGGCTCCGCTGCCGGAAGCCGACGAATTCAAGGACGTGAAGGACAAGCTCGCGCTGCTCGCACGCTGATCGCTTGTTCGGGGTGTCTCCCCGCCGCCGTCGCTTATGTGGACAGTCCCTCGCGCAGCGGATTGCCCTAAACAGATCGCGACAGGGTATTGACAGGCCCAGCCAGACCCCATAGAATCTCGTTCTCTGCTTTTGTTGATCCCCGATAGCTCAGTCGGTAGAGCGCCGGACTGTTAATCCGTAGGTCCCTGGTTCGAGCCCAGGTCGGGGAGCCAAGATTCGCAAAAGCCCGTTGGCGTTCACAACGCAAAACGGGCTTTTTTATGACGTAAAGCGTTGTAGCTGTACTGCTGTTCCCCGATAGCTCAGTCGGTAGAGCGCCGGACTGTTAATCCGTAGGTCCCTGGTTCGAGCCCAGGTCGGGGAGCCAAAATATCGAGGGGTTGCGTGTTTGCACGCAACCCCTTTTTCTTTTGCTGCGCGCGTGGCGCACGCCACCCTCCCCGATAATGTCGCTTCGTCATCTTCGGGAATCCGCATGAAATCCACCCGCCTTGCCGCCCGCCTCGCGCACCCGCTCTTCGCCTGCGCGAGCCTCGCCGCCTGCGCCGGCGCCCACGCCGAGCAGATCGGCAGCGTGAACACCAACTTTCGCGTGACCGGCTCGGACAAGGTCGTCGTCGAGGCCTACGACGATCCACAGGTGCCAGGCGTGACCTGCTACGTCTCGCGCGCCCGCACGGGCGGCGTGAAGGGCACGCTCGGCATTGCGGAAGATCCGACCGAGGCGTCGATCGCGTGCCGGCAGGTCGGGCCGATCTCGTTCGCAGGTCCGCTCAAGCAGCAGGACGACGTCTTCAACGAGCGCATGTCATTCCTCTTCAAGACCTTGCACGTCGTGCGCGTGGTCGACGCGAAGCGCAACGCGCTCGTGTATCTGACCTACAGCGACCGCGTGGTGAGCGGCAGCGCCAAGAACAGCGTCACGGCCGTGCCGGTGCCCGCGGGCACGACGATTCCGCTGCGCTAAACTGGGGATCTGTGCAGGATCCTTCACCATGACCGATTCCCGTTTTCGAGACTCCGCCCGCTACTGGCGCACGCCGCTTCTGCCCGGCGCGGATCTCGTCACGGCCGAATACAACGAACATACGTTCGCGCCGCACTGGCACGAGGCCTACACGATCCCCGTGATCGAAGGCGGCGCGGAGTGTTTTCGCTATCGCGGCGCGCAGCATGTCGCCGCAACGGGCAGCGTGCCGGTGATCAATCCGGGTGAGCTGCATACGGGTTCGCGCGCCGTCGAAGAAGGCTGGAGCTATCGGGTGATGTACGTGCCGATCGACTTCCTGCACGATCTCGCCGGCGAAATCGCCGGGCGCACGCAGCCGCTGCCGTGGTTCGACGCCGAGGTGATCCACGATCTCGATCTCGCGCACCGTCTCTCGCGCGCCCACCGGCTGCTGGAAGCCGACGCCGACTGGCGGCGCGCCTCGGCCGTGCCGGAGTCCGGCGCGAACGCCAGCCCGGCTGGCGTGGCGGCGCTTCCCGCGCCTTCCGGTGCACCGCATTGCGCCCCCGCTTCGGCGCAGTGTGCCGACCTCCTCGCCGTGGAAAGCTCGCTGCTCGACGCGCTCTCGACGCTGCTCACGCGCTACGGCCGCACGCGCGAGGCGGCGCTCAGGCACGGTCCGAACGATCCGCGCGTGGAAACGATGAAGGCGCTGCTCGCCGCCGATCTCGCCACGCCGCTGCGCGTGGCCGATCTCGCCCAGGCGGTCGGCCTCTCGCCGTTTCACGCCACCCGGCTCTTCACGCAGGCGACCGGACTGCCGCCGCACGCCTGGCGCACCCAGCTGCGCCTGCAACGCGCCCTCGCCCCGCTGCGCGAAGGCGCCACGGTCGCCGACGTCGCCGCGGCGAGCGGTTTCACGGACCAGAGCCACTTCACGCGGCACTTTCGGCGCATGTTCGGTGTGCCGCCGGGGCGCTGGCAGTCGTCCTGAACGCGCCAGCCCGCGTTCCGCCGCAAGAACGTACAAGCCAGGCGTAAGGCCGCCCGCTATGCTGTCCCCATGTATCAGGAGGACAGCTTGACCACGCATCCCAACCGCCTTGCCGAATGCGTCGCCGGCGCGCGCGACACGATCCCCATGATGATCGGCGCCGCGCCGTTCGGCGTGATCTTTGGCACGCTCGTCACCTCGGGCCCGCTTTCGCTCTGGCACGGCCAGTTCATGTCGCTTGCCGTGTTCGCCGGCTCCGCGCAGTTCATCGCGCTCGGGCTGATCGCCTCGCACGCGAGCTTCGCGGTGATTCTCGCCACCACGTTCATCGTGAACCTGCGGCACGTGCTCTACAGCGCGACGCTCGCGCCCTATGTCTCGCACCTGCCGCTGCGCTGGCGCCTCGTGCTCGGCGGCCTGCTCACCGACGAGGTCTTCGCTGTCGCGTGGGCGCATTTCCGCCGCCACCCGCCCGGGGACGACGTCTCGCCGTGGCATTTCCTCGGTTCGGGGCTCTCGATGTATCTGAACTGGCAACTCTGGACTGCGGCCGGCCTGCTGTTCGGCGCGACGTTTCCGGGTCTGCAGTCGCTCGGCCTCGACTTCGCGATGGTCGCGACCTTCATCGCCATCGTCGTGCCGCAGCTGGTGGCCGTGCGCTACCTCGCCGCCGCCGCGACCGCGGGCGCGCTCGCCTTTTTCTGGCAGGGCTGGCCGTACAAGCTCGGGCTGCTCGGCGCCGTGCTCGCGGGCGTGGTGGTGGGTGTCGTGCTCTCGCGCCCGGGTTCCCCGCGCGGCGCGCGCGCCGGCAGCGAGTCCTCCCGCAAGTCCCCCAACGTCCAACGCGCCGCAGGAGCCGGGCAATGAACTACGTCGTCCTGATTCTCGGCATGGCCCTCATCACCCTGGTCATTCGCACCGCGGTGTTCGTGCTCGGCGACCGGCTGGTGTTTCCGCCGCTCGTGCGCACCGCGCTCGGCTTCGTGCCCGTCACCGTGCTCACGGCGATCATCGTGCCGATGGCGGTCTCGCCCCACGGACAAGGCGCCGAGCTGACCTGGCGTAACCCGCAGCTCGTCGGTGCGCTCGCGGCGATCGTCGTCAGCGCGCTCACGAAGCGCCCGCTTCTCACCATCGCGGTCGGGCTCGGCGTGTTCTTCCTCTGGCAAGGCGTCGTCCTGCGCTAGAGGCGAGCGTCGCCCCTTACGCTCAAGTTTCACCCCGGAGCGCCGTTAAACCCGTCAGGGCCTGCTCTGGCAGGCCACTGCTCGAACGGCGAGAGCACGCGAGAAGCGACAAGGATTACACCGGGGCAACCACAATGGGGCATATCACCCTTAACCTGAAGGACGAAACGCTTGCGTCGCTGCGCAAGGATTTCGACGCGTTCCTGCGCGTCTCGCTCAAACTCGACCCGCAGTTCGCCACGCCGGAGTTCGAGGACTACCTGCGCGCGAAGCTGCTCGACAACATGACGCCGCTCACGGAGCACGCTGTGCAGCGGCTCCTGCAGGGTGGCCAGTACGCGTGGGCCAAGCGCACGCTCGACAAGGAATTCCCCGAGGTCGTCTCGATCCTGATGCGTCAGGCGAGCGAATTCGGTTTCGGCTTCGCATCGCGGCCCGAGTGGACGCCCGACGAACTCTCGAAGCAGTGCCGCGACTGGGCTGCGGCCATCGTGAGCGAAGCCCAGGGCGACGACACGCTGGTCGATCCGCTGGCGGCGCAGATCAAATCGGGCGTGCAGGACATCCAGGCGCTCGAAGAGTCGATGCAGACGCCCGCGTGGCGCCTCACCGAGTCGCTGCGTCAGCGTGTGTACGAAGCGAAGATCGGCTGCGAACAGGCTAGCGGCAGCGCGGCGCGCGAGCGTCTGGGCGAACTGCGCGGGCTGCTGAGGCTCGGCGTCACGCATGGCGTGTTCCAGAAGCAGGAAGCGCAACAGATCATGGAGTACCTGCGCCTGCTCAAGCCCGAGATTTTCGTCGAGGAGCCCGACGACGTCTTCACGCGCCTCGCCGCGTGGATGCGCAACTTCTTCATGCCGCCGCAGCGCAGCACGGCGCGCGAGCAGCGGCGCTGAGCGCTGGCGCGCCGCCTGAAAGCGGCGCGCGCCCCGCTCTCCCCCTCAATCCCACATCTTCCTGAGCTTCGCGGCGATCTCGACCTTCGCCTGCGCGGCGGCGGCGAGTCCCGCTGCGCTCGGCGCGCTCGCCACCGGCGCGGGCGGCCATGCGCGCGATTCGAACAGCGGCAGCATGGGCGTGGCGATGAAGCGCGTGCGCGAGGCCCATACGTGCCGGTCGCCCGACGCCACCTGGTTGTGCACATAAAAGCGCTGCGGCACGACGATGTGCAGATCCTCCTTCGCGCGCGTCATCGCCACATAGAGCAGCCGCCGCTCCTCCTCCAGCTCCTCGTCGCTGCCGGCGCCGAGATCGGACGGAATGCAGCCGTCCACGCCGTTGAGCACGAACACGTTGCGCCACTCCTGCCCCTTCGCCGAATGAATCGTCGAGAGGATCAGATAGTCCTCGTCGAGCAGCGGATCGGCGGATTCGGCGCTCGTGGCGTCGGGCGGATCGAGCGTGAGCTCGGTGAGAAAACGCTCCCGCGAGGCGTAGGTGCTCGCAATGCTCTCCATCTGCAGCAAGTCGGCGAGACGCACCTGGGCGTCTTCGTGATTGCGCTCGAGATGCGGCTCGTACCAGCGCCGCACGCGTTCGAACTCGGCCGGCCACGGCGTCGAGCGCATCGAGAGGCTGTCGATGAGCGACGCAAACGCAGGCCAGTCCTCGGCCGCGCGCGGCGGCGGCGCGAATGCCGCGAGCGCCTCGGCGGCGCGATACGCGCCCGTGCACGCGGCCACCTGGTCGAGCAGGCGCGCGGCGTTGGCGGGCCCGACGCCCGGCAGCAACTGCGTCACGCGAAACCCCGCCACGCGGTCGAGCGGATTCTCGGCCCAGCGCAGCACCGCCAGCACGTCTTTCACGTGCGCGGCGTCGAGAAAACGCAGTCCGCCGAACTTGACGAACGGGATATTGCGCCGCGCCAGTTCGATTTCGAGCGTCGCGCTGTGGTGCGCCGCGCGAAACAGCACAGCTTGCTGCTTGAGCTTCATGCCCGCTTCACGCGCCTCGAGAATCTGCTCGACGACGTAGCGCGCCTGGGTGGCCTCGTCGGCCACGGTGACGAGGCGCGGGCGCTGCTGCGAGGGGCGGTCGGTCCACAGGTTCTTGGTGAAGCGCTCGGCGGCGGCGTCGATCACGGCGTTCGAGGCCGCGAGGATCGGCGCCGTCGAACGGTAGTTGCGCTCGAGCGTCACCTGACGCGCGGGCGGATCGAACTGCGCCGGGAAATCGAGAATGTTGCGCACGGTCGCGCCGCGAAACGAATAGATCGCCTGGGCGTCGTCGCCGACCACGGTGAGGCCGCGGCCATCGGGCTTGAGCGCGAGCAGTATCGAGGACTGCAGGCGGTTGGTGTCCTGGTATTCGTCTACGAGGATGTGGTCGAAGCGGCCCGCGAGATCGGCGGCAATGGCCGGTTCCGCGGCCATGTGCGCCCAGTAGAGCAGCAGGTCGTCGTAGTCGAGGACGTTCTGCTTCTGCTTGGCGTCCACGTACGACGCGAACAGCGCGCGCAGCTGCGGCTCCCACTCGAGGCACCACGAGAACGAACGGTTGAGCACATTGGCGAGCGAATCGCCCGTATTGACCACGCGCGAATAGATCGCGAGGCAAGTCGATTTCGAGGGGAAACGCTTTTCTTTGGCCGAGAAACCCAGTTCGTGGCGCACCAGATTCATGAGGTCCGCGGAATCCTCGCGGTCGTTGACCGTGAACGCCGGCGACAGGCCGATGTGATCCGCGTACTCGCGCAGCAACCGCACGCCCACGCCGTGAAAGGTGCCCGCCCAGCCGAGCCCCTGTGCGAGCACGGCGGCCGCGCCCGGCGCGCTGGCGGCGATGCGCGCCACGCGCCGCGTCATTTCCTGGGCGGCGCGCCGCGAGAACGTGAGCAGCAGGATGCGGTGCGGGTCGGCGCCGCCCGCGATCAGATGCGCGACGCGGTGGGCGAGCGTATTCGTCTTGCCCGACCCGGCGCCCGCGATCACGAGCAGCGGGCCCGGCAGCGCCGAACCCGGCGCATAGCCCGCTTCGTTGCCGTGCTCGACGGCCTCGCGCTGCGCGTCGTTGAGTTTCGCGAGCCACGCGGAAACGGCATTGGCCGCTTCGGCGCGCGCCTGGCTGGCATCGGAGGCGGAGGAATCGGCAACGGAAACGGTGGACACGGCGGGCGCTGGGACGGTGAATGTGGCGAATCGGGAAGGAGCGACGCATACTGTATATCCATACACCCCACGTCCGCAAGCGCCTGATTCCATGGCGATCTGGCGGGATTTAACGACAACGCCGTGGCGCGTTTCGGCGCCGCCGACCTCCGGGAGTCACCAAACGAAACGGCGGCGCCCGTTGCCGGACGCCGCCGCTTGCAAGCCCTGACGCAGCCTGCGCCCCACAGGGCGCAGGCGCCATCGGCATCAGCCACTCGTCACTGCGACTGGCCGCCCTGCTGCTGGGCCGACATGCCGTTCATCTGGTCCTTCATTTCCGAGTCGTTGGCCTGACGGTCGGCCTTGTGGTTGATCTTCGCGTCCTTCACCTGCGCCTTGTACTGCGACTTCGCCTGCTTCTTCGCGTCGCCGTACTCGGCGTTCGCCGACTTCTTCGCGCTGCGGTATTCGGCGTTTGCCGCCGCGTTCGCGTTGCGCTTTTGCACCAGCGGGTCGGCGGACTGCGGTGCGGTCATGCCCTGCGGCGCGGGCGCGGGCTGCGCGATGCCCGCAGCGGCGGGCGCCTGGCTCGGCGCCTGGCCGGTCATCTGGCCCGGGGCAGCGCCCGGCGCCATGGCCGGTGCGCCGGAAGGCGCCATCGTTGGGGCTTCGCCGGCCTGTGTCGCGCCCTGGGTCGCGTTTTGGGCATACGCGCCCTGCGCGAATACGGCGGCAGTGGTCACGGTGGCAAAAGCGGCGGTAGCAGTGAGCAGCTTGGCGATCTGGGTCATGGCGTATCCTCTTTGCAGTGGTTCCGAAGGCGCTTTTGCAGCAGGCAAGCCCGCTACATCCGCCCCCCCGCTCGATGGAGCCGCACAGGAAAAACCTGGGCGGCGCTGTCGATCCGGGTGAAACCATTTTGGTATGAAGATCGCCGTGGGGTCCCGCGACGTTACTCAACGTTTCATTTACTGACGAATTCATAACATCTGGCCCCGAGATGTGACAGACGCTGTGGCAGCCCGCCATCGCTTATGATGCTCACCCTTCGCGCGCTAGCCGCACGCCTTTCGAATTTCAATCCGCCATGCCCAACCTCGATTTCACGCTGACCGGCGACTACGTCGAACTGCACAACCTCCTGAAGATCACCGGGCTCGCCGACAGCGGTGGCTCGGCCAAGCAGATCGTCGCCTCGGGCGCGGTGAAGGTGGACGGCGAAGTCGAGCTGCGCAAGACGTGCAAGATCCGCGCGGGCCAGGCCGTGCTGCTCGGCGACACGCGCATTGCCATCAAGGCGAGCGAGTGAGTCCCGCCCGAACTTGCCCGCAGGCGCCGTCTATGCACCAGATTTGAGCATCTGGATCGACAAGGTCGCTGTCTCGCAATAAGCTTTCAGTTTTGACAGACGAACCCTGCCACGCGGCGCGCTTATCTCGCGCCGCTCGTTTTTCATGACTCGAACCACGCTTTCCCGCCGCGCCGTTGCCGCGCCGCCCACACTGCGCCGCCATGCCGCCGATACCGCGCGCCTCGCCGGGCCGCTCGCGATCGCCCAGCTCTCGCAGATGGCGATGAGCGTGACCGACACGGTGCTGCTCGGCTCGCTCGGCGCCGACGCGCTCGCCGCGGGCGGCCTCGGCGCCAACATGTTCTTCGTGGTGGTGACCGTGCTGCAGGGCGTGCTGACCTCGGTAAGCGTGAGCGTCGCGCAGGCGCGCGGCGCCGACAACGAAAGCCACGTGCCGCACATCTACTGGACCGGTTTCGCGCTGTCCCTGCTGCTCTCGGTGCCGGCGTTCGCGCTGCTCTCGTTTGCCGAGCCGATCCTGCGCGCCCTCGGGGAGCCGACGCTGCTCGCGCATCACATCGGCGAATACACGGCGGTGCTGCGCTGGGGCGCGCCCGCCAGCCTCATCGGCGTGGGGCTCATGCGCTCGTTCCTGCCCGCGATCGGCGCGGCGCGGCGCCTTCTGTGGGTGTCGGTTGCGTGCGTGTTCATCAACGGCTTTCTCAACTTCGGCCTGATCCACGGTGAGTGGGGCCTGCCGCGGCTCGGCTTTCTCGGCTCGGCGGTGGCGACGACGATCACCGTGTGGCTCACCGCGTTCGTGCTGATGGCGCTGCTGCACCTGCGGCCTTCGCACCAGCGTTTCGTCGTCGCGCGCCGGCCCACGGCGCCGCTGATGGGCGAACTCTTCACGATCGGCTGGCCGGTCGCGATCACCTATGCGGTCGAAGCGACGCTCTTTCTCGCCACCGGCCTGCTCGCGGGCCTGCTCGGCGAGACGCCGCTCGCGGCGCACCAGATCGCCCTGAACGTGGCGTCCGTCACGTTCATGGTGCCGCTCGCGATCGGCCAGGCCGCCAATGTGCGCGTGGGTTACTGGTCCGGCGCGGGCGTGCCGCGCGCGGCGCGCCATGCGGGCTTCGTCGCACTCGGGCTCGGCGTCGGCTTCATGTCGCTCTCGGCGCTCGTGATGGTGCTGGCGCCGCACTGGATCGTCGGGCTCTACCTGCATCTCGACGACCCGGCCAATGCGCACACGATTTCGCTCGCCGCCACGCTGCTCGGCGTCGCGGCCATCTTCCAGATCGTCGACGGCGCGCAGACCGTCGGTTCGGGCTGCCTGCGCGGCCTCAAGGACACGCGCGTGCCGATGCTCGCGGCCACGCTCGGCTACTGGGGCATCGGCTTTCCGCTCGGCTACGCGCTCGCGTTTCACTTCGGCCTCGGTGCGCTCGGACTCTGGTGGGGCCTGGCGGCCGGGCTCGCCACCGTCGCCGTGCTCATGACATGGCGCTTTCACCGCATGAGCCGGCGCTCGCAATCTCACGCCGCCACGGCGAGCCGCGCGACCTGAAGCGCAGCCTGAAGCGTTTACTTAACCGGCCGGGCCGCACCGGCTCGACCGGTTAAAATACGCGCCTGGCGCCGCAAGCGGCGTCCGTCCCACGAGGGCAAGAACAGTGCGCTGCACGACACAGGAGACAGCCGCGCCCCGCGAGCGCCGCCGGCCACCCCGGCACCGCTTGCCGTGCGCCAACGCATAACGAACCCACTCACGGACCACCCCTTCATGCTTGCCGCGATTACCCGACTCTTCCCGCTCTGGGCCGTTCTCGTTTCCCTGCTCGCCTACTTCGATCCGGGCCTCGTCGCGCCGATCGCGCCGCACGTCACGACGCTCCTGATGATCATCATGCTGTCGATGGGCGTCACGCTCTCGTTCGCCGACTTCCAGCGCGTCTTCACGCGGCCCGCGCCGGTCGCTGCGGGCATCTTCCTGCACTACCTCGTCATGCCGCTGGCCGCCTGGGCGATCGCCAAAGTGCTGCACATGCCGCCCGATCTCACCGCGGGCATGGTGCTCGTGGGCAGCGTGGCGAGCGGCACGGCATCGAACGTGATGATCTATCTCGCGCGCGGCGACGTCGCGCTGTCGGTGACGATCAGTGCGCTGTCCACCCTCGTCGGCGTCTTCGCGACGCCGCTCCTGACGCGCCTTTACGTCGATGCCTCGATCGTCGTCGACGTGCGCGGCATGCTCATGAGCATCCTGCAGATCGTCGGCCTGCCGATCGCCATCGGCCTCGTCGTGAACCGCCTCGCGGGCTCGCTCGTGCGCCGCGTCGAGCCGGTGCTGCCACTCGTCTCCATGGTGTCGATCCTCGCGATCATCGCCGCCGTGGTGGGCGGCACACATGCGAGCATCGCGACGGTCGGTCCGCTCGTCGCGCTCGGGGTGGTGCTGCACAACGGCATCGGCCTGCTCGGCGGCTACTGGGGCGGCCGCCTGCTCGGCTTCGACGAATCGGTGTGCCGCACGCTGGCCATCGAAGTCGGCATGCAGAACTCGGGCCTCGCCGCGACGCTCGGCAAGCTCTACTTCTCGCCGCTCGCCGCCCTGCCGGGCGCGCTCTTCTCGGTGTGGCACAACCTCTCGGGCTCGGTGCTCGCCGGCTACTGGGCCGGCAAGCCGGCGCGCTGCAGCACGCGCGATGCGCAAGGCGCTGCGAACGCGTCGACCGAGCGCGTTTGATCGACCGCGGACATTTCCGGCCGCGCTCAAACCTCAGATGCTTGCGGCCCGGAAATTGCAAACGCAGCGTGTCCGCCGCCGCAAGCCAGGTGGGCCGCTTCCCGTAGAATCTTCGCGAAGCCGTGCAATGAAAACGAACCATCATGCGGCGCGCCGCCATGGAGAATCCGTTTGCCCGCGCATCCCGCCCGATCCGAAGCCGTTACGCAACCCCTGACCTTGCGGCGCGCGCCGTTGCAAACCCCGTTCCGGGCCTTCTTCGCGCTCGTTTGCCTCGCGCTGGTCGCCGGTTGCGCGACGCGGCCGCCCGCCACGGACTACCCGCGTGAGACGAGCGCGGCGCTGCCGGCACAGCAAGCCAGCGCCACGCCGCTCGGCGCCGCGCTCGCCGCCCCCGTTGCGGCTCACCCCGACGAATCGGGCTTTCGACTGCTCGCCACCGGCACCGACTCGCTGCAGATGCGCGTCGCGCTCGCGCGCGCGGCGACGAAGACGCTCGACATGCAGTACTACATCGCCAACGAGGACACCACCGGCAAGCTGCTGCTCGGCTCGGCGCTCTATGCGGCCGATCGCGGCGTACGCGTGCGCATGCTGGTCGACGACCTGAATTTTCACGACATCGACCGCCTGATGGCCGCGCTCAACAGCCATCCGAACATCCAGATCCGCGTGTTCAACCCGTACGGCAGCACGAGCGAGTCGATGTACCTGCGCACGCGCAACTTCTTCACGAACGTCGACCAGTTCACGCGCCGCATGCACAACAAGGCGACGATCGTCGACAACGAAATGGCGATCGTCGGCGGCCGCAATCTCGGCGACGAATACTTCAACGCGAGCCCGACGATCGACTTCCGCGACCTCGACGTGCTGACGGCAGGCCCGGTCGCGCAAAGCGTCTCGGCAAGCTTCGACGAGTACTGGAACAGCTCGATCTCCTACCCGTTGCGCGTGCTCAATCATCAGAAGTTCGACGCGCACAATCTGGACGCCGCCCGCGACGACCTGCGCAAGCATTGGCGCGAGAGCGCCGAACCCTACAACGCCAAGCCGCTCAACGCCACGCCGCTCGCGCAGCAGATCGCGGGCAACACGCTCGGGCTCGTCTGGGCGAAATGGGCGTTCGTGGCCGACTCGCCCGGCAAGATCGCGGGCACCGAGAAAGGCGAGTTGGGCGACGCCATGCGCGCGCTGCTGGAGCGCATCCATCAGGCGCACAGCAGCGTGCTGGTGTTCTCGCCGTACTTCGTGCCGCACGACACGGGCGTGCAGGCCATCCGCGCGCTCACCTCGCACGGCGTGCGCGTGGCGATCCTCACCAATTCGCTCGCCGCCACCGACGCCGTGGCGGTGCAGGCCGGCTACAGCCCCTACCGCGTGCCGCTGCTCGAGGCCGGCACCGAGCTCTACGAGTTCAAGCCGCAGCAGGGCGAGCACGACGACGAGCAGCGCTTCGGCGTGGTCGGTTCGCGCTCGCACGCGAGCCTGCACGCCAAGGCGTACGTGATCGACGACAGCACGCTCGTGATCGGCTCGCTCAATCTCGATCCGCGCTCGGCGCGCCTGAACACCGAGCTTGCGCTCACCGTCGAGAGCCCGACGATCGCGCATGAAGTCGCCGACCTGTTCAAGCGCGCGATCTCGCCGCAGGTGAGCTACCGCGTGACGCTCGCGACGCCCGCGCAACTGGCGCTGCTCAAAGGCACGACGGTCAACTCGCCGCTCGTCTGGACCGACGAGGAGAACGGCATGATCCGCACCTACAACCTCGACCCTGGTGCGGGTTTCTACAGAAATGTCCTAACCGGGCTATTCTTGCTGTTGCCGGTCGATAGCCAGCTGTGAAGCGGCTTTGAGCGCACGTCGCTATCGGGCGCGCAAAACGTAGAACGCTTAACTAACGTCGTACCCGTCCGCCGTCGAGCCAGCCGCGAAGCCGCTTGCGTCACCTTTGTCACGCGAGACGCGCAGCGCCGCCGCAGCCCAGCCACCACGCGGATCCGAACCCGTCACGAGAGCGGCGCCCTCCTGCGCAGCGCGAGCCGCGCGAGCCGAAGGCGCCGCCTCAATCACCGGAGTATCAAATGACCGCAAGCAACGAAAACGTCCGCATGGAGCGCGACACGTTCGGCGAGATCGCCGTGCCCGCCCAGCAGCTTTGGGGCGCGCAGACGCAGCGATCGCTGCAGAACTTCCGCATCTCCACCGAAAAGCAGTCGCCGGAACTGATCACCGCGCTCGCGACGATCAAGCGCGCCGCGGCCGAAGTGAATCTCTCGCTGGGCGTGCTCGACGAGACCAGGGCGCACGCGATCATGCAGGCCGCCGACGAGATCATCGCGGGCAAGCATCCAGGCGAATTCCCGCTCGCGGTCTGGCAAACGGGCTCCGGCACGCAAACCAACATGAACCTCAACGAGGTGATTGCGAACCGCGCAAGCGAGATTCTGGGCGGCGAGCGCGGCGAGGCGCGCAAGGTGCATCCGAACGACGACGTCAACCGCGGCCAGTCGTCCAACGACGTGTTCCCGACCGCGATGCACGTGGCCGCCGCCTACGGCATCGTCAAGCATCTGCTGCCGGCGCTCAAGACGCTGCGCGATACGCTCGACGCGAAGGCGAAGGCCTTCGTCGACATCGTGAAGATCGGCCGCACGCACCTGCAGGACGCCACGCCGCTTACGCTCGGCCAGGAGTTTTCGGGCTACGTCGCGCAGCTCGATCACGGTATCAAGCACGTGGAATCGTCATTGCCGCATCTCTACGAACTCGCGCAGGGCGGCACGGCCGTGGGCACGGGCCTGAACGCGCATCCGCGGTTCGCGCAGAAGGTGGCGGAGAGCATCGCGAAGCTCACGGGCGTGCCCTTCGTCACCGCGCCCAACAAGTTCGAGGTAATGGCCGCCGCCGACGCGCTCGTGTTCGCGCACGGCGCGCTCAAGACGGTGGCGGCGAGCCTCATGAAGATCGCCAACGACATTCGCTGGCTCGCGAGCGGCCCGCGCTGCGGCCTGGGCGAACTGTCGATTCCCGAGAACGAGCCGGGCAGCTCGATCATGCCGGGCAAGGTGAACCCTACGCAGTCCGAAGCAGTGACGATGCTCTGCTGCCAGGTGTTCGGCAACGACGTCGCCGTGAACATGGGCGGCGCGAGCGGCAACTTCGAGCTGAACGTGTTCCGCCCGATGATCGCGCACAACGTGCTGCAGTCCATCCGCATGCTCGCCGACGGCGCGCTCAGCTTCAACGATCACTGCGCGGTGGGGATCGAGCCGAACCGCTCGCGCATCGACACGCTGCTCAACGAATCGCTCATGCTCGTGACGGCGCTCAATCCGCACATCGGCTACGACAAGGCCGCGCAGATCGCCAAGAAGGCGCACAAGGAAGGCACCACGCTCAAGGCCGCCGCGCTCGCGCTGGGACACGTGACCGAGCAGCAGTTCGACGAGTGGGTGAAGCCCGGCGAGATGGTGGGCAACGCGAAGCAACAAGCTTGATTCGCAGGACTGAAATGCAAAACGGGCGGCGTGGTTCAACCCTCGCCGCCCGTTTTTTCATGCTGCCGCAACAGCGTGCCCGCGTATCAAACCCGCTTAAACCTGGCCTTTCGCGACTTCCTCGGGCTTGAGTTCGACGATCGCGTCGAGCGCTTCCTTCACGTCGAGCGCGTACTTCGCGAGGCGCTTCTGCTCGTCCGTTTCCGGCACGTAGGTCGGCACGGGAATCGGGTTGCCGTTTTCGTCGACGGCCACGAACACGATCAGGCAGTCCGTGGTGAGGCGCAGCTGGCCGCTCTTCGGATCGCCGGCGTGCACGGTGATGTGAATATGCATCGATGTGCGGCCCGTGGCGACCACACGCGCGCGCAACTCGACCATGTTGCCGACGAGAATCGGCCGGCGAAAGCGGATATTGCCCACGCTCACCGTCACGCAATAGCGGCCGGACCAGACCGCGGCGCACGCATAGGCCGTCTCGTCGATCCACTTCATCAGCGCACCGCCGTGCACTTTGCCGCCGAAGTTCACCGAAGTCGGCTCGGCGAGGAACCGGAACGTCGTTTCCGAACGGTCCAGCGGCTGGGTAGGCGTCTTCATCTCGGCTTGGCTCATGGCGTAAAGCCGCGTACGGCGGCTCGTATGGTGGGGTAAGGAGGCGTCGATTATACGAGCGCAATAAGACAGACGGTCGCAGCCGTTTGCGAAACGCCATCTGCAATGTTTTTAGTTCGCCGCGAATCGCGCCCGGTAATCGAGCGGCAGCACGCCGTAAGACCTTTCGAACGCGCGCCGCAGATTCTGCTCGGTGCCGAAACCGCAGTCGGCCGCAATACGCTTGAGCGGCCGGCGCGACTGCACGAGCGCGTGCGCGGCGGCCTCCACGCGCATCGCCGCGACCGTGCGCGCCGGCGTGCGCCCCACCGCATCGACATAGCGGCGCGCGAACGTGCGCGGGCTCATGCGCGCTTCTTCGGCGAGGCGCTCGACGCTGAGCTCGCCGTGCAGATTGGCGGCCATCCAGCCGTGCAGCGCGTCGAACTCCGCGCCCGCGCTGGCCTGAGCCGTGAGCGCCTCGCTGAACTGCGACTGGCCGCCGGGCCGCTTCATGAACACGACGAGGCGGCGCGCCGCCTGCATCGCGACCGCATGGCCGCAGTCCTCCTCGATCAGCGCGAGCGCGAGATCGATGCCCGCCGTCACGCCCGCCGACGTCCACACCGCGCGGCCGTCGCGCTCGTCGCGGATGAAAATCGGCTCGGGGTCGACTTCGACGCGGGGAAAGCGGCGCGCGAGCTGGGCGGCGTTGCGCCAGTGCGTGGCGGCGCGGCGGCCGTCGAGCAGGCCCGTCGCGGCGAGATAGAACGCGCCCGTGCAGACCGAGGCGACGCGGCGCGCGTACGGCGCGGCCGCCGCGATCCAGGCGACGAGTTCGGGTTGCAGCGTGGTGCTGTCGTCCGTAGTGTCGTAGATAGGGATGCCGGGCACGATCAGCGTGTCGATCGTGGCGGGGTCGAGCGTGTCGAGCCGCTCGGTGACGATGGGCATGCCCGCGAAGGTGGGCAGCACGCCGCCGGCGACCGAGGCGAGCGTCGTGCGGTAGGCGCAGGACTCGCCGCCGCTTATGCCGCTCGCGGCGCGCATCGCCAGCTCGGCGCGCCAGAACGCCTCGACGGGGCCGCAGGCGTCGAGCAGCACGAGCTCGGGCGCGACGGCGAACACGACATGGCGTGCGGGCGTTGGGGACAGGGGCTGAGACGGCATGGCGGCGGACTCGATGCTGACGATGTGTCCGCATCATCGCACGCGCGCGTTTGGCAGTCAGGTCAGAGTAACATCAAATACTGCCAGATGATGCCCGGCCGCTCACTTGTGGAACGTGATGCCCTCGTCGATCGTGCCGTACATCGTGATGCCGCTCGCGCCGCTCGACGACGGCGGCGCGGAACCGCCTGCACAGGCGGCGCACAAGGCGGCGAGCGCGGCGGCGGCAAAAAGAGCCAGAAAGCGTTTCATAAAAGGCCGAGCCAGTTGCGTGAAGAGACAATTTTAGCGCGCGGCTCCTGCGCGCCGCAGTACGCACCGCCGCAGACAATACTTCGGCCCCATCGCGGGGGCCATCGAACGCCTGCAATCGATACTTCATCGCAGACTGAAACGTCGAATGCGAGACTTCGCTAAAGTACCGGTGTGGGCGACATCAGCCGCCATCGCAAGTCACGAAGGAGCCGCCATGAACCTCCCCGCCACCGACGAATCGAGCCACTTCCCTGGCCTCGCACGCGTTGCCGCCCTGCTCGCCGATCCCGGCCGCGCCGCCATGCTGTGGGCGCTGATGGATGGCAGCGCGCGGCCCGCGGGCGAACTCACGATGATCGCGGGCCTGTCGCCTTCGGCGGCGAGCGGCCACCTCGCGCGCCTGACCGACGGCGGGCTCCTCGCGCTCGACGTGCGCGGCCGCCATCGCTACTACCGCATCGCCAACCCCGAGATCGCCGCGGCGATCGAGGCGCTCATGAACGTCGCGCAGGTGTCCAACGCCGTCACCTCGCAGCGCCCGGCGCCGCGCCCCGCGCGCACGGTGCCGCTCGAGATGCGCCATGCGCGCACCTGCTACGACCACATGGCCGGCGAAGTGGCCGTGCAGGTCTTCGAGCGCCTCGTGGACGGCGGCCTGCTGGTGCGCGACGGCGACACGCTCGAAGCCACGCCCGCGGGCGCGACGCGTCTTGCGGCCTGGGGCGTGGACGTGGCGGCGTTGCGCACGCGGCGGCGCCGTTTCGCCTGCACCTGCCTCGACTGGAGCGAGCGCAGGCCGCACCTGGGCGGCGCACTCGGCGCGGCGTTGCTCGATTCGTGGACGCAGGGGGGCTGGATCGAGCGCACGAGCCGCCCGCGCGTGTTGCGCATCACGCCCAAGGGACAGCGCGAGTTCGACGCGATCGCCGGCGCCTGAACACCGCGTGCGCTCGTCGAATTAGCTGACAAATACCCGACAAAATCGCCGATTTCGCGCGCAAAAATGCGCGTTTCGCCTGCGGTCACACGTTCTGTTACATCTGGTGCATAAGCCTTAACAAATCCGTGAGCATGGAAACAAGCCCGCCGGATACAGTGCCCTGCATGGGACAGCGCTAAACGCTGCGGTATCAAAGCGCCAAATCCCAGCGACAGGAGAACAACGATGACGACGCGCACACCTACGATCACCCAGTTTCGGCGCACCTCGCGCCGCACGCTGTTTGCGCTCGCCGCGCTCGCGGCGCTGAACCTCGCCGCCGCGCCCGCGGTGTTCGCGCAGGCGGCGCCGCCCGACGCCGCGACCGCTCCCGCTGCCACGGGCGGCGATCCGCCGAGCCGCGTCGCGCGTCTGGACTACATGGCCGGCGCCGTGACCACCGAGCCGGCCGGCGCCAGCGACTGGTCGTACGCGCAGCTGAACCGCCCGCTCACGACCGGCGACCAGCTCTGGAACGACGCCAATGGGCGCTCGGAACTGCACATCGGCTCGACGGCGGTGCGCCTCGGCGCGCAAACGAGCCTCGACGTCCTCAATCTCGACGATCAAACCGCGCAGCTCAAGATCGCGCAGGGCACGCTCTCGACGCGTGTGCGCGAAGTGCCGCCCGGCAGTTCGTATGAAATCGACACGCCGAACCTCGCACTCGGCGTGACGAGCCCCGGCGACTATCGCGTGGATGTGGCACCCGACGGCAGCAGCACGACCGTCACCGTGCGTAACGGGAGCGTGACCGTGTACGGCGAAAACGGTCAGACGCCGATGACGGCCGGCCAGCAGATCCGCTTCGCCGGCACCGACCTGCAGCAGGTGGCGAGCGACCAGACGCCGCCGCCGGACGCCTTCGACCAGTGGGGGCTCGCGCGCGACGCCGCCGAGGACCGCTCGGTCTCGGCGCGCTACGTCTCGCGCGACGTCCCGGGCTACCAGGACCTCGACAACAACGGCACGTGGCGCAACGATCCGCAGTACGGCGAAGTCTGGACGCCGAACTCGGTGCCCACGGGCTGGGCGCCGTATCACGACGGCCACTGGGTCTGGCAGGCGCCGTGGGGCTGGACCTGGGTCGATGACGCGCCCTGGGGCTTCGCGCCGTACCACTATGGACGCTGGGCTTACGTCGACGACTCGTGGGCATGGGTGCCGGGGCCGATCGTCGAGAGCGCGCCGCCCGTCTATGCGCCGGCGCTGGTCGCGTTCGTGGGCGGCGGAGACGGCGGCACGGACTGGGGTGTCAACCTCGCGGTAGGCGGCGTCGCGGCCGCGGGCGTCGCGTGGTTCGCGCTCGGGCCGGGCGAGCCGTGGCATCCGCACTGGGGCGGCTGGAGCCCGCACTACTACGAGCGCGTGAACCAGACCGTCGTCGTCAACAACTACCGGCGCGACGTCAACATCACGAATATCAACGTTCACAACACCTACGTGAACTATCGCGCGCCGGGTGCAGTGACGGCGGTGCCGGCCACGGCGTTCGTCCACGGTCAGCCGGTCTCGCGGTTCGCGCAGCGTGTCGATCCGCGGCAATGGCGCAATGCGCGCATCGACCCGGGCACGCCCGGCATCGCGCCTGTGAAGGGCAGCTTCGGGCCCAATATGCGCCGCGCCGATTACCGGCCGCCCGCGACGCTCAATCAGCGCCAGGTCGTGGCCACGCGCGCGCCGGTCGCACCGCCCGCGTTCCGCGACAACCTCGCGCAGCGCTTCGCCCACACCGGCGGCACGGTGCCGGGTGCGGGCGCGCCCGTGGTGCGCGTCTCGGCGCCGTCGCATGCGCCCTCCTCGCCGTTCGCTCGGGCGGCTCAAGGCGCGTGGCCCGCGCAGAACGTGCGCGTCGTGCCGCCGCATTCACCGGTGCTCGGTGCGGCGGGCAGGCCGGCTGCCCCGCAGGCGCAAGCCGGCCGTCCGGGTATGCCCGGCGGCGCGGCCCAACCGGGCGCCGCGGCCGCCAACGCCATGCCGCGCGGCGCCGAGCATGGCCAGCCGGGCGTGCCGCCGGCCGCCGCGCAGGAACATGGCGTGCCGCGCCCGCCACAGTTTGCGGGCCGGCCCGAAGGCGGCGCGCCCGCAGCCGGCCAGCCCGGTCCGGGCGCAATGAACGCGGCGAATGTAGCGAACGCGGCGCACGGTGAAGCGCATCAGCCTGCCTGGACGCAGCCGCACGCGCCGATGGCCACGCGCGGCCAGCCGGGGGCCAACGAGGCGGGCCGGCCGCCCGCCGCCGCGATGCAGGCGCAGCGTGACGCGGCGCATGGCCAGCCGCAGCCGCAAGCGCAGCAACGGATGCCCGAGTCGGCCGCGGCGCAGCACGGCCCGCAGATGCCGCCGCAAGCCGAGGCGCGGCCGGCGCAGCAGCCCGCGGCGCGCCCCGAGTTCCATCCGCAGGCGCAAGCTCAGCCGCAGCCGCAGCCGCAGCCGCAGCCGCAGCCGCAACCGCAGCCGCAGCCGCAGCAGCGTGCTGAGGTCCGTCCGCAGCCGCAGCCCCAGCCGCGCGCCGAGGTCCGTCCGCAGCCGCAGCCCCAGCCGCGTCCGGAATTCCACCCGCAACCGCAACCGCAGCAGCGCGCGGAAGCCCGTCCGCAACCGCAGCCGCGCCCGGAATTCCATCCTCAGCCCCAGCCGCAGCAGCACGCGGAGGCCCGTCCGCAGCCGCAGCCTCAACCGCGTCCGCAGCCGCAGCCCGCGCCTCATCCGCACGAGCGCGCAAGCGGTGGCAACCACGACGATCACCACCACGGCTGATCGCCGCGCCGCCAACGAAAAAGCCCGCGAACGTCGCCATTCGCGGGCTTTTTTCATGGCGCGGTCATACCGGCCATTAACGTAGAGGCAAGCGCCTCACACCGCCATCGGCGCGGTCAGCGGCTCATGATGCCGGTAATCGACGAGCGAGAAGTCCGACGGCTCGACCTTTTCGAGCCACTGAGGCTCGTAGACGCCCGTTTTCGCATACTCGGGCACGCGCTCAGCGATGGCCAGACGCGGGCTCGCGTACGGCTCCCGGCGCAGCTGCTCGTTGAGCATATCGAGCTGGTTCTCGTAGATGTGCGCGTCGCCGATGAAGTACGTGAACCACCGCGGCGTATAACCCGTCAGCCGGCCCACGAGGTGCAGCAGCACCGCGCCTTCGGTCAGGTTGAACGGCGTGCCGAGGCCCACATCGTTGCTGCGGATATAGAGGCACAGCGAGATTTCGCGCTTCGTCGGGTTCGGCAGGAACTGGTACAGCAGGTGGCAAGCCGGCAGCGCGATCTCTTCGAGCACGGCCGGATTCCAGCCATGAAACAAAATACGCCGGTCGGCCGGGTTGCTCATGATCGTGTCGAGGCACTGGCGCAGTTGGTCCACCGCCTTGTAGAGCAGCACCTTGGGGCGGCCATCCCCGGTAAATCCTGCCACGCGCGTGTAGCCGCGCGATTGCGCGTCGGCGAGCTGTGCGACGGCGTCGGCATCGAGCACTTTGTAAGCTGGCCAGCGCCGCCATTGCACGCCGTACACGTCGCCCAGGTCGTCCGTGCCCTGGCGATACGGGTTGGCGAGCCACTGGGCGTTCTCGTTGGCGTTGGCGTCCCAGACCTTGCAGCCGAGCGCCCGGAAGTCGGCGGCGCTGCGCGAGGCGCGCAAAAATCCGATCAGCTCGCCCACGGCAGACTTGAACGCCAGCTTCTTCGTCGTCACCGCGGGGAAACCTTCCTGCAGGTCGAAGCGCAGCATGGCGCC
The DNA here is from genome assembly GCF_040965695.1 of Paraburkholderia sp. BR10937. NCBI lineage: Bacteria > Pseudomonadati > Pseudomonadota > Betaproteobacteria > Burkholderiales > Burkholderiaceae > Paraburkholderia > Paraburkholderia sp. BR10937. Next base: position 115,062 of record NZ_JBFRCL010000007.1, read on the forward strand.
CGGCTGGCTGATCGTGCGGATGCCGGTGCGGTTTTCCTGCCAGGTGCCGGTGTCGAGAATCGAGCGGACGAGCTCGAGATACTGTTTCATGCGCGGTTCCCTCGTCGGGCACGTGGCGCCCGGTTCGGATTCAGGATGGAAAAGAAGGATTTTACCCGGCGCGCGCGTTGCGGGTCGGCTGCGCCGAAAGCGCAAGCCCATCACACGACGGGGACAAGGGCGCAACGCCCGCAGAACGGGCTACGACGAGCCCGGGGACAGGTTCGCGGCGCAACAAGGCGCGGCGAGATGAAACGCCATGGCAATGGCCGGCAACAGCGACGGCACACGCCCCATGCGCGGAGCACGAAAGCGCCGCTCGCTTCAATCGACGTCAATCGGCCTCAAACAGCCCCACTCCGCCTCAACCGCCCGAAGCCAGGCCGCCCGGATGCGGCGCGAGCGGCTCGCTTTCCATATGGCGCATGCCATGCGCGCACAAGAGCCGGTACAGCGTCACGCGCGAGATGCCGAGCTCCTGGGCGGCGTCGCCAAGGCGGCCGCGGTGGCGCAGCAGCGCGAGTTCGATGGCCTGGCGCTCGGCGGCTTCACGCGCCTGGGCGAGCGAGACCGGCACCACCTCGACGTAGTCGCCGAGTTCGAGATCGCGCGCCGTGATCGCACGGCCCTCCGACATCACAATGGCGCGCCGCACGCGGTTGATCAACTCGCGCACGTTGCCGGGCCAGCTGTAGTTGTGCAGGGCGGCGATGGCGTCGGGCGAAAAGCCGCGCAGGCGCCGGCTGCCGTCCTTCTTGAAGCGCTCGAGCATGTGCCGCGCGAGCAGCTCGATGTCCTTGCCGCGCGCGCGCAGCGGCGGCTCGTCGATCTGCAGCACGCACAGACGGTGATACAAATCCTGGCGAAAGCGCCCTTCCACCATCGCCGCGCGCATGTCGACGTGCGTGGCCGAGATGATGCGCACGTCCACGGGAATCGACTGATGACCGCCCAGGCGCTCGATCTTGCCTTCCTGCAGGAAGCGCAGCAGGCTCGCCTGGCTTTCCATGGGCAGGTCGCCGATTTCGTCGAGAAAGAGCGTGCCGCCGTTGGCCGATTCGACCCGGCCGACCTTGCGCTGGCTCGCGCCCGTGAACGCGCCGCGCTCGTAGCCGAACAGCTCGGACTGCAGCAGGTGCGGGGGAATGGCGCCGCAGTTGATCGGCACGAACGGCGCGCTGCGGCGCGCCGAGCGCTCGTGGATCGCCACAGCCGTGAGTTCCTTGCCCGTGCCCGACTCGCCCGAGATGAACACCGGCGCATCGGTCAGCGCGACCTTGCGGATCGAGCGGAACAGCGCCAGCATCGCCTCGCACGAGCCGACCATTTCGCCCTCGGTGCCGCCCGTGGTGTCGTTCGAGGCGACTTCGCCAAGCGAAACCATGCCATACGCATGGCCGACGGAATCGACGATCCGGTCGCCGTTCCAGGGGACCGTTACGTAATCGAAACAGTAATCGCGCACCAGACGGCGCAGCGTGGCGTCCTGCAACTGCCCCGTCGTGGTCGCCGCGACCCAGCCGACGTTGGGCAGCGTGAGGCAAGGCTCGAACGAGCCGATTTCGTGCAGATGGAATTCACTTGAAAGATCGAGCAGCCCGCCCGCAGGCATACCCGCACGGAGGGCGCGCCGCGCGTCCCGCGCGTTGCCGACGATCTCCACCTGCCAGCCACGCTCGTGGAACCGCTCGTTCAACGCTTCGACCGGTTTTCGCGTCACGTACACCAATTGCCGCGTTGCAGGTTCCATTATTCAGATCCTCTTGCCAACACCATCGTTTGGGAATGACGGCACGCACCTGAATGTACAGACACGCAGCAAAAAGCGACTTTCGCGTACCTGAAAAAACAGTGAACGCGCATGCTTTTGCTGACAGTGAATCCCCGAGTTGTGGCGTGTGTGTCAACTTGCCCAGTTGCGGGCGTTTTCTTTTAGGCAATACGGCTTTTTCTGAAGCTTACTATAGCCTCGTGGCACTTGGATAGAATTTATGCGGCAGGAATGGATAAGGGACCGATGGAAATGTTTCCACCACTTTCCCGGCATTTTGTCAGTGCAGAAATAATTACGGATGTTTCCTTTCTCTCAATAGTTAAGCGCCTCACGCGCAAACGTTCTCCTTTGAAACCCATATCGCATTCCAAACGGGTTTAAACGGCCTCACGTTTCAGCGCTGAAACATTTTGGCGAATATCCGCCATTCAAATTTTGCAGAGAATAGTGCGGTTCGAAGCGTATCAATGGATTGCGGGCGATGGCACACGTTTCGCTAAATGTCTCGCACCAGGAGATACGCCATGCGACTCAACATCCAGCAGGTCCGGCGCAGTGTCATCGGCTACGGCAGTGCATGCGCCGCCATGCTCGTTCCCGCCGCCCTCCTCGTCCTCTCGCCCGGTGCTCGCGCACAGTCGGTGGATGATGCGCCTGGCGCGCGAGGCGCAGTTGCCAGCGTCGCCAACGCCGCCCCGGATGTCGTTCCTGCAACACCTGCGGCACTCGTTCCCGCCGCGCTCGCAGTGAGCGCGCCGGCCGGCAATGCCCCCTCGACCGCCACGGACCCGGCCGGCACTACGGCCGCCAGCGCCCACGCCCCGGCCGACCCCGTCACCTTTGGCAACGACGGTGTCTTCGCGGGCATCGGCTCGCTCGACGACCAGACGCTTGCGCGCCAGCGCGGCGGCGCCGTCGGCATGGTGATGGTGGCCGCCACCCCGCAACTGATGCGCGGCAACAACAACGTGACGCTCTGGGACGAAATCGCACCGCCCGCACCGCTGCCGATCCCCGTCGACGCGACCCAGAACGCGCAGGGCAACCTCGCGAGCTACACGAGAAAGTAACGATGAGATAGCACCCGCGCCGCTTGCGGCGCGGTGTCCTGGTTCGCTGCGAACACGCGCAGCCGGGACGAAAGGGCCGGACCAGGCGCCGATGCGCCGACTCCGGCCAGGAGGAGACCAGCATGAGAGCACGCAACTCGACGCGCGGCGCCAGCCGCCGGTCGGCCCAGGTCGCCGCCGCCCTGTGCGGCTTGCTGGCCGCGAGCGTCACGGCGGGCGTGGCCGCCCAGCAGGTCACGAACCCCGGCGACGTCATCGTCGAACGTGACATCACGCCACGCAGCGCTTTCGACAATGTGCCGAAGAGTCAGGACCCGGTGCTCGTGCGCGCGACGACCTTCCCCAAGAACAGCTTCGACCCGGCGATGGCGACGCTCGTCACCGACACGGATCTCACCAACGCGCACGGCTCGAGCGGCGTGAACGCAAACGGCGCATTGAGCGCGCAAACCGCCGGCGTCCAGGCGCTCACGCGCATTCTCACGGGCAGCGCGACGGGCTCGAACGTGGCGGCCGGTGCCGGCGCGAGCGCCGGCGTCGGTGCCGGCCTCGGCGGCACGATTTCCTCGACGATCACAGGCGCGCTCGCCCCGCTCACGGGCGCCATGGGAGGCATGAAATGAGCCGTTCGATCCATACGTCACGCACGTTGCTCACGGCGCTTTCCGGCGCGCTCGCCTGCGCGGCGCTCGCCTTCGCGAGCGCCGCGCAGGCCCAGGTAAGCGTCGGCGCGACGGCGAGCATCGCCCCGGGCGCCGCCACGTCGACCACCGGCGCGCTCACGGTGAACGAGACCGCGGGCATCGACAACGCGCAGGCCAACCAGCTGACGATCACGACCGGCAACGTGTCGATCAACGTGAACGGCGACGAGCAGCTCGCCAGCGTCACGGCGCAGCTCAAGGGCGCAAGCGCGACGATTGGTGCAGGTGCTTTTGCAAACACGAACGGCGCAATGATGGTGAATCAGTCGGCGGGCGTGGGCAATGTCCAGCGCAACACTGCTCTCATCAGCAGTGGTGCGATTGGTGTAGCGGCGGTCTCGGACGGGGAACTGTCCGCGGCGGCTGCTCAAAACGGCGGTCATGGGCAAACGGCCCAGGCAGGGGGCATTCGTGAGGTACGCATCGACAATGCGGCATTCAGGAATGCGACGGGCCTCGTGCAGGTGAACCAGACGGCCGGCGCCGGTAACGCTACGGCAAACAGTTTTGTGCTCCGTCCCCCGGCGGGCACTCTTTTTTAACTGACCACTCAGTATCGGAGCGAAATCATGAAGCGCACCCTCATAGCAGCGGCAGTTCTTGCGTCGGCGGCAGGTTCCGCCCACGCAGCCAATTCGGCGTATCTCTTTAACGCCACAGGCGTCACCCAATACGTCGGCATCGAAGGTTTCGTCACGCTGTTCGGCTGCGTCTCGGTTTCGAGCACCGCCGGCGCCGTCATCAACAACAACCAGACCACCGGTGGCGGCACGCTTCTGCCGCAAGCGCAAAGCTACAACAGCGGCAAGATCACCACGACAGTGAACAACACCACGTGGAGCGTGACGGGCACAGGCAGCAATTCCTTCTCGAAGTCCTCGAGCTCGAGCGAGTCGAGCAGTTCGTCTTCGTCGAGCAGTTCGTCGCATTCGCATCAAGTCAATGCGTCGAACTCGAAGAGCTCGTCGAGCAACTCGAGCTTCAGCAAGACCTTCAACGCAAGCGCGAGCGCCGACTATCACGTCGCGACCGACAATGGCAGCACACATGACCACACGACTGCCAGCACCTATAGCGACACGGGCAGCGCGGCCCTTGGCACGAGCTACAGCAGCGTAGGCAACAACACGTCGACGAAGTCGCAGAGCGGCAATGGCAGCCTCCAGGCCAACGCATCGTGGTCGCACACCGGCAACCACAAGAACGGCTCGGCCGGCATCAACCTCAGCGGCTCGGAAAGCACGTCGCACACGACGACCAACTCGCATAACAACAGCGACACGACGAACGTCGGCGCGGCCTGGTCCGTGAACAACAACAAGAATACGAGCAACAGCTCGACGACCGCCAATACGGCTCATGCTGACGGCACGGCCAGCGCCGCGCTTTCGACGAGCGTAAACGGCACGAGCGAAAAGTCGAAGAACTCGTCGAGCACGTACGCTTCCATGTACAGCTCGTCGAGCTCCAGCTCGGATTCGCATAGCCACTCGTCGTCGCGCAGCTCGAGCTCGAGCAAGAGCTGGGGCTACAACGTGAGCGACTCGCTCAACACCGTCGACGAGCACACCACCGGCTCCGTCACGCAGCATATCAACACACAACAGGCGGGCACGCTCGACGCCAACACCGGCAGCGGCGCAGCAACCGGCGTGACGGGCAACCTCGGCGTGAACATCGCGGAAGGCATCAACAACGCGCAAAGCAACGATGTCGCGCTCGCTTCTGTCGACATGGGCAACGTGTTCGGCAACGCGCAGATCTTCAACAATCAGGCGTCCAGCGGTAGCGCCCACGTGAAGAACTTCAACCTGAACGCGTCGGTCGGCGACGGCTCGCTCGCCAACGTATCGGGCAACGTCGGCGTGAACGTCGCATCGGGCATCGGCAACGCGCAGAACAACAGCCTCGCCGGCTCGGTGACGACGGCAACCCCGGGTGCCTACTCGACGGTTGCCATGGTCGCGACGGATAACAGCTCGCAGAACGCCAACATGTCGGCAGTCGGCCAGTTCCAGGGTACGGCCAGCCTCGGCGCCAATACGCTCACCGGGGCGCAAGGCAACATCGGCGTGAACATTGCCGGCGGCATCGGCAACCTGCAGCACAACGGCATGGCAATCGCCGCGATGAACAACGGCCACTAAGCACGGCTGGCAGCACTGCAGGAACTGGGCTCGCCCCAGGCAGAAAACGCAGCAAGCAACGCGCGCCGGCTGTCCCACCGCAGCCGGCGCGCATACCAGAAGGTAGGAGACCACCATGTCCGGGCCCGTATCGACCCCGGCATCAAGGATGTTTGTCGTCGCGCTGACGCTCTCGGCCAGCGCAGCCCTTGTGCCTGTGCATGCGCAGCAGTCGACGCTCGACGCGACCCACCTCATCGGCGTGCCGGTGAAGCTGCCGCTGCACTCGATGCGGGACCTGCGCTATCGCAGCATCGTCAGCCAGCAGTATGACTACAGCTGCGGCGCCGCCGCACTCGCCACACTGCTCAAGTATGGCTACGGCATCGACATCCCCGAACCTGAGCTGATCCGTCAGATGATGGTGTTCTCCACGCCCGAGGTGGTCGTCAAGAACGGCTTCTCCATGCTCGACATGAAGAAGTTCGTCGAGACGATCGGCTTGCGCGGCCGCGGTTTTCGCGTCAATACCGACGCGCTCTACCACCTGCAGATTCCCGTGCTGGTGCTCATGAACATCGATGGCTATGAGCACTTCGTGATCGTCAAGCACGCCGAGAACGGCCGCATCTTCATTGCGGACCCCGCGCTCGGCAACCGTATCGTCGCCGAAGACGACTTCGCCAAAACATGGAACGGACTCGTCTTCGCGGTGCTCGGCAAACCGTTCCTGGAGGACTCCCCGCTGTTGCAGAACAACGAGTCGCTCGCGCTCAAGCTGCGTGAACAAGCCTTGCTCAATGGCACTGCGGCGACTCCCTTCTTCGAATACGGCCTCGATAAGGCCGTCATGTTCTGAAGTCCGAAGAATCATGAAACGCAACCTCTCACAGTGTGGCATCGCGGCAGCCGTCTCCGCGCTCGCCTGCGCTTTTTCGAGCGGTGCGCTAGCGGCTGAAGGCATCGGCTTGCCGCAACCGATGCCGGCGTTTCTCTCGAACGCCGACGCGCAGGCGCAAGGCATCCGCTGCGAAGCCGTCGGCGACGACGTGCTCGCGCACCAGACCGGCAAATATGCCGGCAGCGACATGATTTCCGGGTTCGTTCTGAACCTGCTTTCTCAATGGCAATTGCCAAACGGCGCGACCGCAGTCGCGCAAGGCGCGCTCGCGGTCGCCCAGAACGCGGCCAACCAGGTGAGCGCGCAGGTGAAGACCTATGCAACCGTGATCGACCCGACGCAGGGCGGGACCACGGGCGCAAACAGCGGCGCCAACCCGAACGCGACGGCCACCGGCGGCCAGAACGTCTCGGTCAACGGCGTCTCGCAGATCACCCAGGTGGCCGGCAACGGCAATACGGGCGCCAATGCCGCAACCATCTCCTATGACAACCACGCGCCGCAGCTCGCCAGTCTGCCAGGCGCGGCCAACCAGCCGAGCGCGTCGGCATCGAACGCGACCGGCAGCATAAGAGCGGGCATCTCGTTCGGCAGTAACGGCGTCAACGTGACGCTGCAGACGCCGGCGGGCATCGCCACGCAGAACATCATGCCGGGCAACGCGCAACAGGCCGGCGCGATCGCCCAGCTACTCCAGGTCGCAGGCAACAACCAGCAGGTCGCCAACCAGCTGCAACTGAGTCTGCAGACGCAGCAGATGACGTCGCAAATGATCCGGCAGACCGGCGTATTACAGGCGCTGCGAAATCTCCACTAACCGAGGGCTCGGAACGAGACGTACCAGCAAAGGAGACCACCACGCGGGCAAGGCCCCGCGCGAGAAGCAGCACCTTGAATGAGGAGCATCGATGTGCGCGGGCGTAGAACCAGGGGGTTCCGCCGGGCGCCCGCATTCGATCCCGGGGGAAGAACAATGAAGATGATGTCCAGGGCGGCCGCGCCACACGTGTCGCTGGCCGCCATTCCAGCAGCCGTTCTACTATTCGCGCTCTCGCAGTCCGCCCACGCGCAGGCGCTACAAAGCCAGTCGATCGAAGACCGCCTGAATACGCTCATGCGCGTGGTCGACGAGCAGCAGCGGCAAATCCAGTCACTCGAGCGCCAGGTGACGAACCTCGAAATGGCGCAACGCGGTCGCGGCATGCCGGGCGCGGGTGCGCCCGACGCTGCGTCCGACGCGACGGTCGCCGAACAGCCGGGCGCAGACGGTCTGCCTGTGCCCCTGCCGCCGCTTGCCCAGGCGCTGCCGGGCGCGACTGCGCCGGGTGCGCTCACCGGCACGGCCACGGGCGTGCCGGTGAACCCGCCCTCGCCCGACGCGGGCGCGACCAATGGCGCGACCGGCAGCTCAGCCGCGAGCGGGCCGCAGCAGGGCGCGCCGGTTGGCGTGAACCCGAACAACCCGACCGTGGGCGAGACGCAAAAGAGCGCCGAGCCGGCGCGCACGCAAGCCGAAGAAGCGGTCGTGCAGCGCGAGCACGCGCCGCTCTTCGACCACAAGCTGACGTTGGACTGGGGCATCAGCGACAGTTACTACGATCGCCGCCAGCTGCAGCTTTCAGGCTTTCTCGCCCTCGACGCGATCTTCCTCGGCAACATCAATCTGGGGCAGACCAAGTCGCACACGATCACCGCCGACCTCGACACGCGCTACGGCCTCACCGACCGCATGAGCATCGATGTGGACGTGCCTTACGTCTACCGGCACAGCACCTTCATCGTCGGTGGCGCGGGCGGCTCGGCCAGCACGCTCACGGATGCGTCGGTCAATTCGAACTCGATCGGCGACGTGAACTTCGGGATCTACTACCAGTTCCTGAAGGAAACCAACAACATTCCCGACGTGGTCGGCAGCCTGCGCGTGAAGACGGACACCGGCACCTCGCCGTTCGGCATCAAGGTTCAGCAGATCACGCCCGACAACACCAATCTCGTCGCTCCCAGCAAGCTGCCCACGGGCACGGGCTTCTGGAACGTCACGGCCGGCATCTCGGTGCTGAAGACCTACGACCCGGTGGTGCTGTTCGGCAGCTTCTCGTACACGTACAACATCTCGCGCTCGTTCGCCGACATCTCCTCGGTGATCGGGCAGACCGAGCCTGCCGAAGTGAAGCTCGGCGATATCATCCAGTTCGGCGGCGGCGTCGCGCTCGCCTTCTCGGACAAGGACTCGGCAAGCATTTCGTACACCATGGCCATCGAGCCGCAGTCGAAGACCAAGTCGCCGGGCGGCACCTGGACCGGCGTGCCGGGCAGCGAGACGACGGCCTCGGTGCTCAACTTCGGCCTGAATCACGTGGTCAACAAGCACCTGACGATCAACGGCGCGGTGTCCATCGGGCTCACGCCCGATGCACCGAACTTCGTCGTCGGCGTGCGTTTCCCTTACACCTTCTGATGACATGAGGCCGATCGTGCGCGAATCCTCACATCTGGGCGCCACTGTGACACCGCTCGCCGGAGCCGGGCAGCGTCTCGCCGTGGGCGGACCGCCGCTCGCCGACGATGTCCCCGACGCCGGCCGCGCGCGCGATGCGAAGCCCGAGGCGAGTCTCGAGCGCACCTTGCTGTATGTCGCGCGCACGCCCGACCCGCTGCTGTGCGCTTACCTCAAGAGCCGCGGCTGGGAAATCGCGACCGCGCGCACGGTGCACGAGGCCTCGCGCCTTGTGAAGCCGGAGGCGGCCTATGCCGGCATCGTCGATCTCACGGGTTTCGCGCCGCGCGAGTTCGCGGGCCTCGAGACGATCCTGCGGCTGCAACAGGTGGGATGGATCGCGCTCACCGACGATTCGCGCCTCACCGACGCCGAGGTGCGGCGCCTGATCCGCCACTACTGTTTCGACTACGTGCACGTGCCCGTCGCGCATGCGACGCTCGACTACCTCGTGGGCCACGCGTTCGGTATGGTGTCGCTTTGCGATCTCGACACGCCGGCCGCCGCCGCGAGCCAGGACGAAGACGAAATGGTCGGCACCTGCGAAGCGATGCAGCAGCTCTTTCGCACGATCCGCAAGGTGGCCAACACCGACGCCACGGTGTTCATCTCGGGCGAATCGGGCACCGGCAAGGAACTCACGGCGCTCGCGATCCACGAGCGCTCCGCGCGGCGCAAGGCGACCTTCGTGCCGATCAACTGCGGCGCGATCCCGCATCATCTTCTGCAATCCGAACTGTTCGGCTACGAGCGCGGTGCGTTCACAGGTGCGAACCAGCGCAAGATCGGGCGCGTCGAATCGGCCAACGGCGGGACGCTCTTTCTCGACGAAATCGGTGACCTGCCGCTGGAAAGCCAGGCAAGCCTGCTGCGCTTTTTGCAGGAAGGCAAGATCGAACGCCTGGGCGGCCACGAGCAGATTCCCGTGGACGTGCGCATCATCTCGGCCACGCACGTCGATCTCGAGGCGGCCATGCGCGACGGACGCTTTCGCGCCGACCTCTTTCACCGCCTGTGCGTGCTGCGCGTGGACGAGCCGCCGCTGCGCGCGCGCGGCAAGGACATCGAGATTCTCGCGCACCACGTGCTGCACAAGTTCAAGCAGGACAGCGCGCGCCGCATCCGCGGCTTCACGCCTGACGCCATCGAGGCCCTGTACAACTACAACTGGCCAGGCAACGTGCGCGAACTCATCAACCGCGTGCGCCGCGCGATCGTGATGGCCGAAAGCAAGCTGATCTCGGCGGAGGATCTCGATCTCGCGCACTTCACCGCGCAGCAGACCGTCTCGCTCGCGCAGGCGCGCGAGGCCGCGGAGCGTCGCGCGATCGAGGCGGCGCTGCTGCGGCACCGGCACCGGCTCACGGAAGCCGCGGCGGACCTGGGCATCTCGCGCGTGACGCTTTACCGGCTGATGGGCACGCACGGCCTGCGTGACGAAAAGACGTTCTTTGGCGGCGAAGCGGAGAACCAGGCGGAATTGCCGCCCGACGGGCAGGACTGAAACAGCCGATCGCGTGGAGGAAGCGCGCCGGGGCGCCCGGCGCGCTCAGGTAGAATCGCTGCGAACAGCTTACAACCTCGCACCTCTACCCTTTCGATGACGACGCTCACCCTCATCGTCGCGCGCGCCCGCAACGGCGTGATCGGCCGCGACAACGCGCTGCCCTGGCGGCTCCCCGAAGACCTCGCGTTCTTCAAGCGCACCACCATGGGCGCGCCCATCATCATGGGCCGCAAAACCCACGAATCGATCGGCCGCGCCTTGCCGGGCCGCCGCAACATCGTCGTGACGCGCGACGCGGGCAAGCGCTTTCCCGGCTGCGACACCGCCACGAGCCTCGACGAGGCGCTCGCGCTCGCGGCCCAGGACCAGGCGCCCACGGCGTTCCTGATCGGCGGCGCACAGCTCTACGGCGAAGGGCTCGGGCTCGCGCACGAACTCGTGGTGACGGAAATCTCCGCGGACTTCGAGGGCGACGCCACCTTCCCCGCACCCGACCCCGACGTGTGGCAGGAAACGTCGCGCGAGACGCTGCATGCGCATGCGCCGAACGACTTCGATTTCGCGTTCGTGCGGTACGTGCGGCGGGATTGATCGACGGGGCGCGCAGCGCGACACCCCAAAAGCAAAACGGCACGCCAGGGCGTGCCGTTTTTCATCGAGCCAGCGCAGAAGGCGTTAAACGGCGCTTACTGCCCCGCCACCGTCATCCGCTCGATCAGCACCGAACCGGTCTGACGCGTGCCGCGCGCGAGCGTATCCGCGCCCACGGCGACGATATGGTGGAACATCTCCTGCAGCGTGGACGCCACCGTGATTTCCTCCACCGGGTACTGGATCTTGCCGTTCTCCACCCAGAAGCCCGACGCGCCGCGCGAATAGTCGCCCGTCACGAAATTCACGCCCTGCCCCATCAGTTCGGTCAGCAACAGGCCCGTGCCGAGCTTTCTCAGCATCTCCTCGAAGTCGTCCTCGGGCTTCGTGAGCGAGCTCTGGAACTGCAGGTTGTGCGAGCCGCCGGCGTTGCCCGTGGTCTGCATGCCGAGCTTGCGCGCCGAATACGACGACAGGAAATAGCCCTGCACGATGCCGTCCTTCACGACTTCGCGGCGCTGCGTGCGCACGCCCTCTTCGTCGAACGGCGCGCTGCCGGCCGCGCGCGGCACATGCGGGTCCTCGACGATCTGGATGTGCGGCGCGAACACCGGCTTGCCGAGGCTGTCGACGAGGAACGACGTCTTGCGATACAGCGCGCCGCCGCTCACGGCCTGCACGAACGCGCCGAGCAGGCCCGCGGCGAGCGGCGCCTCGAACAGCACCGGCACCTTGCGCGTGTCGAGGCTGCGCGCGTTCAGGCGCGAAAGCGCACGTTCGGCCGCATAGCGCCCGACGGCTTCGGGGGACGCCAGCTCGGCCGCGCTGCGCCGCGAGGTGTACCAGTCGTCGCGCTGCATGTTGCGGCCGACGCCGGCGATAGGCGCACACGAAACGTAGTGGCGCGAGTACGGATAGCCGTGCATGAAGCCGCCCGAGGTGGCGAGCACGAACTGCGAATGCTGTGCCGACACGCTTGCGCCTTCGGAGTTCTTCACGCGCGGGTCGACGGCGAACGCCGCGTCTTCGGCGCGGCGCGCGATTTCCACGGCCTCGTCGGCGGAGAGATTCCACGGGTGATAGAGGTCGAGGTCGCGCGGCGCGGTTTCGAGCAGATCGCGTTCGGCGAGGCCCGCGCAGTCGTCGTCGGCGGTGAAGCGCGCGATGTTGTACGCGGCCGCCACCGTGTCCTTGAGCGCCTGCGGCGAAAAATCCGAGGTGCTCGCGTTGCCGCGCTTGTTGCCGATATAGACGGTCACGCCGACCATCTTGTCGCGGTTGTGCTCGATCGTCTCGACCTCGCCGCGCCGCACCGAAACGGACAAACCGTCGCCTTCGGAGATCTCGGTCGCGGCGTCACTCGCGCCGAGCGCGCTGGCGTGCCGCAGGATGTCCGAAGCAATCTCCTTCAGCTCGTCCTGGGTGTGCGGGAAAAAGCGTTGCCGGGCTTCGATGTCTGCTGCCATTGTCGTTACGGTCCGGTATTGGGCCGGTGCGGCCCGCTGATGTCGTGTTTCGCTGGTGTCGGTTCAGGTGCTTCGGAACGCGCTGCGTTCGCAAAGCGCGTCCCGCGATCATAGCAAGGTATGTGAACACGCATCACAGGCGCTTTCGCCGCCTGGTCCCTCGCACCAACCGCCGCGCCAACTGCCGCACCAACGCCCGCCCCGACATCGGGCCGCCGGCGCCGCCGTCCGCCGCCTTCCAGCCCGAGTCGCACGCGCGCGCACGCTACAATACGCCCCATGAAACGCAAAACCCGCATTCAACCGATGAACGACGCTGTCGCCGAGCAGGACGACAACGGCTACGATCGCCCGAGCAAATCGCAGCTCAAGCGCGACATGGAAGCGCTCCAGGAACTCGGCCAGGCCCTCGTGGAACTGCCCAAGGACGCCCTCAAGCGCATGCCGATGACCGAAGACCTCGCGGACGCCGTCCACGAGTGCCGCCGCATCACCGACCACGAAGGCCGTCGCCGCCAGCTCCAGTACGTGGGCCGCATGATGCGCGGCCTGACCGAAGCCGAAGTCGCCGCGCTGCGCACGAAGCTCGACGAGCACCGCGGCGTGAACAAGGCCGCCACGGCGCGCCTGCACTGGATCGAGCGCACGCGCGACAAGCTGCTCGCGGACGACGCCGCGCTCACCGAATTCATCCGCCAGCACCCCGCGGCCGACCCGCAGGAAGGCCGCACGCTGATCCGCAACGCGCGCCGCGAGCAGGAGCAAAGCAAGCCGCCCAAGTCCTTCCGTGAGCTGTTCCAGTGGATCAAGGACGCGAGCGCCCAGGGCGCCGACGAGGGCGAAGACCACGAAGACGAGCGTGCCGACGAGGACCGCGAAGATGACGAAGCCTGAGCGCAGCCATCCTGACGAACTCGTGATCGGCCTCGTGTCGGTCAGCGACCGCGCGACGAGCGGCGTCTACGAGGACAAGGGCATTCCGTCGCTGATGGAGTGGCTCGGCAACGCGCTGAAAACGCCGTGGCGCGCCGAAACGCGCCTGATCCACGACGACGCGGCGACGATCTCGGCGACGCTCACGGCGCTCGTGGACGGCCTCGGTTGCGACCTCGTGTTGACGACGGGCGGCACCGGCCCGGCGCGCCGCGACGTGACGCCCGAGGCGACGCTTGCGGTGGCGACGAAGGAAATGCCGGGCTTTGGCGAGCAGATGCGCCAGATCAGCCTGAATTTCGTGCCGACGGCCATTCTGTCGCGCCAGGTTGCCGTGATCCGTGAAAACGACGACCACGCGGCGCTCATCATCAACCTGCCGGGGCAGCCGAAGTCGATCAAGGAAACGCTGGAAGGCCTGCGCGACGATCAGGGCGCCGTGAAGGTGCCGGGTATTTTTGCTGCGGTGCCGTATTGCATCGACCTGATCGGCGGCCCGTATATCGAAACCGATCCGAACGTCGTGGCGGCATTCCGGCCTAAAAACGCGCAGCGGGCGCCGCGCGCTTAATACTCGAACTTCAGCGATTGCGCAGCAGCAGCGGCAGAACCGCTGCTGCTGCGTATCTCAACGGCGCTCAGAGCGCCGGACCGGCCTCGCCCGCGGCCATGTCGGGCACGATGCCCGGCGCCGGAACGAGGAAGTGCTCGCGGTAGTACTTGAGTTCGTCGATCGACTCGTGGATGTCGGCGAGCGCCGTATGCATCGCGCGCTTCTGGAAACCCTTGTAGATGGTTGGCTGCCAGCGGCGGCACAGCTCCTTGAGCGTGCTCACGTCGAGGTTGCGGTAGTGGAAGAAGCGCTCGAGCGTGGGCATCCAGCGCGCCATGAAGCGGCGGTCCTGGCAGATCGAGTTGCCGCACATCGGCGACTTGCCCGGCGGCACGTATTGCGAAAGGAACGCCATGATCTGCTCCGTCGCGGTGTCTTCCGTGACCGTCGAGGCGCGCACGCGCTCGGTGAGGCCCGAGCGGCCGTGCGTGTTGCGGTTCCATTCGTCCATGCGGTCGAGCACCGTCTCCGGCTGATGGATGGCCAGCACGGGGCCTTCCACGAGCTTGTCGAGCGTCGAGTTCGTCACCACCACGGCGATCTCGATGATGCGGTCGTTGTCGGGATCGAGGCCCGTCATTTCCATATCGAGCCAGATCAGGTTCATGTCGGTGCGCTCGATAGTCGGCGCGCCGGCAGCGGTAATGTCAGTCATGAAAGGCAACCCGGAGAGCGTTGGTGGCGCGGCGCGTGCGCGGCATCGACAGGATGCGATGCCCGGCCGGCGAGAACATATAATTGTCGCATAGATACCACGGACTTCCTGGATGCCTAATCTGTCCCCCTCCCCTGCGCTGTACTTCAGCGTGCTCTTCGTCGTGGGCGTGCTCGCCATGGTCGCGACCAAGCTCTGGCTCGCGTCGCGCCAGATCCGCTTCGTGGCCGCTCACCGCGGCGCGGTGCCCGCGCAGTTCACCGCCACCATTCCGCTCGCCGCGCACCAGCGCGCCGCCGACTACACGGTCGCGCGCACGCGCCTCGGCATGATCGAGATCGTGCTCGGCGCCGTGGTGCTGATCGCGCTCACGCTGCTCGGCGGCGTGCAGGCGCTCGATCTCGGCATCTCTGATGCGATCGGGCGCGAATATGTGGGCCAGATCGCGCTGATCGGAGCCGTGCTCGCCATCTCCGGCCTGGTCGAGCTGCCGCTCGACTACTACCGCCAGTTCGTGGTCGAGGAGCGCTTCGGCTTCAATCGCATGACGAGGCGCATCTTCATCATGGACCGCATCAAGGGGCTCCTGATCGGCGCCGCGTTCGGCATTCCGCTGCTGTTCGTCGTGCTCTGGCTCATGAAGCAGGCGGGCAGCCTCTGGTGGCTCTGGACGTGGGCCGTATGGGTCGCCTTCCAGATGCTCGTGCTGGTGCTCTACCCCACCTTCATCGCGCCGCTCTTCAACAAGTTCGAACCGCTGCGCGATGAAGCGCTGCGCTCGCGCATCGAGGCGCTCATGCAGCGCTGCGGCTTTGCGGCCAAGGGCCTGTTCGTGATGGACGGCAGCCGCCGTTCCGCGCACGGCAACGCCTATTTCACGGGTTTTGGCGCGTCCAAGCGCATCGTGTTCTTCGATACGCTGCTCGCGCGCCTCTCCGGCAGCGAGATCGAGGCCGTGCTCGCGCACGAACTCGGCCACTTCAAGCGCCGTCACGTGATCAAGCGCATGGTCGTCACCTTCGCGATCAGCCTCGCGCTGCTCGCCCTGCTCGGCTGGCTCTCGCAGCGCGTGTGGTTCTACGAGGGTCTCGGCGTGCGGCCGTCGCTGCTCGGCGGCAACGAAGGGCTCGCGCTCGTGCTGTTCTTCCTCGCCGTGCCCGTATTCCTGTTCTTCGTCACGCCGCTTGGCAGCCTCTCCTCGCGCAAGCACGAGTTCGAGGCCGACGCCTTCGCCGCCACGCAAACCGACGCGCAGCATCTCGTCAACGCGCTCGTGAAGCTCTACGAGGACAACGCGTCGACGCTCACGCCCGACCCGCTCTATACCGCGTTCTACTACTCGCATCCGCCGGCTTCGCAGCGGATCGACCGACTGCTCGCGCACGCATGAACCGGCGCGCAACCAAAGCCGCCGGCAACGCAAAAGCTGCAGGCGCCACGCTGCACGGCGTGGTGATCGCCGCCCACGGGCGCCACTATCTCGTCGCGCCCGACGGCGGCGGCGCGCACCTGCAGTGCTTCCCGCGCGGCAAGAAGAGCGAGGTCGCGGTGGGCGACCGCGTCGAGTATCAGTCGACTTCCGCCGACCAGGGCGTGATCGTCGCGATCGGCGAGCGGCGCAACCTGCTCTATCGCTCCGACCAGTTCAAGTCGAAGCTCTTCGCGGCGAACCTCGACCAGTTGCTGATCGTGCTCGCCACCGAGCCGCACTTCAGCGAGGACCTGCTCGGGCGCGCGCTCGTGGCCGCCGAGGCCAACGACCTCAAGCCGCTCATCGTGCTCAACAAGATCGACGTCGAAGCCGCGCTGCCGCTCGCGCGCCAGCGCCTCGAGCGCTATCGCGCGCTGGGCTATACGGTGCTGGAGGTGTCGGTGAAGGGCCGCCCCGAGGAGGCGCACGCGACGCTGGCCGAGCATCTGCACGGCCATCAGACGATCCTGCTCGGCCAGTCGGGCATGGGCAAGTCGACGCTCGTGAACCTGCTGATTCCCGACGCCGAAGCGGCCACGCGCGAGATTTCGACGGCGCTCAATAGCGGCCGCCACACCACGACGTTCACGCGGCTCTACATGCTGCCCGAGGGCGGCGCGCTGATCGACTCGCCGGGCTTCCAGGAGTTCGGCCTCTATCACCTGACCGAAGGCAAGCTGGAGCGCGCGTTCCCCGAGTTCCGGCCACTGCTCGCGCACTGCCGCTTCTACAACTGCCATCACCTGCACGAGCCGGGCTGCGCGATTCTGCAAGCCGTCGACGACGGCCGCATCGCGCCCGAGCGCCAGGCGCTCTACGCGCAGCTCATCCACGAGATCAGCCAGGTCGTGCGCTGACGCGCCGCCTGCCCCCCAAGGCCCTATGCTCAAGCTCGCGCGCGCGCCGAATCTGCTGATCGCCCAGCACTGGATGAACATCCTGGCGACGGCGGGCGTGCCCTGCGAGCTGCACAACCGCTACCTGAGCGGCGCGATGGGTGAGATTCCGGCCGAGCAGTGCGCGCCCGAACTCTGGCTCGTCGACGAGCGCGACGAAAAGCTCGCCCGGCGCCTGATCGACGAAGCGGTGAGCGGCCCGCCGCCGGGCTCGCCGACGTGGCGCTGCGCGCGCTGCGGCGAGGTGCTCGAAGCGCAGTTCACCGTGTGCTGGAATTGCGGACGCGATCGCGACGTGCGCGACGAGTGACGTCAGGTGCTGCCCCAAACGAAAATGGGCCGCTGGAAGCGGCCCATTTGCATTTTTACGGCTCAGCGCTGCGCTGCGGCGCTCAGAGCCAGACGGCGATCGTCAGCATGAGCAGCAGGATCATCCACAGGATCACGGCGCGCCACACGAGGCCCACGGCCGATTGCAGCGTGCGCGGCGTGCAGTCGTCGCCCACTGTGTACGGACCGCCCTCGCCCGGCTGCGCGAGCGCATCGACGCTGGACTGCTCGGCGAGCGGGCCCGACAGGCGCGCGCCCAGCGCGCCGCTGCCGGTGGCGAGCAGCACGCCTTCGTTGGTGTCGGGCCACTGGTTCGTGTGGTTGCGCCAGGCGTAGATCGCGTCCTCGAAGTTGCCGACGATCGCAAAACCCAGCGACGTGAGCCGCGCCGGCACCCAGTCGATCACGAAGAACACATGCTGCGCGAAGTTCGAGAACGCCTCGGTGCGGTCCTCGGCCGGACGCGCCCATTCGCGCGCGAGGTATTCGGCGATGCGGTACAGCACGGCGCCCGCGGGCCCGATCGGCACGAGAAACCAGAAGAACACGCCGAACACGTGCCGGTGCGAGGCGATCACCGCGTGAATGAGCGTGTGGCGCACGATCTCGCTCACGGGCATGTCCACGGCGTCGATGCCGGTCCATTCCTGGAGGATTTCACGCGCGCGCGGCACGTCGTCGTTGTTCAGCGCGAGATGGATGTCGGTGAAATAGTGGCTGAACTGGCGGAAGCCGAGCGTGAAGTACACGATCACCACGTTCCACAGGAACGCCAGCACGAAGCTGATGTGATACAGCACGTAGTAGACGAGCGCCGTGGCGAGCGTCCACGGCAGCACGACCACGAGCCATGCGATGAGGCCATGCTTCTGCTTGCCGGCGTCGAAGCCGTGAGCGGCCCACTCCGCATTGAGGCGCACGAGCGCCATGACCGGATTATTGGGCGACAGCGCCCGCACCTGTTCGATGACGAGAGCCAGCAATACGGAAAAGAAGGTCATGCGACGCGCCGTGCAGATCGGGTTGCAAAAGGGGTTTTTTGAAAGTGTTGCAACGATATCACAGGGCCAGATGTGCCTGACCATCGCCGGCAATTCGGGCGGCAAACTCGCAACAGTGCACGGCGGCGCTTGCACGCGCCGCCAGACGTGTTACGCGAGCAGGAAGCGGTAGAAGTTGCGCAGCATGCCCGCCGTCGCCCCCCAGATGAAGTGCGAGGACCCGACGCCGGAAGCGATCACGGGTTCGGGCACGTTGAGGTCCGGCGAATGGCGGTCCGGATACGGCATCGCATAAAAGCGCCGCTCGCCGCCTTCCCAACGGAACACGCGCACCTGGTGATGCACCGGGTTCATGAGAAAGCTGAGCGGCACCTCGAAGATGCTCGCCACTTCGAGCGAGTCCGCCGCGAGACTGAACGGCTCGTGCACGAGACCGACCACGGGCGTGACCTTGAAGCCCGTGCCGGTGAGGTAGTCGGGCAACGCGCCGAGCACCTCGACGCGCGCGGGGTCGAGGTTCACTTCCTCGTGCGCTTCGCGCAGCGCGGCGGCGATGGGCGTGGGGTCGGAAGGTTCGCGGCTGCCGCCGGGAAAGCTCACCTGGCCCGCGTGATTGCTGAGGTTGTCGGCGCGCTGGGTGAGCAGCACGGTCAGGCCGCCCGGGCGCATGGCGATGGGCATCAGCACGGCGGCCTCGCGCGGATCGCGCATCTCGAACAGACGGGCTTCCTGGGGTTCGGGGTCCCACGGCAGGCGCTGCTCGAAACGCGTGCGCAAGCCGGCGGCGGTCAGGCGTTCCGCGGCCACCTGCGGAAGGCTCGCGCCCGTCGATTCGATCGGCAGGCTTTCGGGTTCAAATACTGGGCGGATCAACGGGCGTCCCGGATTACACGTACACGAGATTATTTTGCGGCCAAAAAGAAAAAAGCACCCCGGAGGGTGCTTCTTTCTTACAGCTTTTACGCCTGGTCGGCCGGAGCAGCTGCGCGGTCTTTCGACACCAGCTTTTCCTTGATACGTGCCTTCTTGCCCGACAGGTTGCGCAGGTAGTACAGCTTCGCGCGACGCACGTCGCCGCGACGCTTCACCACGATGCTGGCCAGCAGCGGCGAGTACGTCTGGAACGTACGCTCGACGCCTTCGCCCGACGAGATCTTGCGCACGATGAACGACGAGTTCAGGCCGCGGTTACGCTTCGCGATCACGACGCCTTCGTATGCCTGAACGCGCTTGCGGTTACCTTCAACCACGTTCACGTTGACGATCACCGTATCGCCAGGGGCGAATTCGGGGATGGTCTTCTCGCCCAGCACGCGCTGGATTTCTTCCTGCTCGAGTTTTTCAATCAGATTCATGGATTGACTCCGTATGCCATCTTGTCGGCGTTCGTACCTGTGCAGGGTTGGCTGCACTACGGCCCCGATAGAGGATGGATTCACAACTGGCGCCGTTCACGCATGAAGCGGCACCGCCTTTTGCGCCCCTTGTCGCGCACGCCCGAAGCCTTAAGCCTCGTCCGCGCCCTTCGCGAGACTAGCGAGCCACGCCTCGTCGGCCCGGCTCAACATCTTGTTCTTTCTGGCCCGCGCGATCAGATCGGGCCGCTTGTTCCACGTGTTGCGCAACGCCTCGCGGCGACGCCACTGCTCGAT
This sequence comes from Paraburkholderia sp. BR10937, assembly GCF_040965695.1. Classification (NCBI taxonomy): domain Bacteria; kingdom Pseudomonadati; phylum Pseudomonadota; class Betaproteobacteria; order Burkholderiales; family Burkholderiaceae; genus Paraburkholderia; species Paraburkholderia sp. BR10937. Next base: position 135,288 of record NZ_JBFRCL010000007.1, read on the forward strand.
TTCCGCATGATGGCCGCCGAGCAGCACATCGGGCACGCGCACGCCGTCGTATTCCTCGGGGCGCGTGTAATGCGGGCAGTCGAGCAAACCGTCGACGAAGCTGTCCTGCACCGCCGAAAGCGCATCGCCAAGCACGCCCGGCAGGTTGCGCACCACGGCGTCCATCAAGGCCATCGCGGGCAATTCGCCCCCCGAGAGCACGAAGTCGCCGAGGCTCACTTCTTCGTCCACGCAGCGGTCGACGAGACGCTGGTCGATCGCTTCATAGCGGCCGCACAACATCACGAGGCCCGGCTCCTGCGCGAACTGCATGACGCGTTCGTGCGTGAGCGGCTTGCCTTGCGGCGACATCAGCAGCACACGCGGGGCGCTCACGCCGGCTTGCGCCTGCGCGGCCTTCGCCGCGTCGATCGCCGCTTCGAGCGGCCTGGCCAGCATGACCATGCCGGGGCCGCCGCCGTAGGGGCGGTCGTCGATCGTGCGGTAGTTGTCGGTCGTGAAATCACGCGGATTCCACGTGCGCAACGTGTAACGCTGCTGCTTCGCCGCCCGGCTGGTAATGCCCCAGTCGGTCAGCGCGCGGAACATCTCGGGAAAGAGCGTGACGACATCGAACTGCATCGCTCTCTCCGTTCAGCGAAATTGAATCAGGGCGCGCGGCGGGGTTGCCACAGCACAGCGTTGCCGCGGTGCCTAGTAGTCGGCTTCCCAGTCGACGACGATACGCTTCGCCGCCAGGTCCACCGTCTTCACGAACACGCCCACGAACGGGATCAGGCGCTCGCCGGTGGCCGGCTTGCCATCCTTGTCTGTGGACGCATACGTGACACGCAACACCGATTGCGCGCCATTGTCGATCAGGTCGGCAACCTTGCCGAGCTCGACACCCGCCTCATTGGCGACGTCGAGGCCGATCAGGTCGACCCAGTAATATTCATCGGCTGCGGGCGGCGGGAATTCGGCCCGGCTCACATACACGCGCGCGCCGCGCAACAGCAGCGCGGCATCGCGGTCGTCCAGGCCCGAAAGCTGGCCAACGACGCTGTCACCATGAACCTTGGCGCTCACGCGCACCGCGGAATGACGCTCGCGATGCGCCTGACCCTCGCGGCCCTTGAGGAGCCACCAGCGCCTGGCGGAAAGCAGCGCGCGGCCGTCCTGCGCGTGCGGCGCGATCTTCAGCCAGCCCTTGAGGCCATAGGCGTCGATCACGGCGCCGACTTCAACGGCGTCGGCCGGCCAGCTCGCTTCGGTTTCGGCGCGCAGGCTCCCGGCTGTCCCGGTCGCGGGCGCAGCTTTCGCGGCGCTCTCGCGCGCAGGCTTGCGCACGAACGCGCCAAACGACGGCGCGCCGCGGGCGGCAGCCTTGCCGGCGCCGCCGGTCGCGACTTCGGGCGCCCCGCTTTCCGACGCGTCGTTCGCCTCTACGGCAGATTTGGCGTCATGCCCGGACATCGGCACCCCTTGCGACCAGCTTGATATTGCATACGCGGATCATGCAGCGCGTACGCGGGGTAAAACACGGACAACAGACCGAAAAGACGCTTAAAGACTTAAGCAGCCGGCGCAGCGGCGGCGGTCTTTTGCGCTTCCTTCACGAGACGCTCGACGGCCGGCGACATTTGCGCGCCGTTTTCCTTCCAGTACGTCACGCGATCTTGAGCGATACGCAGCGTTTCACCCTTCGTAGCGACCGGGTTGTAGAAGCCCACGCGCTCGATGAAACGGCCGTCGCGACGGTTGCGCGAGTCGGTTGCGACGATGTTGTAGAACGGGCGCTTCTTCGAGCCGCCGCGTGCCAGACGGATGATGACCATACTAAAATCCTTGAAAACCGGGGGTTCGGGACTACTGAAACATGCGATTATAGCCCGAAACCGGAGGCATAACAAACACTTAACGGGAAATTGCGCGCCGGCGCGCAGAAAGCGGCAAGACACAGCGGTCAAACTGCGGCCCATGCCCACGACGGGCGGGCCCTGGAGCGAATTGTGGCGACTTTCAGACGACTCGTGCAATGGCCGCGTCGCGGTGGCGGCCGCGGCTTGGGTAACGGCTCGCTTTTCCCAGTGTCTCGCGAGACGGCCAGACGCCAGGCAGCAGCTTGGCTTGCTTTTGCCGCCGCCCTGCTCGCGGCCCCGTTCGCTCACGCGGCGCTTCCGATCGACCGCATCAAGCTGCCACCGGGCTTCCACATCGAGGTGCTGTCCGCCGACGTGCCCGGCGCACGCGAAATGACGCTGTCGGGCAACGGCACCCTCCTGTATGTGGGGAGTATGGGCAGTGACGTCTACGCACTCGAACTCAAGGACGGCAAGGCCATCAAACGCCATATCGTGGCCTCGGGACTGACGATGCCGGTGGGCGTGGCCTGGCGCAACGGTGAATTGTACGTCTCGGCGGTTTCGTCTATCGTGCGGCTCGACGACATCGACCGGCATCTCGACGATCCGCCCAAAGCCGTCGTCGTCACGGATTCGCTGCCCACCGAGCGCCACCACGGCTGGAAGTTCATCGCCTTCGGCCCCGACGGCAAGCTCTACGTGCCGCAAGGCGCGCCGTGCAACGTCTGCGTGCCGGCCAGCGACCCGCAGCGCGTGCACTTCGCGATGATCGGCCGCATGGACCCGGACGGCTCGCACTACGAGACCATCGCCCGCGGCGTGCGCAACACGGTCGGCTTCGCGTGGCATCCGCAGACGCACGAACTCTGGTTCACCGACAACGGCCGCGACATGCTCGGCGACGACATTCCAGACGACAAGCTCAACCGCCTCGCGCATGGGGGCGAGGACTTCGGCTTTCCCTATTGTCACGGCGGCAATGTCGCCGACCCCGAGTTCGGCGCAGGCCATCCGTGCAGCGCTTTCACGCCCCCGGTCCTCAAACTCGGCGCGCACGTGGCGTCACTCGGCATGCGCTTCTACACCGGTTCGATGTTCCCGGCTGACTATAAGAACAGCATTTTCATCGCCGAGCACGGCTCGTGGAACCGCAGCAAGAAGGTCGGCTATCGCGTGGTGCGCGTGAGCGCCAACCCCGACGGCACGAACGCGCACCAGGAAGTGTTCGCGCAGGGCTGGCTCAACACCGACGAAACCCAATGGGGCCGCCCGGCCGACGTGCTGCCGCTGCCCGACGGATCGCTCCTTGTCAGCGACGACTACGCGGGCGCGATCTATCGCGTGACCTACACGAAACGGTGACGCGGGCAGACCATGGTGCCGGGCATAAGCGTGCGCTTGTGCTGTAAGCGCGGCGTGCGGCATACAATGCCCGGCGGCCCGTGTGCGTTCGACAGATGCGCCATGACGGCCGAACGTCCACGTTTCGCCCGAGCCCATGCCCAACGACAAGAACCCCGCACGCTTTCGCTCCAAGACGCTGACCGCCGCCCTCGCCTTCCTGTTTGGCAGCCTCGGCGCACACCGCTTCTATCTATACGGCCCACGCGACGTGTGGGGCTGGGCACATTTGTTCGGCACGCTCATAGGCATTCCAGGCGTGATGCTCCTCGTCGCCACCGAACGCGCCTCGATTCCCGGCTGGGTGCTCGCCGTGATCGGCGCGGTGTCGGTCCTCTCGGCGTTTCTGGCGGCGATCGTCTACGGGCTGCGCCCCGACGCCAAATGGGACGCGCAGTTCAACGCCGCGTTCGTGGAGCAAGGCCGCACGAGCCGCTCGGGCTGGACTGTGATCTTCGTCGTGATCTTCTCGCTGCTGATCGGCGCGTTCCTGCTGATGACGGGACTCGCGCTCTCGTTTCAAACGTACTTCGAGTCGCAGGTCGAGGCCGCGAAGGCGATCTCGCAGTAAATCGCGCAGTAGCGGCTCAGAACAGGTCGAGTTGCGGCTTCTCGCGCACGGTCTTCGACTGCACGAACGCCGCCATGTCCAGAATGCCGTGGCGCCGCTCGTTGAGCCCGAGGCGCCGCGCGGCATTGTGAAAGCGCTGCTTGAGCAGGTCGGCCCACGGCCCCGTGCCCTTCATGCGCTGCGAAAACGCCGACTCGTAGTCCTTGCCGCCGCGCATGTCGCGCACGCGGCTCATCACGCGCTCGGCACGCTGCGGGAAGTGCGCCGCCAGCCAGTCCTGGAACAGCGGCGCGACCTCCCATGGCAGGCGCAGCACGATGTAGCTTGCGCTTGTCGCACCGGCCTCGGCGCAGGCTTCTAGCACGCGCTCCATGTCGGGCTCGGTCACGAACGGAATCACCGGTGCGATGCTCACGCCCACCGGCACACCGGCTTCGGCCAGCGTGCGGATGGTGCGCAGCCGCCGCGCGGGTGTCGCCGCACGCGGTTCCAGCGTGCGGGCGATCTCGGCGTCGAGCGTCGTGATCGTAATCGCGGCCATGAACTGCTGGCGCGCGGCCATCGGCGCGAGCAGGTCGAGATCGCGCTCGATCAGCGAGGATTTCGTGATGGCCGCAAACGGATGCTGCCGCTCGGCCAGCACTTCGACCACGCGGCGCGTGATGCGCAGGTCGCGCTCCACCGGTTGCCAGGCATCGGTATTCACGCCCAGCGCGATCGGCTCGGGCTCGTACGACGGCTTGGCGATTTCGCGCGCGAGCAACTCCGCCGCATTGACCTTCGCGTAGATGCGGCTCTCGAAATCGAGCCCCGGCGAGAGGCCGAGATAGCTGTGCGTGGGCCGCGCGAAGCAATAGATGCAGCCGTGCTCGCAGCCGCGATACGGATTGAGCGAGACGTTGAACGGAATGTCCGGCGACTGGTTACGCGTGAGGATGCTTTTCGCGCGCTCTTCGAACACTTCGGTGCGCAACCTGGGCTCGCCGGTTTCATCGCCATGATCGTCCCCGCCGCCGCCCGCCTGTTGCCAGCCGTCGTCGAACGCTTCGCGCTGGTCGACTTCGTAGCGCCCTTGCAGGTTCGTGACCGCCCCGCGCCCCTTGCGCGCCGTGGGCGGCGCAACGGGATACCAGGCGTCGGGATCGGGGTGATGGGAGTCGGCCACGGCTGGAGCGAAATAGACAAGAAAACGCGGATCGATACTGTATAAATATACAGTATCGATCCGCGTTGTCGAGTCCTAAAAACGGGGCGCTTTCAGCCGCCACACTGGCTCGGGTCATTCCCCCACGGCGATGGTCAACGTCTCCTTGATCTCTTCCATCACCACGTAGCTCTTCGACTGCACGGCGCCCGGCAGTTGCAGCAGGATGTCGCCGAGCAGCTTGCGGTAGTCGGCCATCTCGCCAATGCGCGCCTTGATCAGATAGTCGAAGTCGCCCGAGACGAGATGGCATTCGAGCACTTCGGGAATCTTCTGCACCTCGCGGCGGAACTGGTCGAACATGTTGCCGCTCTTGTGGTCGAGCGTGATCTCCACGAACACGAGCAGCGCCGCACCCAGCACCGAGGGGTTCACGCGCGCGAAGTAACCCGTGATCACGCCGTCGCGCTCCATGCGCTTGACCCGCTCGATGCACGGCGTGACCGAGAGCCCGACCTGCTCCGCGAGGTCCTTCATGGCCATGCGGCCGTCCTCCTGGAGAAGTTTCAGGATGCGGTGATCGAGCCGGTCGAGCGCGCGGACCGGTTGGCGCTGCGTTCTCATGATTTTTTTCCGAAAATCTGAAAAATACGATAACAAAACCTGGACGCACAACAATAGCATAGCTACAAATACTGGCTACACCCGAATTTTCATGCCTTCTTCCCTATCGGTGCCAAAACACGGCTTCCAGGGTCCCGGCAACGCGGCGTAGCTCAACGAATCTATCTGGAGCAGCTATGCGAGTCGTCGTGTTGGGCAGTGGTGTGGTCGGTGTGGCCAGCGCCTGGTATCTCGCCCGCGCGGGCCACGAAGTCACGGTGATCGACCGCGAGGCCGGTCCCGCGCTCGAAACCAGTTTTGCCAATGCCGGCCAGATCTCGCCGGGCTACGCCGCGCCGTGGGCCGCGCCGGGCGTCCCGCTCAAGGCGATCAAGTGGATGTTCGAGAAGCACGCGCCGCTCGCCATTCGTCTGGACGGCACCAAATTCCAGCTGCAGTGGATGTGGCAGATGCTGCAGAACTGCACGGCCGAACGCTATGCGCTCAACAAGGGCCGCATGGTGCGTCTCGCCGAATACAGCCGCGACTGTCTACAGGCACTGCGCGCCGACACGGGCATTCAATATGAAGGCCGCACGGGCGGCACGCTCCAGGTGTTCCGCACGCAGCAGCAGTTCGAAGGCGCGGCGAAGGACATCGCCGTGCTCGAAGACGCGAACGTTCCGTACGAACTGCTCACGGCCGCCGAACTCGGCCGCGCCGAACCCGCGCTCGCCGCGGTGTCGGGCAAGCTCACGGGCGGCCTGCGTCTGCCCGGCGACGAAACCGGCGACTGCCAGATGTTCACCACGCGCCTTGCCGCCATGGCCGAACAACTGGGCGTGAAATTCCGCTACAACACGCCGATCGACAGTCTCGCCATGCAGGGCGACCGGATCGCGGGCGTGCAATGCGGCAGCGAGCTGGTACGCGCCGATTCGTACGTGGTCGCACTCGGCTCGTTCTCGACGAAGCTGCTCGCGGGCCTCGTGAAGATTCCGGTCTATCCGCTCAAGGGCTATTCGATCACGGCCCCGATCGTGAATGCGAGTGCCGCGCCGGTTTCGACCGTGCTCGACGAAACCTACAAGATCGCGATCACGCGTTTTGACGACCGCATCCGTGTCGGCGGCATGGCCGAGATCGTCGGCTTCGACAAGACGCTCAAGCAAGCGCGCCGTGAAACGCTCGAAATGTGCGTGAACGACCTGTTCCCGGGCGGCGGCGACACGACGCAGGCCACCTTCTGGACCGGCCTGCGCCCGATGACGCCGGACGGCACGCCGGTCGTCGGCCGCACGCCGATCTCGAACCTGTTCCTGAACACGGGTCACGGCACGCTCGGCTGGACGATGTCGTGCGGCTCGGGCCAGTTGCTCGCCGACCTGATCTCGGGCAAGCAGCCCGCCATCCGCACCGACGATCTTTCGGTGCACCGCTATCTCGGCGACACACAAGGCTCGCATCGCCCGGCTTATGCCTGAAGCCAGGCACGCAGCGTGAACGAACACGGCGCCTCCTGGGCGCCGTGTTTCATTTCTCGCCTGGAGTAGCGCGCGGCGGCGTCAGAACTGATCCTCCGCCAGCGCCAGCACGCCCTCGCTGCCGTTTGCGCTGACGATCGCCGCTTCGAGCGCCACGGCCTGCGGCAAGACGTGTTGCGCGAAGAACTGCGCCGTGGCGATCTTCGCGCCATGAAACTTCGGGTCCGCCTGCATGAGACGCTGCGAGCCAAGCATGGCGCGCGCCATCTGCCAGCCGCCCAGTACGATGCCCGCCAGCTTCAGATACGGCACGCTGCCCGCGAACACCGCGTTCGGATCGCTCTTCGCCTTCGCGAGCACGAAGTCCACGGCCGACGCCAGCGCCTCTTTGCCCGCCGCGAGATGCTTGCGCATCGACTCGAACGCCGCGCCTTGTTGTGCGGCCAGCGCGTCGACGGTCTGCGCGATATCGGCAAGCAGCGCCTTTGCCGCGGCGCCGCCGTCGCGCAGCGTCTTGCGTCCGATGAGATCGTTCGCCTGGATCGCCGTCGTCCCCTCGTAGATCGGCAGAATGCGCGCGTCGCGGTAGAACTGCGCCGCGCCCGTTTCCTCGATGAAGCCCATGCCGCCATGCACCTGCACGCCGAGGCTCGTCACTTCCAGCGCCAGTTCGGTGCTCCAGCCCTTCACGATCGGCACGAGGTACTCGTAGCGCGCCTGATGCCGCGCACGGGCCGCCTCGTCGGGGTCGCCATGTGCGCGGTCGCTCTCGCCCGCCGCCACGTAAGCGAGCGCACGCGCGGCTTCGGTGAGCGCACGCATCGTGGCGAGCATGCGGCGCACATCGGGGTGATGGATGATGCTCACCGCCGCTTTCGCGGAACCGTCCACCGGGCGGCTTTGCACGCGCTCCTTCGCATAGGCGAGCGCCTTCTGGTACGCGCGATCGGAGACCGCGACGCCTTGCATGCCCACCGCAAAACGCGCCGCGTTCATCATGATGAACATGTATTCGAGGCCGCGATTCTCTTCGCCGATCAACTCGCCGACCGCGCCGCCATGGTCGCCGAACTGCAGCACGGCGGTCGGGCTCGCCTTGATGCCGAGCTTGTGTTCGATCGATACGCAGTGCACGTCGTTGCGCGCGCCTGGCGTGCCATCTTCGTTCACGAGGAACTTGGGCACGATGAAGAGCGAGATGCCCTTCACGCCTTCGGGCGCCGTGGGCGTGCGCGCGAGTACGAGATGAACGATGTTCTCCGCCATGTCGTGCTCGCCCCACGTGATGAAGATCTTCGTGCCGAATACCTTGTAGGTGCCGTCGCCCTGCGGCTCGGCGCGCGTGCGCACGGCGGCGAGATCGGAGCCCGCCTGCGGCTCGGTGAGGTTCATCGTGCCGGTCCAGTCGCCGGCAATGAGCTTCGGCACGAAGCGCTGCTTTTGCGCTTCGCTGCCGGCGGTGAGGAGCGCTTCGATGGCGCCGTCGGTGAGCAGCGGACACAGCGCGAACGAGAGATTCGCCGCATTGAGCATTTCCACGCACGGCGTGCCGACGAGCTTCGGCAAGCCTTGTCCTTCGTATTCCTGAGGATGCTGCACGCCTTGCCAGCCGCCTTCCACGTATTGCCGGAAGGCCGCCTTGAAGCCGGGCGTGGCGTACACGTTGCCGTTTTCCCAGCGGCTCGGATTGCGGTCGCCTTCGGCGTTCAGCGGCTCGAGCACTTCGCCGCATAGCTTCGCGGCTTCGTGCAGCACCGCTTCGACCGTTTCGGGCGTGGCGTCTTCGCCGCCCGGCAGCTTCGCGATTTTTTCGAGGCCGGCCAGTTCCTTCATGACGAACAGCATGTCGCTCGTGGGCGCCTGGTACATTTCAGTCTCCTCCTGCCGGTATGCGGTTCCTCAAATGACAAAGGGGCGCCTCGGCGCCCCTTTGCTGCTTCGTCTCACGCCGCGCGTTCAATCATGATACGCGGCGCTCGTCGCTGGATCCACGGGCCGGAATCAGCCGAGTTCCTTCACGAGTTCCGGCACGACCGTGAACAGGTCGCCCACGAGGCCGTAGTCGGCCACGCTGAAAATCGGCGCTTCTTCGTCCTTGTTGATTGCGACGATGACCTTCGAGTCCTTCATGCCGGCCAGATGCTGGATCGCACCCGAGATGCCGACCGCCACGTACAGTTGCGGCGCGACGATCTTGCCGGTCTGACCGACCTGGTAGTCGTTCGGCACAAAGCCAGCATCGACGGCTGCGCGCGAGGCGCCGAGCGCGGCGTTGAGCTTGTCCGCGAGCGGCTCCAGCACCTTCGTGTAGTTCTCGCCGCTGCCCAGACCCCGGCCACCCGAGACGATGATCTTCGCGCTCGTGAGTTCCGGACGGTCGAGCTTCGTCACTTCACGGCCGACGAACTGCGTGAGACCGCTGTCCGCTGCCGCGTCGAGCTTCTCGACCGCTGCGCTGCCGCCTTCGGCCGCAACCGCGTCGAACGCCGTCGTACGCACGGTGATGACCTTGACCGGATCGGCCGATTGCACCGTCGCGATCGCATTGCCCGCATAGATCGGACGCTCGAACGTGTCCGGCGCATCTACGGCGGTGATGTCGCTGATCTGCGCGACGTCGAGCTTCGCGGCGATACGCGGCGTGACGTTCTTGCCCGCTGCCGTGGCCGGCGCCAGGATGTGCGTGTAATTCTTCGCAGCATTTTTCACAAGCGCGAGGACCGTCGCTTCGACGTTTTCCGCGAGGCCCTGCTCGAGTTGCGGCGCGTCGGCCAGCAGCACCTTCGCCACGCCTGCAATCTTCGCGGCTGCGTTTGCAGCGGCTTGCGCATTGTGGCCCGCGATCAGCACATGCACGTCGCCGCCAATCTTCTGTGCTGCGGCGACCGTGTTCAGCGTCGCGGCCTTGATCGACTGATTGTCGTGTTCGGCAATAACCAGATTCGTCATTTTCGTCTGCTCCCCTTACAGCACCTTGGCTTCCGTCTTCAGCTTCTCGACCAGCGTCTTCACGTCCGGCACCTTCACGCCTGCGCTACGCTTGGGCGGCTCGGCAACCTTCAGCGTCTTCAGACGCGGCGTGACATCGACGCCCAGGTCTTCCGGCTTCACGGTTTCCAGCGGCTTCTTCTTCGCCTTCATGATGTTCGGCAGCGTGACGTAGCGCGGCTCGTTCAGGCGCAGGTCCGTCGTAACGACTGCGGGCAGTTTGAGCGACAGCGTTTCCGCGCCACCGTCCACTTCGCGCGAGACGGTCGCCTTGCCGTCGGCCACGACCACCTTCGAGGCAAACGTCGCTTGCGGCAGGTTCGCCAGCGCGGCGAGCATCTGGCCGGTCTGGTTCGAATCGTCGTCGATCGCCTGCTTGCCGAGGATGACCAGTTGCGGCTGTTCCTTGTCGACCAGCGCCTTCAGCAGCTTGGCCACAGCGAGCGGCTGCAGGTCTTCGTTCGACTCGATGAGGATCGCGCGATCCGCGCCGATCGCGAGCGCCGTGCGCAGCGTTTCCTGCGCTTGCGTCACGCCCGCCGAAACGGCGATGACTTCCGTCGCCACGCCCGCTTCCTTCAGACGCACCGCCTCTTCCACGGCGATTTCATCGAACGGGTTCATCGACATCTTCACGTTGGCGATGTCGACGCCCGTGCCATCCGACTTCACACGAACCTTCACGTTGTAATCGACTACGCGTTTGACTGGCACAAGGACTTTCATTCACATGCTCCGAAGTTACGAATACGTCAACCTGGCGGACATTATAGCGATAGCCCTGTCGGGCCGATCTGCCACCAGCAATTTTCACGAACCACCGCTGCCGCACCCCGGTCGTCAGTAGCGAACGATCGTGCGATTTTACGGTGGAAAAAACCCGGGCATCAAGCCCGGGCGCCGAAAAATTTCTCTAATTTCACGGCCTCGAGGGGTTCTACCAGGAGGTGATGACCGCCCCGCCGAACGTCGTTTCGACGTAGTGCTTCACTTCCGGCGAGTGGTACGCAGCGACCAGTTTCGCCACCCAGGGCTTGTTGCGGTCGGCCTCGCGGATCGCGAGGATATTCACGTACGGCCCCTTCGGGTCTTCGATTGCGATCGCGTCCTGTTTCGGCTTCAGGCCCGCCTGCATGGCGAAGTTCGTGTTGATCGCGGCGGCGTCCACGTCGTCGAGCGAACGCGGAATCTGCGCGGCGTCGAGCTCGACGATCTTAAGCTTCCTGGGGTTTTCCACGATGTCGAGCGGCGTCGCCTTCAACCCTGCCTCGGCGCGCAACTTGATGAGACCCTGGCTCTGCAGCAGCAGCAAGGCACGGCCGCCATTCGTCGGATCATTGGGCACCGCGATGCGGGCGCCCGGCTTCAGTTCGGAGAGCGATTTGATCTTCTTCGAGTAGATGCCCATCGGGAACGTGACCGTGTCCGCGATCTTGATGAGCTTGTAGCCGCGATCCTTCACCTGCGCATCGAGATACGGCGCGTGCTGGTAGCTGTTGGCGTCGAGGTCGCCGCCCGCGAGCGCCGCGTTCGGCTGCACGTAGTCGGAGAACTCGATGATCTTGATGTTCAGACCGTTCTTCGCGGCCACGCTCTTCACGACTTCCATCACCTGCTCGTGCGGGCCGCCCGTCACGCCCACCTTGATGGTTTCGTCCGCATGCACAGCAAGCGGTGCGATGAGCGAAGCCGCGCCAAGCGCCGCCGCGAGCCGGATCATGAAACGACGTTGCATACCCAACCTTTGTCTTGTGTTTTATGTTGATCGAAAAACCGCTTGTTTTAAGGCTTATTTGTGGCTCAGGCGCCGCACGAGCCAGTCGCCGAACGACTGCACGAGCTGCACGAACACGATCAGGATCACGACCACGATCAGCATGACTTCGGGTTCGAAGCGCTGATAGCCGTAGCGGATGCCGAGGTCGCCAAGACCGCCGCCGCCGATGGCGCCAGCCATCGCCGAATAGCCGACGAGCGAAATGAACGTGATGGTGAGCCCCGCCACCACGCCCGGCAGCGACTCGGGTAGCAGCACCTTGAAGACGATCTGGCTCGTGCTCGCGCCCATGGCCTGGGCCGCTTCGATCAGGCCGCGATCGACTTCGCGCAGCGCCGTTTCGACGAGCCGCGCGATGAACGGCGCAGCGGCGATGGTGAGCGGCACGACGGCGGCCGCCGTGCCGATCGACGAGCCCACCACGAGACGCGTGAACGGAATCACGGCAACGAGCAGGATGATGAACGGCGTGGAACGCACGGCATTGACGATCACCCCCATCACGCGATTCGCGGCGACGTTCTGCAGCACGCCGTTGCGATCGGTGAGATAGAGCAGCACGCCGAGCGGCAGGCCGATGGCCGCGCCCACGAGTCCCGAGATGCCCACCATGACGAGCGTCTCCCAGAACGACTGGACGAACATGTCGAACATTTCACTCCACATGGGACAGTTCCTCCACGACGACGCCTTGTTCGCGCAGCCACGCCATGGCCTGCGCCACCTTCACCGGATCGCCGCCCGCGAGCACCGCGAGCGAGCCGAACGCCTGCCCCTGGATCTCGTCGATCTGGCCGTGCAGGATGTTGAAGTCGAGTTCGAAGCGGCGAATCGTCTCCGAGAGAACCGGCTGGTCGACGCCTGTGCCCTTGAAGGCGAGGCGCAGCAAGTGGCCGCTGCCCTTCGCGAGATGCTCGGCCACACGCGCCTTGAGCGCGGGCGGCAACTCCTGGGCGATCACGTCGCCGAGCAGCGCGCGCGTGACTTCGTGGCGCGGCTGCAGAAACACGTCGATCACGGGGCCGCTTTCCACCACACGGCCCGCATCGAGCACGGCCACGCGGTCGCAGACTTGTTTGATCACTTCCATCTGGTGCGTGATCATCACGATGGTCAGGTTCAGTTCGCGATTGATCTTGCGCAGCAGGTCGAGAATCGCGCGCGTGGTTTCGGGGTCGAGCGCCGAGGTCGCCTCATCCGAAAGCAGCACCTTCGGCTTGCTCGCGAGCGCGCGCGCAATACCCACGCGCTGCTTCTGGCCGCCGCTGATCTGCGAGGGATAGCGGTCTTTCTGGGCGGTGAGGCCGACGAGTTCGAGCAACGGCAGCACCGTCGCTTCGATCTCGGCGCGCTTCACGCCGGCCAGTTCGAGCGGCAGCGCGACGTTGTCGAACACGGTGCGCGACGACAGCAGGTTGAAGTGCTGGAAGATCATGCCGATCTCGCGGCGCGCTTCGCGCAGTTCGGCCGTCGAGAGCGACGTGAGCGTGCGAGCGTTGACGACGATGTCGCCTTCGGTGGGCCGCGTGAGCAGGTTGATGGTGCGCACGAGCGTGCTCTTGCCTGCGCCGCTGCGCCCGATGATGCCGAACACTTCGCCGGGCGGAATCGTCAGATTGACGTTGTGCAGCGCCTCGATCCAGCCTTGCGGGCCGGCGAAGCGCTGGGACACGTTTCGAATTTCGATCATGGAAAAAAGCAAAACGGCGGGTGTGCCGCGCGCCGCTCGCGCAGGCCGCGCCTTTTGGGGAGCGGAAAACGCGTCGCGCCGGCAGACAGCCGCCGTTTGATGGACTGGATATAGCCCCGCATTTTACCCTGGCACGCAAAATTCCTTTTAATAATCAATTTCGATAATTTCATAACTCGTTTGCATTAGAGGGTTCCGGCAGCGCGTGGCCGCCCACGCGGCCGCTACACTGCTGCCGACACACTGATACCGAAAACGAACCGAAACGCATCGCCACGAATTACCCCAACAGGGAGCGAGATGGAGACCAGTCAGAACATCGCCATGGCGCAAGCCGCCGAATCCACCGGGCAAGCGACGCTGCGTACGCGTGACGGCGTCGACCTGCCACTCTACGTCTGGCGCGCGAGCGCGACGCCGCGCGCGGCCATCGCGCTGATTCATGGCCTGGCGGAACACGCGGGCCGCTATGCGGCGCTCGCCGCGCGGTTGAATGCCGCAGGCATCGATGTCTACGCAATCGATCTGCGCGGTCACGGGCTGGCCCCCGGCCGCCGCACCTGGATTGCGCACTTCGACGGATATCTCGACGACGCCGAGGCGCTTTTCGCCCACGCGAGCGCGCAATGCGCCACACAAGGCACTCCGCTCTTCCTGATGGGGCACAGCATGGGCGGCGCAATCGCCGCACTCTACGCCGTCGAGCGACTGCCGCAATTGCGCGTGCGACTCGCGGGCCTGCTGCTTTCGAGCGCGGCACTCGCGCCGGGCCGCGACGTGCCCGCGTGGAAAATCGCCGCGAGCCGCGTGATCAGCGCGGTCTGGCCGACCTTTCCGGCGATGAAGATCGACGCGGCGCTGCTCGCGCGCGCGCGCGACGTGGTCGAAGCCAATCGCGCCGATCCGCTCGTGCATCACGGCGCGATTCCCGCCCGCACGGGGGCGCAATTGCTGGAAGCGATGAAGCGCATCGAGGCGGGACGCGCGCAACTGCGGCTACCTGTGCTGATCTGGCATGGCACCGCAGACAAGCTCACCGAGCCCGAAGGCAGCCGCGCCTTCGCCGCGAACGTGGGATCGCCCGATCGCACGCTCACGCTCTATGAAGGCAGCTACCACGAAACGCTCAACGACCTCGATCGAGAGCGCGTGATCGGCGCGCTGATCGACTGGATCGACCAGCACTCCTGAGCGGTCAGGCGCGTTACTTCGCGCCGCGTTTCTCGATGAAGGCCTGCACGCCGTCGAGCGCTGGATCGGTCATCATGTTGCAGGCCATGGTCTGCCCGGCCAGCTGATACGCGGCGTCGATGCCCATTTCGAGCTGCCGGTAGAAGAGCCCCTTGCCTGCCGCGACCGCCTCGCGCGGTTTCGCGCAGATACTCGCGGCCAGCGCGGTCGCGGCGGCGTCGAGTTCGTCGGCGGGAACCACGCGGTTCACGAGGCCTTCGCGCAACGCTTTTTGCGCATCGATGAATTCGCCCGTCATCAGCATTTCGAAGGCCGCCTTGCGCGAGACGTTGCGCGAAAGCGGCACAGCGGGCGTCGAGCAAAAGAGCCCGAGATTGATGCCCGATACCGCAAAGCGCGCCGAGTCCGCCGCCACCGCCAGATCGCACATCGCCACGAGCTGGCAGCCCGCCGCCGTCGCCACGCCCTGCACGCGCGCGATGACGGGCTGCGGCATCTTTTGAATCGCGAGCATCATCTTCGAGCAGCGCTCGAACAGTTTCGCGTAGTACTCGTGCGAGGGCGCCGCGCGCATTTCCCTGAGGTCGTGGCCCGCGCAGAACGCGCGCCCCGCCGCTGCGATCACGACCACGCGCGCGTCGGATTGCGCCAGCGCGGCAAGTTCGCCCTGCAATGCATCGATGAGCGCCTCGGAAAGCGCGTTGAACGCATCCGGGCGGTTCAGCGTGAGGCGCACGACGCCTGGCACTCCGTACGCATCGCGTGTGACCTCGACGAGCACCGGCGATGAAGAGGGGATAGCACTCACGTTGCGTGTCTCCTTCGTTCGAATGTGTGCGATACGGGTCTGCGCTCAGGGCCGCACCGAAAGCCTAGATATCCGCCAGCACGCGCAGATGCGCCACCACGCTGCGGCCAAGCGCCGAGAGGTTATAGCCGCCTTCGAGGCTGCTCACGATGCGCCCCTTCGCATGGCGGCCCGCGATTTCGCGAATCTGTTCCGTGATCCACGCGAAGTCGTCCTCGACGAGGCCCATGTTGCCGAGGTCGTCTTCGCGATGCGCGTCGAAGCCCGCCGAGACGAACACCATCTCCGGCTTGAACTCGTGGAGCCGCGGCAGCCACATGATGTCGATGGCCTCGCGCACTTCCATGCCTTTCGTGCGCGCCGCGATCGGCAGATTGACCATGTTCGGCGCCGGATTCTCGGCTCCCGAGTACGGATAGAACGGGTGCTGGAAGAAGCTGCACATCAGCACGCGCGAGTCGCCCGCGAACGCCGCCTCGGTGCCATTGCCGTGATGCACGTCGAAATCGACGATCGCCACGCGCTGGAGGCCATGGACTTCGAGTGCATGGCGCGCCGCGATCGCGATGTTGTTGAAGAAGCAAAAGCCCATCGCTCGCGCGGGCTCCGCGTGATGGCCGGGCGGGCGCACGCTGCAGAACGCGTTCTCGTAGCGCCCGGCGAGCACCGCGTCGGTGGCCGCGATCGCCGCGCCCGCCGCACGCAGCGCCGCCTGCCACGTGTGCGGATTCATCAGCGTGTCGGGGTCGATGCTCGCGTAGCCTTCCTTGGGTGCCGTATTGCGGACGAAGTCGATGTGCGCCTGGGTATGCACGCGCAGGAGGTCCGCCTCGGTCGCGAGCGGCGCCGATTCGTCGCGCTCGACAAGCGCGTCGATGCGGCTCGCGATCAGCTGGTCTTCGATGGCCTGCAGACGCGCGGGGCATTCGGGATGCCATTCGCCCATCTCGTGCAGCAGAAAATCGGGGTGAGAGAAGAAACCGGTCGTCATGAGTCGCTCTCGCCGCGGGCTTCGCGCATGCGCGCGGCCGCGGGTCTCCTTCTGTCTTTAGTCTGGCGGCACGCCGGCTGGCGCGCGAACAGACACCACGTTACCACAGCGACCTGGTGCTCACGCGCCACGCCGGCGCGCAACGGCCCAATTCCCGTAAGGCGCTCGGTTATACTGCCCGGGTTCTTCCTGGACCGCTCTCCCCCGCTCTCTCATGACCCTCAAGACCGCTCTGTCCGCCTCCAGCCGCCCACGTCGCACGACCCTCGCACTCGCGCTTTGCGTCGCGGCGGCGTTGTGCACCGGCGCGGCGCGCGCGCAAACTGCCGCGCCGAAATCGCGACAGACGCCGCTCACGGTTGCGCAGGCACAGCCGCAAACGCCGACGCAGGGCCAGACGTTCGAAGAGGAAATCGTCCCGCAGCGCTACGCGAACAATCCGGACGTCGACGGCTTCATCAACGACATGGTGGCGCGCTACGACTTCGATCCCACCGCACTGCATGCGCTTTTCTCGAGCGCGAATTATTCGGCGACGGCAGTGAAGCTCGTCACGCCCTCGCCCGTGCCGGGCGTGAAGAACTGGCGCGCGTATCAGGCGCGCTTCCTCGACCCGGTGCGCATCAATGCGGGCGTGCGCTTCTGGCGCGCGAACCAGGCCACGCTGCAGCGTGCATCGGAAGAGTTCGGCGTGCCGCCCGAGGTGATCGTCGGCATCATCGGTGTGGAGACGATCTACGGCCTCTACATGGGCAACTTCCGCGTGCTCGATGCGCTCACCACGCTCGCCTTCGATTACCCGAACACGCCGAACCGCGCCGAGCGCATGGCGACGTTCCGCAAGAACCTCGAGGACTACCTCGTGTGGACGCGCGACGCGCAGATCGATCCGTCGTCGGTACAGGGCTCGTACACGGGCGCGATCGGCATTCCGCAGTTCCTGCCGAGCAGCATCGTGCAGTACGCGGTGGACTACGAGGGCAACAATCACATCGACCTGCGCGCGAGCACGGCCGACGCGATCGGCAGCGTGGCGAACTATCTGCGGCAGAACGGCTGGGAATCGGGGCGGCCCGTGGTGTGGAACATCGCCACCGATGCGGGCAGCCTCGGCATCGCCCAGGCCGCCGCCGACGGCAAGCCCGAACCACGCTGGCCGCTGAGCCAGTTGCTGCGCTCGGGCCTCGTACTCGACCAGCCGGACGTGGATATCGCCGCCGAGGCAAGCACGCCTGTCACGGTGATCGACCTGCCCTCGCCTGGCCGCGGCACCGAGTACAAGCTCGGCCTCAAGAATTTTTACGTGCTGACGCGCTATAACCGCAGTTTCTTCTATGCGCTCGCGGTGTATCAGTTGGGCATGCGCGTGAAGGCACAGATGCTGGCAACGCAGCCGGGCGTGGGTGTGGGCCCCGCGAACGGAAATGGCGACAACGGCGGCAACGGAAATGGCAATGGCAACGGGATGAACAGCGCCCCGAATGGTACGGGCACGACGCCTCCCGCTCAGCCAGACTGATTTCGGCGCTACAAAGCAAAACGGCCTTCGGAAACATCGAAGGCCGTTTTTTTGCGTCCACGCTTCAATCAGGCGGGAAACACACCCGTCGAGAGATACCGGTCGCCGCGATCGCAGACGATGAACACGATCGTCGCGTTCTCGAGCTGGCGCGCAAGACGCATCGCCACGTCGCATGCGCCGCCCGACGAAATACCCGCGAAAATGCCTTCGACCGAGGCAAGACGGCGCGCCATGTTCTCGGCGGCGGCCTGGCTCACGTTCTCCACGCGATCCACGCGGCTGCGGTCGAAAATCTTCGGCATATACGCTTCGGGCCACTTGCGAATGCCCGGAATACGCGAGCCTTCTTCCGGCTGCGCGCCGACGATCTCGATCGCCTGATTCTTTTCCTTCAGGAACTGGGACGTGCCCATGATCGTGCCGGTCGTGCCCATCGACGAGACGAAGTGCGTGATGCGCCCTTCGGTGTCGCGCCAGATTTCCGGGCCGGTGGTCTCGTAGTGCGCAAGCGGATTGTCGGGATTTCCGAACTGGTCAAGGATGATGCCCTTGCCGTCGCGCTGCATTTGCTCGGCGAGGTCGCGCGCATATTCCATGCCGCCCTTGACCGGCGTAAGCATGATTTCGGCGCCGTAAGCCGCCATGCTCTGGCGGCGCTCGACCGACAGATCCTCCGGCATGATGAGCACCATCTTGTAGCCGCGGATAGCCGCCGCCATGGCGAGCGCGATGCCCGTATTGCCGCTCGTCGCTTCGATGAGCGTGTCGCCCGGCTTGATGCGGCCGCGCTCTTCGGCTTTACGGATCATCGAGAGCGCCGGCCGGTCCTTCACCGACCCAGCCGGGTTGTTGCCTTCGAGCTTGGCCAGCACGACGTTGTTGCGGGCGCGGATTTCGTCGTCCGGCAGGCGGACGAGCTGCACGAGCGGTGTATTGCCGATCGTGTCTTCAATGGTCTTGTAGGGCATGGGGATGGCAGTGAGGCGCGATGACGTGACCTGTGGATTCTAAACCACGCGGGCAGCGACCGCAGGCGACCCATGACGCCGGTATGGACGCAGGCTGGCGACCCGACCACCAAGCGCGGCAAAAAGCCCGCGGCCCGGGCCGCGGGTCAACGTCGCGGGTCGACATCACCTGAGCGACACCTGAAGGAACCTGAAGGAACCTGCGCCCCGCGACGGTGAAGCACGACGCGCGGGGCGAACGCTGGAGCAAGCGCAAGCGGGATGCTACTTCTTGACCGCCACGGCGGCCTGCTGTGCGCCCGCCTTCGCGGGCGTTGCCTGCGCAACCTTCGCCTGGGCCGCCTGCGACTGCGCGGGGCCGATCGCCAATCCTTCGGCCTGCAAACGTTCGACGGTGTGGCCGCCCATGCCCTTCACGCGCTTGCCGAGGTCACTGGCATCCTTGTACGGGCCGTGCGCGCTGCGCTCGTCGAGAATGGCCCTGGCGCGCGCCGGCCCCACGCCCTTGATGCCGCGAAGCGCGTCTTCGTTGGCAGTGTTGACGTCCACGGCCGCGAAGGCGTGGCTGAATACGGCCAGAAGCGCGGCCGCCGCAAGGACTTTTCGGAACATGCTGGATCTCCCTGAAAACGCCGGCGACCATCGCCGGCGAGGAGAGTCCAGTTTATGAAGTCAGGGCTTCGCGTTACACCTGGCCAGAAAGCCAACGTACGTAACGATCCACGCCTTCCTGCACCGTCAGGAACGGCGCGTCGTAGCCCGCTGCGCGCAGCTTCGACTGGTCCGCTTGCGTGAAGCACTGGTACTTGCCGCGCAGCGCGTCGGGGAACGGGATGTACTCGATCAGCCCTTCCTTGACCTGCTCGGCGAGCGAGAGCGCGGGCTTGCCTTCCATCGCGCGCAGCGTGTTCACCACGGTCGTGGCGATGTCGTTGAACGGCTGGGCCCGGCCGCTGCCCAGATTGAAGATGCCCGTCTTCTCCGGATGATCGAAGAAGAACAGGTTCACCTTCACCACGTCCTCGACCGAGACGAAGTCGCGCGTCTGCTCGCCCGGCGCATAACCGTTGTATTCGCCGAACAGCTTCACGCGGCCTTCGGCGCGGAACTGATTGAAATTGTGGAACGCCACCGACGCCATGCGCGCCTTGTGCGTTTCGCGCGGACCGTACACGTTGAAATAGCGAAAGCCCGCAATCTGGCTTTGCGCGGTGGGCAGCACGCGGCGGATCACCTGGTCGAACAGGAACTTCGAATAGCCGTACACATTGAGCGGCGCTTCCACGTCGCGCTCCTCGACGAAGCGCGTCGAGCCGCCATAGATCGCCGCCGACGACGCATACAGAAACTGCACGCGCTGCGCGAGGCACGCGTCGAGCACGGCGCGGCTATAGCGGAAGTTGTTGTCCATCATGTAGCGGCCGTCGGTTTCCATCGTGTCCGAACAGGCGCCTTCGTGGAACACCGCGCGCACGTCGCCGAAATCGCCGCGCGCAAAGCGCTCGACGAACTCGGTCTTGTCGATGTAGTCGTCGATCTCGCAATCGACGAGATTCCTGAACTTGTCCGCGCGGGTGAGATTGTCGACGGCGATGATGCGGTCTTCGCCGCGTTCGTTCAGCGCCTTGACGATGTTGCTGCCGATGAAGCCGGCCGCGCCGGTGACGATGAGGGTCATGATAGGTCTGCGGTGACGAGGTTCACGCGAGGTTGATACCCCGCCGGAAAAACGCTGCGGAAATTCCGGCCGGGGTGCGAGCGCCGCGCGCTCGCGTGCACAACGTTATTGAAAGAGTTCGTCGTAATCGACGGTGGCCGTGCCGAGCTTGCCGACCACGATGCCGGCCGCGCGATTCGCGAGCGCAACCCCTTCGACGAGCGGCAAGCCCGCGCCCAGCATGACCGCGACGGTCGCGATCACCGTGTCGCCGGCGCCCGAGACATCATACACTTCGCGCGCATCGGCCGCCGCGTGCAGCGCGCCGTCGTCGGAAAAGAGCGTCATACCCTCTTCCGAGCGGGTGAGCAGCAGCGCGTCGAACTGCAGTTCGCGGCGCAGCTTCGTCACGCGCGCGTGCAGGTCCTCCTCGGACTTCCACGTGCCCACCACTTCGCGCAGCTCCGCGCGGTTCGGCGTGATGAGGCTCGCGCCGCGATAGCGTTCCCAGTCGTCGCCCTTGGGATCGACGAGCACCGCCTTGCCCGCGGCGCGCGCCTTCGCGATCATCTGCGTGACGTGCGTGAGACCGCCCTTTGCGTAGTCGGAGAGCAGGATCACGTCGTGCGTGGGCAGCAGCGCGTCGAAGCGCGCGAGGCCGGCGAGCAGGATCTCGTGCGCGGGCGTGTTTTCGAAGTCCACGCGCAGCAGTTGTTGCTGGCGCGACAGCACGCGCAGCTTGATGGTGGTCGGCAAGGCGGGATCGCGCTCGAGATACGCGTTCACGTTGCTCTCGTCGAGCAGCTCGACGATGCGCTCGCCGGGCTCGTCGTGGCCCACCACGCACAGGAGTCCTGCGTGCGCGCCGAGCGCCGCCGCGTTGCGTGCGACGTTCGCGGCGCCGCCGAGGCGGTCTTCCTTGCGCTGCACGTGCACGACCGGCACCGGCGCTTCCGGCGAGATGCGGTTGACGTCGCCGAACCAGTAGCGGTCGAGCATGACGTCGCCCACTACCAGCACGCGCGAGGTGGCGAGCTTCTCGCGCGGCACGACGCGCACTTCCGCCGAGATGGCAGCAGCAAGCGCGGCGACGGGCGCGGCTTCAGGCTGCGGAGTTTGCGAGATTGACATGGGGCCGCCCAATCGAGTGATAGTCAATGCCGAGCTCCGCCATGGCGTCGGGCTCGTAGAGATTGCGTCCGTCGAAGATACGCGGTGCCTTGAGCACCTTCTTCAAATGCGCGAAATCGGGCGCCTTGAAGGCGGTCCACTCGGTGACGATCACGAGCGCGTCCGCGCCCGTGAGCGCATCGTCCTGGCTCGATGCGAACGTCAGGCGCGCGTGCTGCTCCGGCGCGTGCGCGAGATCGAGCGCGAACACGCGCTGCGCCTCCTCGGCCGCGACCGGGTCCCACGCCGCCACCGTGGCGCCGCGCGAGAGCAGGTCGGCGATCAGGCGGCGGCTCGGCGCTTCGCGCATGTCGTCGGTGTTCGGCTTGAACGCGAGGCCCCACACGGCGAAGTGCTTGCCGGTGAGGTCGTCGCCGCACACGCTGGCGATCTTCTTCACGAGCACTTCCTTCTGGCCGTGATTGACCTCCTCGACCGCTTCGAGCACGCGCAGGTTCTGGCCCGACTCCGCAGCCGTGCGGATCAGCGCCTGCACGTCCTTCGGGAAACACGAGCCGCCATAGCCGCAGCCGGCATAGAGAAAGTGATAGCCGATGCGCGGATCGGAGCCGATGCCGCGGCGCACCGACTCGATGTCGGCGCCCACGCGGTCGGCGAGATTCGCCATCTCGTTCATGAACGAGATACGCGTCGCGAGCATGGCGTTGGCCGCATACTTCGTGAATTCGGCGGAGCGCACGTCCATGTAGATCGTGCGTTCGTGATTGCGGTTGAACGGCGCGTAAAGGCGCTTCATCTTCTCGCGCGCGGCGGTCCCGTTTTCGTCCTCGTCGAGGCCGATGATGATGCGGTCCGGGCGCATGAAGTCGTCCACGGCCGCGCCTTCTTTGAGGAACTCGGGGTTCGAGACGACTGAGAAGCGGTGGTCCACGCTATGCGCAAGGCCGCGCTTCGCCAGTTCCTCGGCCAGCACGCCGTGCACGCGCTGCGCCGTGCCGACCGGCACCGTCGACTTGTCGACGACCACCTTGAAGCCGTTCATGTGGCGGCCGATGCTGCGCGCCGCCTCGAGCACGTACTGGAGATCGGCCGAGCCGTCTTCGTCGGGCGGCGTGCCCACGGCGATGAACTGCACCTCGCCGTGCTCGACGCTCGCCGCGATGTCGGTGGAAAAGGTAATGCGCCCGGCCGCGCGGTTGCGCGCGATGAGTTCGAGCAGGCCCGGCTCGTGAATCGGGACGCCGCCGCCGTTCAGGATCTCGATCTTGCGCGGATCGACATCGAGGCAAAACACGTCGTGGCCGATTTCGGCAAGACACGCACCGGTGACGAGGCCGACGTAGCCGGTACCGACAATGGTGATCTTCATAGGCGCTCCGGTGACAGATGCGGATGTTGGAATGATTGTGGGCGCGGCCGGCCAGGCGCGGCCTGCCAGGTGCCGGGCTGGCCACGCGCGCCCTTAAGGCTCAGCTCGACGCGGGAACCGGCTCGACGCGGCGCGGCGCATAGGTTTCCCAGCCGCTGCAGCCCGGACACTGCCAGTAGAAGAGGCGCGCCCGGAAGCCGCAGTTCTGGCAGGTGTAGCGAGGCAGGTTCTTGGTGCGCTGCTGGAGCAGCTTGCGCATCAGCTCGAGTTCGCTGCGGCGCGGCTCTTCTGCCGTGGCCTGCTGCGCTTCGAGCAGGCGCGCCATGCCGGCGAGGTTCGGCGACTTCTGCATCTGCGTGCGGGCGAGCGCGTGTGCCGCATCGGCACCGCGCAGCGCGGCGACATACTTGTAGGCGACGTCGAGCAGGTCGTTCGACGGATACGCGTCGACCCACGTCGTGAGCAGTTGCGCGCCCTCTTCGGCGCGGCCGAGCGTCTCGTAGGCCTTCATGACCTTTTCGGCGACGAGCGGCAGATAAGCGTGATTTTGCGCCTCGACTTCGCGCCAGTGGCCGAGCGCCGTCTCGCAATCGCCGCTGGCCGCATCGACGTCGCCCGCGAGGATCGTCGCGCGCACGTTCTGCGCGTTGGCCTTGAGCGCGAGCGCCAGTTGACGGCGCGCTTCGTCGGGCTTCTTCTGCTGAAGAGCTTCGTGCGCGAGTTCGCAGTGGAACTGCGCGATCTCGAGGTCGAGCGACGCCGCGCCCATCGTTTCGAGATGACGGGCGGTGTCGATGCAGCGGTTCCAGTCCTTCTCGATCTCGTAGATCGCGAGCAGTGCGCGCTGTGCGCCGAGCGCGAAGTCGCCCGACTTGAGCTTGCCGAAGGTCTCTTCGGCGCGGTCGAGCATGCCGGCCTTCAGAAAGTCCTGGCCGAGTTCATACAGCGCGTGGTCGCGCTCGTTCACGGGCAGGTCGGAACGCGAAAGCAGATTCTGATGCACGCGGATCGCGCGGTCGGTCTCGCCGCGGCGGCGAAACAGATTGCCGAGCGCGAAGTGCAGCTCGACGGTTTCGGGGTCGAGCTTGGCGACCTCGATGAACGCGTCGATGGCCTTGTCCGGCTGCTCGTTGAGCAGAAAATTCAGGCCGCGAAAATACGAGCGCGGCAGGTTGGCGCTTTCGGAAAGCAGTGCCTTCAGGTCGTAGCGCGACGCCATCCAGCCGAGCGCAAAAGCGACGGGAATGACGAGGAGCCACCAAAAATCGAGATCCATGCGAGCGATGGTATGAGCGGGAAATCAGCCGCACGCGTTCAGGCGCGCAGCACGGCAACACAAATCAGATGAGCGGCGGCAGCGGCGGCTCGGCGCTCGGCGTAGGCGTTTCACGCGCCACGCGCAAGTCGCGCTTGAGGCGGCCGTTTTCCATGCGCAGCCGGAACACGCCGGGCAGCGCGGACAGCAGCCCCGCCAGCAGCCCCACGACAAAAAACGCGAGGCCGATCAGGATCAGCGGAGCCTGCCACGAATATCCGGCCAGAAAGTTCAGCGTCGCGGTTTGCGTGTTGGCGAGCGCGAGTACGAGCAGCAGTACGAACACCAGCACACGGATCACCCAGGCGATCAATCTCATTGAAGGATTCTCTTGGCAGTTGAGAAAGGCGCCGGCACGGCGGACATGCTGCGCCGCAGCACAAGCCGCGCCGAAGTGTCCCGTATTGTAATTGAACGGCTCGCGGGCCGACACGTGTGAGCGAGCGCCGAGCGAGCCAACCCGGCTTGCCGGAACTAACCGCGTCGAAAAGGCGCGGACGAAAAAAAAGCGCCGGGGTGGTTCACCCCCAGCGCTTTTTACCGGTCCATGCATTCTGGCCATCTGGCATTGACCGCCGACGACCGCAATCGCCAAATCGAAAACGATCCAACGCTTACAGGTCGTCGTCCGGCTCGTCCGCCTTCAGCGGCTCGCCCGAATTACGGTCCACGCGCTCGCGCAGTTCCTTGCCCGGCTTGAAGTGCGGCACGAACTTCTCAGGCACCAGCACCTTTTCACCCGACTTGGGATTGCGACCGACGCGCGACGGCCGACGATTCAGGCCGAAGCTGCCAAAGCCACGAATTTCGATGCGATGGCCCTTGGCAAGCGCCTCGGACATCGCATCGAGCATCGTCTTGACCGCGAAATCCGCGTCCTTGAGAACAAGTTGCGGAAATCGCGTAGCCAGCTGCGCGACCAATTCAGATTTGGTCATACTTCAGCTTGCCCCCGTTTGAGGCTTACTGGTTCTGGCCGTCGAGCTTGGCCTTCAGCAGCGCGCCGAGGTTGGTCGTGCCGGTGGCAGCCTGACCCGAATCAGCCGACATGCTGCGCAGTGCTTCCTGCGTTTCAGCCGAGTCCTTCGCCTTGATCGACAGGTTGATGCCACGCGACTTGCGATCGATGTTGATGATCATCGCGTTGACCTTGTCGCCTTCCTTCAGCACGTTGCGAGCATCTTCCACGCGGTCTTGCGCGATTTCCGAAGCACGCAGGTAGCCTTCGACGTCGGCGTTCAGCGTCACGACCGCGCCCTTGGCGTCAACCGACTTGACCACGCCGTCGACGATCGAACCCTTGTCGTTGACAGCAACGAAGTTGCTGAACGGGTCGCCTTCGAGCTGCTTGATGCCGAGCGAAATGCGTTCCTTCTCGACGTCGATGCCCAGAACCACGGCTTCGACTTCGTCGCCCTTCTTGTACTTGCGAACGGCTTCTTCGCCAGCTTCCGACCACGACAGGTCCGAAAGGTGAACCAGACCGTCGATGCCGCCAGGCAGACCGATGAACACGCCGAAGTCGGTGATCGACTTGATTGCGCCTTGCAGCTTGTCGCCCTTCTTGAAGTTGCGGCTGAAGTCATCCCACGGATTCGGCTTGCACTGCTTCATGCCGAGCGAGATGCGGCGGCGGTCTTCGTCGATCTCGAGGACCATGACTTCGACTTCGTCGCCCAGCTGGACAACCTTCGACGGAGCAACGTTCTTGTTGGTCCAGTCCATTTCCGACACGTGAACCAGGCCTTCGATGCCCGATTCGACTTCGACGAATGCGCCGTAGTCGGTGATGTTCGTGACCTTGCCGAACAGGCGCGTGCCCGACGGGTAACGGCGCGAGATGCCTTCCCACGGATCGTCGCCCAGTTGCTTGATACCGAGCGAAACGCGGTTCTTTTCCTGGTCGAACTTGAGGATCTTCGCGGTGACTTCCTGGCCAACCGAGAGAACTTCGCTCGGGTGACGCACGCGACGCCATGCGATGTCGGTGATGTGCAGCAGGCCGTCGATGCCGCCGAGGTCCACGAACGCGCCGTAGTCGGTGATGTTCTTGACCACGCCGTTGACGATCGCGCCTTCCTTGAGCGTTTCGAGCAGCTTTGCGCGCTCTTCGCCTTGCGTGGCTTCGATCACTGCGCGGCGCGACAGCACGACGTTGTTACGCTTGCGGTCGAGCTTGATGACGCGGAATTCGAGGGTCTTGCCTTCGTACGGCGTCGTGTCCTTGACCGGACGCGTGTCGACGAGCGAACCCGGCAGGAACGCGCGGATGCCGTTGACCATGACGGTCATGCCGCCCTTGACCTTGCCCGTGATCGTGCCGGTCACGAGTTCGTTGTTGTCGAGAGCCTTTTCCAGCGACAGCCACGAAGCGAGACGCTTCGCCTTGTCGCGCGACAGGATGGTGTCGCCGTAGCCGTTTTCCAGCGCGTCGATCGCGACGGAAACGAAATCACCCGCCTGAACCTCCACTTCGCCCTGGTCGTTCAGGAATTCCTCGATGGGAATATAGGCCTCGGACTTCAGGCCAGCGTTGACGACCACGAAGTTGTGGTCGACGCGCACGACTTCAGCGGAGATGACTTCGCCGGCGCGCATGTCCTGGCGGGTCAGCGACTCTTCGAACAGAGCCGCGAAAGATTCGGTATTCGGGGTGGAGGTTTGCAGGTCGGACATAAAAATCTGGATTTGCATGGTTTTCGC
Organism: Paraburkholderia sp. BR10937; assembly: GCF_040965695.1. NCBI lineage: Bacteria > Pseudomonadati > Pseudomonadota > Betaproteobacteria > Burkholderiales > Burkholderiaceae > Paraburkholderia > Paraburkholderia sp. BR10937. Next base: position 162,445 of record NZ_JBFRCL010000007.1, read on the forward strand.
TGCCCTGCCAGCCAGTTTTGACTGCCGGGCGTTGAGGCCGGAACACGATGCTCGCGGCGCAGATGCAAAAGCCATACGGGGTTAAAGGGTTTAACACACGCCCTGTTTCTTTCCAGGGCACCAACTGGCACTGCTTACTGCTTTCTTTACTGCGCTTTGCCGCGTTCGTTGACTACCGCACCGGCAATGCCTGATACCACTGCACCACCTGTTCGACCGCCTGGTCGACGGAGAGCGCCGAGGTATCGAGAAGCTGCGCATCCGCTGCAGGCTTGAGCGGCGCGGCCGCGCGGTTACTGTCGCGCGCGTCGCGTTCACGCAAATCCCGAAGCAAGTCATCCATATTAGCAGAAAAACCTTTTTGGATCAATTGCTTATGCCGGCGGGCCGCGCGGGCCTCCACGCTGGCCGTCAAAAACACCTTCAGGACGGCGTCCGGGAAGATCACGGTGCCCATGTCGCGGCCGTCCGCGACGAGCCCGGGAAGCTTGCGAAACGCCCGCTGGCGCGCCACGAGCGCGGTGCGCACGGCCGGATGCGCGGCGATCATCGAGGCGCGATTGCCCACTTCCTCGGCACGGATTTCGTTCGAAACGTCGACGCCGTCGAGCTGCGCAAGCCCCTCGCGGAACGTGATATGGAGATCGTCGATCAGCTTCGCAAGGCTCTCGGCGTCGTCGGCGGCAATCGCGTAGCGCACGCTCGCGAGCGCCGCCAGCCGGTACAGCGCGCCGCTGTCGAGCAGGTGAAAGCCGAGTTGCGCGGCGACCAGCGCGGCCACCGTGCCCTTGCCGGAGGCGGTCGGGCCGTCGATCGTGATGACGGGCGTCGGATAAAAGGGACGGGTCGATTTCATGCGGCAAAGGTACTCGGCTTCATTTGAATCAAGGTTGCGCGAGCGCGAGGAAGCGCTCGAAATAATCGGGGAACGTCTTGCCGACGCACTTCGGGTCGTTGATGCGCACCGGCACGCCGCCGAGGCTCACGAGCGAGAAGCACATCGCCATGCGGTGATCGTCGTAGGTGTCGATCGCGGCGTTCGGCGTAAGCTTCTCGGGAGGACGCACGATCAGGTAGTCGGGGCCCTCTTCCACGTTCGCGCCCACCTTGCGCAGTTCCGTGGCCATCGCGGCGATGCGGTCGGTTTCCTTCACGCGCCAGCTCGCGATGTTGCGCAGCGTGGTCGCGCCGTCGGCGAAGAGCGCCGCCACGGCGATCGTCATGGCCGCGTCTGGAATCAGGTTGAAGTCCATGTCGATGGGGTCGAGCTTGCCGTGATCGTTGCCGATCCCGCGCACCTCGATCCAGTCGTCGGCGACCGTGACGTTCGCGCCCATGCGCATGAGCGCCGCGGTGAAGGCAACGTCGCCCTGGATACTCGATCGTCCCACGCCTTCGACGCGCAGCGGGCCGCCGCCGATCGCGCCCGCGGCGAGGAAGTATGACGCGCTCGATGCATCGCCCTCGACCATGATCTTGCCCGGCGACTGATAGCGCACGCCTGCCGGGATCTCGAAGCGATGCCAGCCGTGGCGCTCGACCTTCACGCCGAAGCGCTCCATCAGCTTGATCGTGATTTCGATGTAGGGCTTGGAGATCAACTCGCCGTCCACCTCGACGATCGTCACGCCGTCCTTGGCGCGCACGAGCGGCAGCGTCATCAGAAGCGCTGTGAGGAACTGGCTCGACACGTCGCCGCGCACGCGGATGGGCGCCTCGACCGAAATCGGCGCGGGGCGGATGCGCAGCGGCGGATAGCCTTCGTTTTCTTCGTAATCGATCTTCGCGCCGATCTGGCGCAGGCCGTCGACGAGGTCGCCGATGGGCCGCTCGTGCATGCGCGGCACGCCGTGAATGCGGTAGTCGCCGCCGTTCACCGCGAGCGCGGCCGTGAGCGGACGCACCGCCGTGCCTGCGTTGCCGAGGAAGAGATCCGCGCGCACCGCCTGGAACGCGCCGCGCGTGCCCTGCACGACGCAGGTGTCGTCCTCGCGCTTGAGCTTCACGCCGAGCTTTTCCAGCGCGTCGAGCATCACGCGCGTGTCGTCGGACTCGAGCAGGTTCGTGATGGTCGTTTCGCCCTCGGCCAGCGCGGCGAGCAGCAGCACGCGGTTCGAGATGCTCTTCGAGCCGGGCAGACGGATCGTGCCGGACGCACGGGTGAACGGTCCGAGATCGAGGTGTTCCATGAGCGTGTCCTGAGAATGCCTGGTGTTGCCTGAGATTGCCTGAGGTTGCGGCGCTCGCGCCGTCGGTCTGGTCCTGCTTGCTTATTTGCCTGGTGCTGTATCGATTGTCGCCGCCGCGCCCTTCCCGCCGCGTTCCTGCCACGCCTCGCGCGCCGCACGCGAACGTGCAAACACGGTTTCGAGCGCTGCACCGTCGCCGGCGTCGATGGCCGCGCGCAGCCTGGCCAGCACCTCAGTGTAGCCGTCGAGTTCGGCGAGCAGCGCGGCGCGGTTCGCGAGGCACACGTCGCGCCACATTTCGGGGCTCGACGCGGCAATGCGCGTGAAGTCGCGGAAGCCGCCCGCGGCGAACGAGAATTTCAGCTGGGCGTCGGGCGACGCGAGAATCTGGTCGACGAGCGCAAACGACAACACATGCGGCAGATGACTCACCGACGCGAACACGCGATCGTGCTGCGCGGCCGGCATCTCGCCGATCACGGCGCCCGTGGCGCGCCACATCGCAGCGATGCGCTCGACTGCTGCCGGCGCGTTTTCCGCGAGCGGGCACAGCACGACGTTGCGGCCGACATAAAGATCGGGCAACGCGGCGTCGACGCCGCTCGACTCGCGCCCGGCGATCGGATGCCCCGGCACGAACTGGGCGATGCGCGCGCCGAGCGCGGCACGGGCCGCGGCGATCACGTCGCTCTTGGTGCTGCCGGCGTCGGTCACGATGGTTGCCTGCCCCAGGTGCGGCGCGATGCGCTCGAGCAGCGCCTGGGTTTGCGCGACGGGAGCCGCGATCAGCACGATATCGGCGCCGGCGAGCGCGGCGGCGAGCGCCGCTTCGTCGTCGAGCGTCGCGGCGGCGTCGATCACGCCCAGTTCGAGCGCGCGCGATACCGACTTTGCGCTGCGGCCCACGCCGATCACCTGCGCGCCCTGGCCGCCGTGCGAACCGCGCTCGCGCAACGCGCGCGCGAGCGACCCGCCGATCAGGCCCACGCCGAAAATCACCAGTTTGTTAAACGAAAACGCACTCACGACGTCACCGAAAAAGGTAAGGGTTGCGCGCTCACGGCGCGCTCATTGGGCACCAAGCGCGCGCTCGAGGGCCGCGACGAATGCCGCGTTCTCCTCGGGCAAGCCGATCGTCACACGCAGCCACTGCGGCAGGCCGTAGTTGCCCACCGGACGCACGATCACGGCTTGCTTGAGCAGCGCGAGATTCACGCGCTCGCCGGCGCCGTCGTCCGCTGCGTCCTTCGCCACGCGCACCAGCACGAAATTGCCGTCCGACGGCACGTATTCGAGGCCGAGGCGCTCGAATGCCGCGGTGAGCGTGCGATAGCCCGCGGCGTTGAGCGCCGCACTGCGCTCGAGGAACGGCATGTCGCCGAGCGCGGCAATCGCAGCGGCCTGCGCGAGCGTGTTGACGTTGAACGGCTGGCGCAGACGGTTGAGCAGATCGATCAGTTCCGGCTGTGCGATCGCGAAGCCGATACGCAGGCCGGCGAGTCCGTAGGCTTTCGAGAACGTGCGCGAAACGAGCAGGTTCGGATAGCGGCGCACCCACGCGATCGAGTCATAGCGCTTCTCAGCCGCGAGGTATTCCGTGTACGCCTCGTCGAGCACGACCGCGACATGCGCGGGCACCTTCGCGATGAACGCCTCGAGCGTCGCGCCGTCGACGAACGTCCCGGTCGGGTTGTTCGGGTTCGCCACGAACACAAGACGCGTATCTTCGTCGATCGCCGCCAGCATCGCGTCGAGATCGTGGCCGTAGCGCACCGCCGGCGTCACGATATGGCGCGCGCCGAGGCCCTGGGTCGCGAGTGCGTAGACGGCGAACGAGTACTGCGAATAAACGATCGCCTGACCGCGCTCGACGAACGCATGCGCGGCCATTTCGAGAATGTCGTTGCTGCCGTTGCCGAGCGTGATCCATTCGGACGGCACGTCGTAGCGCGCGGCCAGCGCGGCCTTCAACTCGAACGCGTTCGAATCGGGATAGCGGCCCAGTTCGCTCGCCGCCTGCACGATCGCGCGTTGCGCCGATTCGGGCATACCGAGCGGATTCTCGTTCGACGCGAGCTTCACGATGCGCGCTTCGTCGAGTCCGAACTCGCGCGCGACTTCGGAAATCGGTTTGCCGGCGATGTAAGGCGCGATAGCGCGCACATACGAGGGGCCGAATTGCGTGGTCATGCGTCTCTCCAGGGCTCAAGGCGCCGGGCGTACAACGGTCTCAACCGGGCGGATCGGCAAAGGCGCGCCGCCCGGCATCCTCATGCGGCGGGCGGCGGTTGGCGGCAAGCCGCCCGCGCCTTCCGCGCGTTAGCGTGCGCGCGGATACGAGCCAAGGATCTTCAGATACGCGGCCTTCTTGCTGAGTTCGTCGAGCGCGGCGGCCACGGCGGGTTCGTCGCGATGACCTTCGAAGTCGATGTAGAAGTAGTACTCCCACGTGCTGCCAAGGCGCGCCGGCCGCGATTCGAAACGCGTCATCGACACGCTGTGGCGCGCGAGCGGCTCGAGCAGCTTGTACACCGCGCCCGGCTCGTTCTTCACCGACACGATCATCGAGGTCTGGTCGCGACCCGTCGCGCCAGCCGGTTGCTTGCCGATCATCACGAAGCGCGTGCGGTTGTGCGGGTCGTCCTGGATCAGCGCGTTCGCGATCAGCAGACCGTAGTGCGTGGCGGCGCGATCGCCCGCAATCGCGGCGACCGTCGGGTCGGCGGCGGCGAGACGTGCGGCCTCCGCATTGCTCGACACGCTCTGACGCTCGAGCTGCGGCGCGTTCGCCGTCAACCAGTGCTGGCACTGCGCAAGCGCCTGCGGATGCGCGCACACGCGCGTCACGCCTTGCAGGTTGCCGCTTTGCGTCATCAGATTGTGCTGAATCGGCAACGCGATTTCGCCGCCAATGACGAGTTGCGTTTCGAGGAACAGGTCGAGCGTGCGCGAAACGGCGCCCTCGGTCGAGTTCTCGACCGGCACGACGCCGAACTCGGCGGCGCCCGCCTCGACCGAGCGGAACACCTCGTCGATCGACGGGCACGGCAGACCTTCGATCGACTGACCGAAGTACTGGTACATCGCCTGTTCGCTATAGGTGCCGACCGGGCCGAGGAACGCGGCCGAAATCGTCTTTTCGAGCGAACGGCTCGCGGCCATGATCTCGCGCCAGATCGCGCTGATGTGATCGTTGCCGAGCGGGCCGTCGCTCATGTTCTGCAGGCGCTCGATCACCTGTTGCTCGCGCTCCGGGCGAAACACCGGCGCGTTGAAATGCTTCTTGACCTCGCCCACTTCGAGCGCGACCGAGGCGCGCTGGTTCAGGAGCGCGATGAGCTGCGCGTCGATCGCATCGATGCGTTCGCGCAGCGGCTTGAGTTGGGAGTTGAGTTCGTCGTCCATGCGTGAAACCGGCAATCTGAAAGGATGCGCGCGGCGCCGCTTCGCCCGTGAGCGAGGAGCGCTTACGCGTGCTTCGCCTCGAATTCCTTCATGTACCCGACCAGCGCCTTCACTGCCTCGAGTGGCACCGCGTTGTAAATCGATGCCCGCATGCCGCCGACGGACTTGTGGCCCTTCAGCTGCAACAGCCCGCGCTCTTTGGCGCCGGCGAGGAAATCTGCGTTACGTGTTTCGTCGGCGAGGAAGAACGGCACGTTCATCCGCGAGCGCGCGCGGCGCTCCACCTTGTTGATATAGAAGCTGCTCGCGTCGATCGTGTCGTAGAGCAGCTTCGCTTTTTCCACATTGCGCGCCTCGATGACTTCGAGACCGCCCTGACGCTTCAACCACTTGAACACGAGGCCGGCGATATAGATCGCGTAGGTCGGCGGCGTGTTGAACATCGAATTGTTCGCGGCCACGGTCTTCCATTCGAACGCCGAAGGACAGATCGGCATCGAGCGGTCGAGCAGGTCCTCGCGCACGATCACGACCGTCACGCCCGCCATGCCGATGTTCTTCTGCGCGCCGCCGTAAAGCACGCCGTACTTGGCGATGTCCATCGGGCGCGAGAGGATGTGCGACGAGGCGTCGGCCACGAGCGGAATGTCGCCGAGGTCGGGAATCTCGAAGGTCTCGACGCCGTCGATCGTCTCGTTCGTGCACAGGTGCACGTAGGCGGGGTCGTCGGAGAGCTGCCACTCGCTCTTCGGCGGCGAATGCGTGAAGCCGGCCTCGGTGCGGCCCGTCGCGGCGATATGCGCTTCGCCGTACTTGAGCGCTTCCTTCTGTGACTTCTGCGACCAGGAGCCGGTCACGACGAAGTCGGCGCGCGGCTTCGAGCCAAACAGGTTGAGCGGCACGATCGCGTTTTCGCCGATGCCGCCGCCCTGCAGGAACAGGATCTGGTGACTTGCGGGGACCTGCATCAACTCGCGCAGATCGAGCAGCGCCTCGGCGTGGATCTGCATGAATTCCGGGCCGCGATGGCTCATTTCCATCACGCCCATGCCGCTGCCGTGCCAGTCGAGCATTTCATCAGCGGCCTGACGCAGGACTTCCTCTGGCAACGCTGCCGGTCCGGCTGAGAAGTTGTAGACGCGCATCGTAAAGGGATCCCCGAGGCAGGCGCTGTGGCAAAAACCGCCGGAAAACACGCCAGAAAAAAGAAAATGGCCGCTTGCGCTCACCGCGCAAACGACCATTATCGCATTGTCGCCGGGAACCCGCCACGCACGGCGCGGCGGTGGGCTCCCCGGTCTATGCGGCCGATCCGGCCCCGCTATCGTACGTCATGGCTGCGGACCAGAAGGGCTTAACTGCCAGGCTTACTTGCCGACCTTGACCGAAGCGACTTCCTTGTCGGCCTGGTCGCGCGTTGCCTTGATCGACTGCGGCATGTACTTCTGCATCAGGCTGTTCACGACGTCGCGGCCAACCTGGTCTTGAACCTGAATGAACTTGCGGCCGGTCGGGCTGCGGTAGAACGTCGTCAGGTCCTTGATTTCCTGCGTGCTGTAGTACTTCGCGTAGGCGTCGTACTGAGCTTGCATGGCGTCCGTCTTGAACGAGTCGGTCGCGAAGACCTGGCCTGCCGAGTCAACCAGCTTCGGCACGGCATTCTTCTGCAGCGACGGAACGGCAGCTTGCTTCTGCTTGTCCGTCATCGTCTTGTTTTCCGAGAGCGCGTCCGACAGGATCGCCGGGACGAGCTGCTTGGCTTGCATCTGGGCGCTGTTGCCGATTGCGCCGACGAGCTTCTGTGCGTCGATCGCGTCGAGCAGGTCCTTGATCGCGGCTTGCTTGGCCGGATCGACGGGTGCTGCAGCCGCTGCCGGTGCCTGGGGGGCGGGCGCCTGGTTCTGGAGCGCCTGAGCCATGGCAAACGTCGGCACGAGAGCGGCCAGCAACATCACCTGCTTGAATCGTTTTTGCATCATTACTCCCTTTGAGAAATTAATCGATTTGCACTGCCGCGCGGACTGCGGGGCGCCGCGTTACGCTATGCGCCCGCTCACCGGTCCGCCCGGCATACCATTCATTTCGCTGACACTAACAAGGTTCGCTGAAACCCACCTTAAAGCCCGCGTAAGCGCATCGATTGAACACGCTTGTGCGGGCCCGGATAACGCATCACTCTTCGCCTTCGCCCGCTTCGCCCTCACCTTCTGCGTCCGCTTCGGCGACCTGCTGCAGTCCGGAAAGCTTCGTACCTTCGTCAAGGCTGATGAGTGTAACACCTTGCGTTGCACGGCCCATTTCGCGAATTTCCGACACGCGGGTGCGAATCAAAACGCCCGTGGTGGTGATCAACATGATCTGCGCTTCGGAGTCGACGAGTGTGGCCGCAACCACCTTGCCGTTACGCTCCGAAGTCTGGATCGCGATCATGCCCTTCGTGCCGCGGCCATGGCGCGTGTACTCCGTGATCGGGGTGCGCTTGCCGTAGCCGTTCTCGGTTGCGGTGAGCACCGACTGCTGCTCGTCGCCCGCCACGAGGAGCGCGATGACCTGCTGATTGTCTTCGAGCTGCATGCCGCGCACGCCGCGCGCTTCGCGGCCCATCGGGCGCACGTCGTTCTCGTCGAAGCGCACCGCCTTGCCGGCGTCGGAGAACAGCATCACGTCGTGTTCGCCGTCGGTGATCGCTGCGCCGATCAGGTAGTCGCCGTCGTCGAGACCGACCGCAATAATACCCTTGCGCAACGGGCGGCTAAAGGCTTCGAGCGGCGTCTTCTTTACCGTGCCGAGCGCGGTGGCCATGAAAACAAACTTGTCAGCCGAGAATTCCTTGACCGGCAGCACGACCGTGATCTTCTCGCCATCCTGCAGCGGGAACATGTTGACGATCGGACGGCCGCGCGAGTTGCGCGAACCCTGCGGCACCTCATACACCTTCACCCAGTACACGCGGCCGCGATTCGAGAAGCACAGGATGTGGTCGTGCGTGTTGGCAATGAAGAGCGTGTCGATCCAGTCGTCGTCCTTCATCGAAGTCGCCTGCTTGCCGCGACCTCCGCGCTTTTGGGCACGATATTCCGACAACGGCTGCGATTTCACATAACCGGCGTGCGACATGGTCACGACCATGTCCTGCGGCGTGATCAGGTCTTCGGTGTTGAGCTCCGTGGCGTTCATCTCGATCTTCGAGCGGCGGGCGTCGCCGAATTCGCTCTTGATCGAGGTGAGTTCGTCGGAGATCATGACAGTTACGCGCTCGGGGCGCGCAAGGATGTCGAGCAGGTCGGCGATCTGCGCCATCACTTCGCGGTACTCGCCGATGATCTTGTCCTGCTCCAGGCCGGTCAGGCGCTGGAGGCGCATTTGCAGGATTTCCTGCGCCTGCGTGTCCGACAGACGGTAGAGGCCGTCGGACTGCATACCATATTGCGGGTTCAGCCCTTCCGGACGGTAGGCTTCGCGCCCGCCCGCCGCCGCGTTGTCCTGCTCCGCGCGCGTGAGCATCTCGCGCACGAGCGACGAGTCCCACGAACGGTTCATCAACTCCTGCTTCGCGATGGGCGGCGTCGGCGCCGCCTTGATCAGCTCGATGAAATCGTCGATGTTCGCGAGCGCAACAGCGAGACCTTCGAGCACGTGGCCACGTTCGCGCGCCTTGCGCAGTTCGTACACCGTGCGACGCGTGAGCACTTCGCGGCGATGCGAGAGGAAATGCTCGAGCATTTCCTTCAGGTTCAGCAGCTTCGGCTGGTTGTCCACGAGCGCGACCATGTTCATGCCGAACGTGTCCTGCAGCTGCGTCGCCTTGTAAAGATTGTTGAGGATGACCTCGGGCACTTCGCCGCGCTTGAGCTCGATCACGACACGCATGCCGCTCTTGTCGGATTCGTCGCGAATATCGGAGATGCCTTCGAGCTTCTTCTCGTTGACGAGCTCGGCAATGCGTTCGAGCAACGAACGCTTGTTCACCTGATACGGCAACTCGTCGACGATGATCGCCATACGTTGACCGCGATCAATTTCCTCGAAGTGCGTGGCCGCGCGCATCACGACGCGGCCGCGGCCGGTGCGATAGCCGTCGCGCACGCCGGCGACGCCATAAATAATGCCGGCGGTCGGAAAGTCGGGTGCGGGAATGATCTCGATCAGCTCGTCGACCGTTGCCTGCGGGCTCTTCAGCAGATGCTGGCAAGCGTCGACGACTTCATTGAGATTGTGCGGCGGAATGTTCGTGGCCATGCCGACCGCGATACCCGACGAACCGTTGATGAGCAGGTTCGGAATGCGCGCGGGGAGGATCTGCGGCTCGCTCTCGCTGCCGTCGTAGTTCGGCCCGAAGTCGACCGTTTCCTTGTCGATGTCGGCCAGCAGCTCGTGCCCGATCTTCGCCATGCGGATTTCGGTGTATCGCATGGCGGCGGCGTTGTCGCCGTCGATGGAGCCGAAGTTGCCCTGGCCGTCGACCAGCATGTAGCGCAGCGAAAAATCCTGCGCCATCCGCACGATCGTGTCGTAGACAGCCGTGTCGCCGTGGGGGTGGTACTTACCGATGACGTCGCCGACGATACGCGCCGACTTCTTGTAAGCGCGGTTCCAGTCGTTATTCAGCTCGTGCATTGCGTAGAGCACGCGCCGGTGGACGGGCTTCAGGCCGTCACGAACATCCGGAAGTGCTCGCCCGACGATCACGCTCATCGCGTAATCGAGATACGAGCGGCGCATTTCCTCCTCGAGGGAGATTGGCAGAGTCTCTTTGGCGAATTGATCCATTATCGATGTCTTATTTGGGCACGCGGTGTGCTAACGCCTCGCCCCAACTGGAAGAGCGCAGGTCGCCGCAGTCACCGCGGGACGCCCAGCTGTCGCATGGACGCCGCGGACGCAGCGCATCACGCAATTCTACCATGCACGACACCCTCGCCCGCCGTCTGCGTATACCTATTAGAGGAGTGAAGCCGAACGGCTCAAAAGCGCCTTGAGCGTGGCGCAAACGCCGCAGTGAGAACCGGAATCGGATGCATCGCCACCGATTTGGATGACAATGTGTGACGCTCACGCTACCCAGGCGCAATACCAGGTAAAATTAAGGGAACTTTTTTGTTGCGGGCGTACCACGTTCGACCAACCGCAGTGAAAGGGGCGGATTTTTTTTATCGTTGGAGGGGAACGATATGGCAAAATGCCAACGCACAAAGTTAGACACTGCTCGAAGTCTACACAACGCAAAGCGTTCCCCACAACTTGCCAATGTTATACTTCGAGCAATGTATGACTTGTCTTCGTCATATGGCTCGCAGTAAACCTGCGGTAATCTCAATTTCGAGAGGAGAAATATGAATAAACTTTCAAAGCTCGCGTTCATTGCAGCTACCGCAGTTGTGGCTGCATCCGCTCAGGCACAATCGGTGCCGGCGTCGCGACAAGCCGTCAATGACAACTGGGTGAATGGTACCGGCGAATACGTGTGGATGAACGGCACGAACGAGCTTTGCTGGCGCGATGCATTCTGGACGCCGGCCACCGCCAACGCCAAGTGCGATGGCGCCCTGGTCGCCCAGGCACCGCAGCCGCCGGTCGCTCCGCCGCCGCCGGCCATCACCAGCCAGAAGATCACGTACCAGGCTGACGCCCTGTTCGACTTCGACAAGGCCATCCTGAAGCCGGCTGGCAAGGAAAAGCTGGACGACCTGGCAAGCAAGATCCAGGCTCTGAACCTCGAAGTCGTCGTCGCGACGGGCTACACCGACCGTATCGGCTCGGTTGCCTACAACGACCGTCTGTCGCTGCGCCGTGCGCAAGCCGTCAAGTCGTACCTGGTCAGCAAGGGCGTTCCGGCAGAGCGTATCTACACGGAAGGCAAGGGCAAGCGCAACCCGGTTACGACGGGCTGCAACCAGAAGAACCGCAAGGCTCTCATCGCCTGCCTCGCACCGGACCGTCGCGTGGAAGTCGAAGTCGTCGGCACGCAAAAGCAGTAATCGCGAGCTCTCGACCGCAAGTCTCAAAAGCCCCGCTTCGGCGGGGCTTTTTTTATCCCGCGTTTTATCCTTCTTTCATTTCGCCTGTCTCCGCGCGGCTTGATCGTTCCGGAAAGCCTGACGGCACGGCGCGGCATTTTGCTGCCCTGTGCACCCGCCTGTATACTCGGGGCTTATTCTTTCCGACCCGCACCGCGCTTCAGGCTGCCACGACATGACGAATGCCGATCCCCACGAGCTGCAGAAATTCAGCGATCTCGCTCATCGCTGGTGGGACCCGAACGCCGAATTCAAGCCGCTGCACGAACTCAACCCCGTTCGCCTGCGCTGGATAGACAGCCATGCGCATCTGCCGTCCAAGCGCGTGCTCGACATCGGCTGCGGCGGCGGCATCCTCTCCGAATCGATGGCGGGGCTTGGCGCAACCGTAAAAGGCATCGACCTGTCGCGCGAGGCGCTCGGCGTGGCCGACCTGCATAGCCTCGAGAGCGGCGTGACGGTGGACTACGAGCTGATCGCGGCCGAAGCGATCGCCGCGCGCGAACCGGCGTCGTTCGACGTCGTGACCTGCATGGAAATGCTCGAACACGTGCCACAGCCCGCCGAGGTCGTGAAGGCCTGCGCAACGCTCGTGAAGCCTGGCGGCTGGGTGTTCTTTTCGACGCTCAATCGCAACGTGAAGTCGTATCTGCTCGCCGTAATCGGCGCGGAATACATCGCGCAGATGCTGCCCAAGGGCACGCACGACTACGCGCGCTTCATCCGCCCCTCGGAGCTTGCCGCGTTCGTGCGCGACGCCGGCCTGCACGTCGCCGAGATCAAGGGCATCACGTATAACCCGCTCACGCGGCACTTCGCGCTTTCGAACGACTCCAGCGTCAATTACATGATCGCCTGCCGGCGCGACGCCTGACGGCATATGCACGAGCGGCGCCGCCGGTTCCCCCTGCTCCGGCGGCATTTCCTGCACACCGGCGCGCCGCGCCATTGCTTCCAGACATGAACTCACCCACGAACGCCCAACCTGCCGCGGACAGCGCCGCAGCGCTTGCCGCCTGCGGCGCCGTGCTGTTCGACTTCGACGGCACGCTCGCCGATACGGCCCCCGACCTCGCCGCCGCCGTCAACCAGATGCGCCACGCGCGCGGCCTCGCGCCCACGCCGCTCGAGAAGCTGCGTCCGCTTGCTTCGGCGGGCGCGCGCGGCCTGCTTGGCGGCGCGTTCGGGATCGGCCCCGACGATCGCGAGTTCGCCGCCATGCGTGAGGAGTTTCTCGCCAACTACGAGGCGAATCTGCGCATCGAAACGGCGCTCTTCGCGGGTATCGACGCGGTCCTCGACGACCTCGACGCCCGCGGCGTGCGCTGGGGCATCGTGACCAACAAGGTCGCCCGTCTCACCGAGCCGCTCGTGAAGCTGATGCATCTGGACACGCGCGCAAGCTGCGTGGTGAGCGGCGACACGACGCCCTATTCCAAGCCGCATCCGGCGCCGTTGCTGCACGCGGCCGAGGCGCTCGGCATTGCGCCGCAGCGCGTGGTCTACGTCGGCGACGATCTGCGCGACGTGCAGGCGGGCGCCGCGGCGGGTATGGCGACGATCGCCGCCGCCTATGGCTACTGCGGCAACGACGTGCCACCCTCGCAGTGGAGCGCGCAATATGTCGCCGACACCACGGCGACGCTGTTCGCCCTGCTTCAGCACATCCGCAAGCCGGCCTGAGGCGACGTAAAAGCGGCGTTTGAGTGCGAACAGCCCGCGCGCCCTTGAACCGGGCGCGGTTCGCCTCATATGGCGAACTATGGGATAATTGTCCCTTCCTCTGGGGCCGACCTGGTTTCGACAGGGGTTACGAAGTAATCAGGGCATGCCGAGGACCCGTCACCTCGTTAATCAATGGGAAAAACGTAACTGCAAACGACGATACGTTCGCACTGGCAGCCTAACGGCCGCCGTCCTCTGCCTGGCTCACTGACGGGCTAGCGTCGCAAGACCGGTAGCAATACCGCCAGAGGTCATTTACGTCAGTTAAGCCTTGGTGGCGTCACGACGCCAAGGTCGAAAATCTAGTGAATCGCCGTAGCGCAGCGTGTTCGTCCGCGTCGCTCCGGTTAAATCAAATGACAGAACTACGCATGTAGAACTGGTTATGGACTGCTTCTGGACGCGGGTTCGATTCCCGCCGGCTCCACCAGATATTTCCGGTCGTCCACGACGAACGGACTCGAGCCTCGGCGCCGCAAGGCTGTCGGGGCTTTTTGCTTGCCACGGTCCCGACGCCGGCCGCGGCGGCACGGCGCACAAAAAAACTCGCGACAGCCTGTTCGGGCTTCGCGAGTTTTTCTTTGCTCCACAGGCGGCGCGACTTTCGCGCGCGCCTCCAGGTCATCAATTGTCCTGCGGGCACTGCAGATTACAGCCGTTCTGATCACCCAGATCGCCACGCTTGCGTGCGGCGCTCGGCTTGCCATGCTGATACTTGGCCGACGGCGCCGAAGCGGCGAACTGCATCTGTGGATGCTCGTTGAACTTGAACTGATCGCTCAGAATGCCACCCGGCACGCCCGGCGAGTTCTGCGCAAAGGCAACGTTGAATGTAGCCAACAACGCTGCCGCCGTAGCGGCAGCAGCACCAACTTTGAGGACAAATTTCATGGTCGATCGGCGCGACGGGCGCGCAACTGAAACGTGAGAGCGAATACAAACTGAAAGTATCACAAAAAGCGCCTCAGTCTGCAGCGTAGTCCGGCCAATCCGTTGCCTTCTATTACAACGGCCGTGCCTCGCCCTCGCGCGGCCCGCCCCACGCGGCTTCGAGCTCCACCACGTCGCCGCACGACGCCGGATCGTATCCCTCCAGTTGCGCAACGGACGCACGGAACCCCGCGCCGCGCAGCAAACCCAGCACGGTCGCCAGCGGCTCGTGCGCGAGATGGCCGCGATCGCAGGCAAAGTAGTAGTCTTCGTCGGCGATCTCGATGAAATCGAGCCCGAAATGGTGCGCAGCCGGCGCTACGCCGAAGCCCACGTCGGCCATCCCGCTGGCCACGAACGCGGCGATCGCCGAATGCGTGAGTTCCGACGACGCGTAGCCGTTCACGCGCTCGGGATCGACGCCGATGCGTGTCAGCAGCAGATCGATCAGCATGCGCGTGCCCGAACCCGGCTGCCGGTTCACGAAGCGGATATCGCCGCGCGCGAGGTCGGCGAGACCCGTGACCTGCTTCGGGTTGCCGCGTCCGACCAGGAGTCCCTGCTTGCGCTGCGTGAGATGAATGAGCACGTGCCGCTGCGGATCGAGCCAGCCGCGGTAGGCGTTGGCGCAGGCGGCCCGAAAGTCGCCGCGCGGCAGATGAAAGCCTGCGAGATCGCATTCGCCGCGCGCGAGCGCGGTGATTGCGTCGACGCTGTCGCGGTACTTGATCTCCACGGGCACCTGGTCGGCGACGAGCGCAGTCACGAGCGCCGCCACCGCATAGCCGTGCGAAGCATGGATGCGCAGATCCTGCGCATCGGGCGCGAGCCAGCGGTTCAGGTCGCTCGCCACTTCACTGGCCAGCGCCTCGAGGTTGCCCTGCAGCCGCTCCCCGCACAGGCGCTGCGAGCGCAGCACGGCCTCGCCCAGTTCGGAGAGCACGGACCCGCGGCCGCGCGCTTTCGCGATCAACGCGCCCCCCAGGCGCTCCTCCACTTCGCGCAAAACGCCCCACGCATGGCGATAGGACAAACCCTTACGCTGCGCGGCCTGCGCAATGCTGCCTTCCTCGGCGACGAGCGCAAGCAACGGCACAACGTCCGTCAGGCTTGCCTCGCGGCCTTCCACGTCGCGCACGACTAGCTGCGCATGGCACTCGACCTTGATCATTATGAAATATTCCTTCCTATTGCGTCCGCCTTTCCACGGGCCTATTGTTCGGTCAGACAACAAGACAACCGCAGCATAGATGCACACTTTATGAATAACAAGTGCATATATGCCCAGGAGAAGCCCCATGATGGAAGAGACAACTGTTAGCGCGCCGGACGATCTCGTCCAGCGTCACGCGCAACCAGGCCGCACACTGCTTGCGATCCTGCATGCGATCCAGGACGAAGTCGGCTTCGTGCCGCCGGCCACGGTCGTGCCGCTCTCGAAGGCGCTGAATCTTTCGCGCGCCGAGGTCCACGGCGTGATCACCTACTATCACCACTTCCGCACTGCGCCGCCCGCGCCGGTCACGGTCCAGCTGTGCCGCGCCGAGGCCTGCCGCAGCATGGGCAGCGAGGCGCTCGCGCAGCACGTCGAGGCGCATACCGGCTGCCGGTTCGGACAGCACGGCCACGACGCCGGACACGCGCACACGCATGACGGCCCGGTCGCGCTGGAGTCGGTCTATTGCCTCGGCCAATGCGCGCTCTCGCCCGCCATGATGATTAACGGCACGTTGCACGCAAAAGTGACCCCGCAGAAGTTCGACAAGCTCTACGCTGCCGCGCTCGCGACCGTGCGCACCGAGGAGGCCGCATGACCCGCGTCTACGTTCCCCGCGACTCCTCGGCCCTCGCGCTCGGCGCGGACGCCATCGCCGAGGCCATCGAACGCGAAGCCGCCGCGCGCGGCACGAGCATCGAGCTCGTGCGCAACGGCTCGCGCGGCCTGCTTTATCTCGAACCGCTCGTCGAAATCGAAACGCCGGACGGCCGCGTCGGCTACGCGAACGTCGAAGCCGATGAAGTCGGCGCCCTCTTCGACGCCGGCTTCCTGCAAGGCGGCCAGCACGCACGCAGCGTCGGCCTCGTCGAGCAGATTCCGTATCTGCGCAAGCAGCAGCGGCTCACGTTCGCGCGCATCGGCATCACCGACCCGCTTTCCACCGACGACTACGTCGCCCACGGCGGCCTCGAAGGGCTGCGCAATGCGTTGAAGATGACCGGCGCCGATATCTGCGAAGCGCTGGTCGAGTCGGGCCTGCGCGGCCGCGGCGGCGCGGCGTTCCCGGCCGGCATCAAGTGGCGCACGGTCGCGAAAGCGCAAGCCGACCAGAAGTACATCGTCTGCAATGCCGACGAAGGCGATTCGGGCACGTTCTCCGACCGCCTCGTCATGGAAAGCGATCCGTACGTGCTGATCGAAGGCATGACGATCGCGGGCATCGCGGTGGGCGCGACCGTTGGCCATATCTACGTGCGCAGCGAGTATCCGCATTCGATCGATGCGCTCGAAGAAGCCATCCGCCGCGCACGCGCGGCGGGCTGGCTCGGCGACGACGTGCTCGGCAGCGGTAAGCGCTTCGAGCTGTTCGTGGCCGAGGGCGCGGGCGCTTACGTGTGCGGCGAGGAAACGGCGCTGCTCGAGTCGCTCGAAGGCAAGCGCGGCATCGTGCGCGCCAAGCCGCCGCTGCCCGCGCTCTCCGGCCTCTACGGCAAGCCCACGGTCATCAACAACGTCATCACGCTCGCCACGGTGCCGATCATCTTTGCCAGGGGCGCGGCATTCTACAAGGACTTCGGCATGGGTCGCTCGCGCGGCACGCTGCCGTTCCAGCTCGCGGGCAATATCGCGCGCGGTGGGCTCGTGGAGCTTGCATTCGGCGTGACCTTGCGCGAGCTGATGGTCGACTACGGCGGCGGCACCGCCAGCGGCCGTCCGGCGCGCGCCGTGCAGGTGGGCGGCCCGCTCGGCACCTATCTGCCCGAAAGCCAGTGGGACATTCCCATGGACTACGAAGCGTATGCGGCGGTTGGCGCGGTCGTGGGTCACGGCGGCCTCGTCGTCCACGACGACACGTCGAATCTCGCCGAACTCGCGCAGTACGCCATGGAGTTCTGCACGCTCGAATCGTGCGGCAAGTGCACGCCGTGCCGCATCGGCTCGACGCGCGGCGTCGAGGTGATCGCGAAGATCCGCAAGGGCGACACGTCCGAAAAGCAGGTCACGCTGCTGCGCGACCTGTGCGACACGATGGTGTCCGGCTCGCTGTGCGCGATGGGCGGCATGACGCCCTACCCGGTGATCTCCGCACTCAACCATTTCCCTGAAGATTTCGGTCTCGAACCCGTCGCCCAACAAGCAGGCCAACAACCGGCGGCCGCCTGAACGAGGAACCACCATGTCCAACATGCTCATGAACCAGGCCGGTGGTTGCGGTTCCGGCAATTGCGCCTGCAAGTCCCAGGCGAAAAAGCAACGCTCGCCCTTCGACGATACCGATTTCGGCACGCCGCTGGTCCACGCCGACGTGGACGTCACGCTCGAGATCGACGGCCAGT
This sequence comes from Paraburkholderia sp. BR10937, assembly GCF_040965695.1. NCBI lineage: Bacteria > Pseudomonadati > Pseudomonadota > Betaproteobacteria > Burkholderiales > Burkholderiaceae > Paraburkholderia > Paraburkholderia sp. BR10937. Next base: position 180,266 of record NZ_JBFRCL010000007.1, read on the forward strand.
CCGTCACCGTGCCGGCCGGCACGTCGGTGATGCGCGCTTCGATCGAGGCCGGCATCAACGTGCCCAAGCTCTGCGCCACCGACTCGCTCGAACCGTTCGGTTCGTGCCGCCTGTGCCTCGTGGAAATCGAAGGCCGCCGCGGCTATCCCGCCTCGTGCACGACGCCCGTCGAAGCGGGCATGAAGGTGCGCACGCAAAGCAACCAGCTGCAGAAGCTGCGCCGCAACGTGATGGAGCTGTACATCTCCGATCACCCGCTCGACTGCCTCACCTGCCCCGCCAACGGCGACTGCGAGCTGCAGGACATGGCCGGTGTGACGGGCCTGCGCGAAGTGCGCTACGGCTTCGACGGCGCGAATCACCTGAAAGACAAGAAGGACGAATCGAATCCGTACTTCACGTACGACCCGTCGAAGTGCATCGTCTGCAATCGTTGCGTGCGCGCGTGTGAAGAGACGCAAGGCACGTTCGCGCTGACCATTGCCGGGCGCGGCTTCGAATCGCGCGTGGCTGCCGGCGCGAGCGAATCGTTCATGGACTCGGAGTGCGTGTCGTGCGGCGCCTGCGTCGCCGCGTGCCCGACCGCGACGCTGCAGGAAAAGACCGTCGTGATGCTGGGCCAGGCCGAGCACTCGGTCGTGACGACCTGCGCCTATTGCGGCGTGGGCTGCTCGTTCAAGGCCGAGATGAAGGGCAACGAAGTCGTGCGCATGGTCCCGCACAAGAACGGCCAGGCGAACGAAGGCCATGCCTGCGTGAAGGGCCGCTTCGCGTGGGGCTACGCCACGCACAAGGACCGCATCAAGAAGCCGATGATCCGCGCGAAGATCACCGATCCGTGGCGCGAAGTGAGCTGGGACGAAGCGATCAACTACGCTGCAAGCGAGTTCCGCCGCATCCAGGCGAAGCACGGGCGCGATTCGATCGGCGGCATCACGTCGTCGCGCTGCACGAACGAGGAAACCTACCTCGTGCAAAAGCTCGTGCGCGCCGCGTTCGGCAACAACAACGTCGATACCTGCGCACGCGTGTGCCACTCGCCCACGGGCTACGGTCTCAAGACGACGCTCGGGGAATCGGCGGGCACGCAGACCTTCGCCTCCGTCGATCACTCCGACGTGATCATGGTCGTGGGCGCGAACCCCACCGACGGTCACCCCGTGTTCGGCTCGCGCCTGAAGCGCCGCGTGCGTCAGGGCGCGAAGCTGATCGTCGTCGATCCGCGCCGCATCGACATCGTCGACACCGCGCACGTGAAGGCCGAGCATCACCTGCAACTGCGCCCGGGCACCAACGTCGCGATGATCAACTCGATCGCGCACGTGATCGTCACCGAAGGGCTCGTGAATGAAGCGTTCGTGGCGGAGCGCTGCGAAACGCGCGCGTTCGAGCAATGGCGCGATTTCGTCTCGCTGCCGGAAAACTCGCCCGAAGCGATGGCCGAAGTGACCGGCGTGCCGGCCGAGCAGGTGCGCGCCGCCGCGCGCCTCTACGCGCAGCAAGGCAACTCGGCGATCTACTACGGCCTCGGCGTCACGGAACACGCACAAGGCTCGACCATGGTGATGGGCATCGCCAACCTCGCGATGGCCACGGGCAATATCGGCCGCGAAGGCGTGGGCGTGAATCCGCTGCGCGGCCAGAACAACGTGCAGGGTTCGTGCGACATGGGTTCGTTCCCGCACGAGCTGCCCGGCTATCGCCACGTGGGCGACTCGACCGTGCGCGGCCTGTTCGAAGACGCCTGGAACGTCGCGCTGCAAAGCGAGCCGGGCCTGCGCATTCCGAACATGTTCGAAGCGGCGCTCGACGGCACCTTCATGGGCCTCTATTGCCAGGGCGAGGACATCGTTCAGTCCGACCCGAACACGCAGCACGTGGCGGCGGCGCTTTCGTCGATGGAATGCATCGTCGTGCAGGACATCTTCCTGAACGAGACGGCAAAGTACGCGCACGTGCTGCTGCCGGGCTCGTCGTTCCTCGAAAAGGACGGCACGTTCACCAACGCCGAGCGCCGCATCTCGCGCGTGCGCAAGGTCATGCCGCCGATCGCCGGCTACTCGGACTGGGAAGTGACGATCCTGCTCTCGCGTGCGCTCGGCTACGAGATGGACTACACGCATCCGTCGCAGATCATGGATGAGATCGCGCGCCTCACGCCCACCTTCCACGGCGTCTCGTACAAGAAGATCGACGAGATGGGCAGCATCCAGTGGCCGTGCAACGAAGAAGCGCCCGACGGCACCCCGATCATGCACATCGACGAGTTCGTGCGCGGCAAGGGCAAGTTCGTCATCACGAAGTTCATCGCCTCGCCGGAGAAGGTCACGCGCCGCTTCCCGCTCCTGCTCACGACGGGCCGCATCCTCTCGCAGTACAACGTGGGCGCGCAAACCCGCCGCACCGAAAACTCGCGCTGGCACGAGGAGGATCGCCTCGAGATCCATCCGGTGGACGCCGAAGATCGCGGCATCCGCGACGGCGACTGGGTAGGCATCGAATCGCGCGCGGGCCATACCGTGCTGCGCGCGAAGGTCAGCACGCGCATGCAGCCGGGCGTGGTCTATACGACGTTCCACTTCCCCGAGTCGGGCGCGAACGTCATCACCACGGATGCCTCCGACTGGGCCACGAACTGCCCCGAGTACAAGGTGACGGCCGTGCAGGTCAGCCACGTGCAGCAGCCCTCGGAGTGGCAGCGCGAATACTCGCGCTTCAACACCACCCAGCTCGAGCTGCTCAGCAAGCGCGAACCGCTTACAACCTCAGGGAAATAAAGCGATGAAAGCTGATCACTTGATCGAAATGGCGAACCAGATAGGCATGTTCTTCGACTCGCTGCCCGATCGCGAGGAGGCGCTCACGGGCATCGCGGAGCACATCCGCAAGTTCTGGGAGCCGCGCATGCGCCGCACGCTGCTCGCGGCGCTCGATGGCGAAGGCGAGCAAGCGGGCTTCACGGAGATCGTGCTCGCCTCGCTCACGAAGCATCGCGAGGCGCTGATGCCCGCGGCGGCTTGAGCCGGGCCAGCCGGCCCGTCACATGAGACGCAAGGCGCCGCGCGGTTCAGATCGGCGGCGCCTGGGCAAATCCCGCCGCCGCGTACCACGTCTCGCAGTGGCGCAGCAGCGCATTGAGGTCCGACGCGGGACGCCCCCGCGCGCCGATGTAGCCGTCGGGCCGCACCAGATAAAACGCGGGCCGCGTGCGCCCGTACGATTCGGTTAGCGAGGCCGCGCCCTCGCCCGCCAGCGGCGTCTCGCCGTTGGCGAGTTCAGCGATCCACCAGACCCGCAGCGCCTGCGGAAACAGCCGCTCGACGGCTTCGGCAAAACGCTGGAGCGTTGTCCTCACCTCTGCGCCGTTTTTCGCCGCTGCCGCGTCGGCGTCGCCCTCCACCAGCAGGAACAACGAAAAGCACGCCGGGTCGTGCAGATCGAAGATGCGCCCCTTGCCCGGCGCCTTGCCGAGCGGTCCGTCCACCACGCGCACGAATGCGTCCGGGGCGCGCTCACCCGCGCGGGGGCCGCCGTCCAGCACGCGCTCGAGCGTGAGCGGGCTGCGGCGATACTGGATCGACAGCTCGCTCACCGCCTGGCGCGCCGCGTCGCGCAGCGGCCCGAGCGCGACGAGCGCCGGCATCACGCGCTCGCGCAGCAGCTTGAGCGGGCCGTGATCGGCCTCCACCAGTTGCGTCATGAAGCTCGTCTGCTGCAGCACCAGCCGCTCGATCGGATAACGCTCCGCGTGGTAAGTGTCGAGCAGGCGCTCGGGCGCCCCGCGCGCGTGCACGCGGGCGATCTTCCAGCCCAGATTGAAGGCTTCCTGAATGCCCGTGTTCAAGCCCTGCGCGCCCGCGGGGCTGTGCACGTGCGCGGCGTCGCCGGCAAAGAAGGTGCGCTCGACGCGCAGCTGCCGCACCATGCGGCTGTTCACGCTGAAGTAAGAAGCCCAGCTCATGTCCGAGACGGACACCGGATGGTGCACGCGCTGCAGGATGATGTCGCGGCATTCCGCCAGCGTCGGCACGGGGATCGTGCCTTCGGGCGCGGCGGGCAGCATGGCCTTGTGATCGGCGATCAGGCGGTAGCGGCCGTGGCCGAACGGAAAGAGCGCGGCGAGGCCGTCGCCCGAGGCGAAGATGTGGAACTCGTCGTCGGACCACGGCGTGCTCGCGCTCAGGTCGGCGAGCAGGAACGACTGCGCCATCGTCTCGCCGTCGAACTTCATGTCGAGTCGATGGCGCACAGTGCTGTGCGCGCCGTCGGCGGCGATCACGTAAGCGCAGCGCACCGACTCGACGCGCCCGTCGGGCCGGCGCACTTCCGCGCTCGCGCCGGCCGAGCCCTGGGTGTACTCCAGCAGCTCGCAACCGCGCTCGATCTCCACGCCGAGTGTCGCGAGATGCCCGCCGAGGATGCGTTCGGTAACCGTCTGTTCAATGAAGAGCAGATAGGGATAGCGCGTGAAGAGCGGATCGAAGTCGAGCCGCGCGCGGCGCTGGCCGTTCGAATAGAGATTCGCGATATGCGCGCGGTGGCCGAGTTCGAGAAACGGCTCGACGATGCGATGCTGCTCGAACAGTTCGAGCGTGCGCGCCTGAATGCCGATCGCCCGCGAGTGGCGTCCGGGCTGCGGCGCGCGATCGATCAGCCGCACGGGGATATGCGCGCGCGCAAGACTCATCGCGGCGGCAAGCCCGGTGGGTCCCGCGCCCACGATGAGCACGGGCGCGAGAGAAGAAGCCACGGCCATGCAGACCTCCATGCGCTCGACACGATACAAGGGCCTGCTCAAATGAATAACAGGCTTGCGAACGCGCCTTGCCGACTGCAGGGCAAGGAGGGCGGCGCGCCGTTTGGCCGAGCCAAATGCCCCGAAGGAAATCCCCTTGGGGGACAAGCGACGCGCGACGCTGCAATGCGGCCGGCAAGGCACGTTCCCCAAACCAACTAATTGCATTACAGGGGCTGGCCACCAGAAGGGCCGATCGCTGCGCCATGCTCCTCACGAATACGTTGAGTATTCGCTTCGTCGCAATCCTTGCGCTCGGCCCTTCTGGTGGCCAGCGCAAGCCTGTTGTTCATGCGAGCAGGCCCTTAGTGTATCGCCCGCGCCCGGACCGGTCGCGCGGCGGCGCATCAAATGCGCTCTGAATCGAGCGGGAAGCCGCTGCGCGGATGGCCGCGCTTCAGTGCGCGTGCGGATGCCCGTGCGCTGGCGTGTGCCTGTGCACGCCGTCCGGCATGTCAAGCGCGCAGCGATGCTCGCTCGCACCGAGGTCCACCTGCAACGTCACGTGCCGCATGCCGAAGCGCAGCTGGAGCGACTCGACCATGTGATCGAGCGCAGCGTCGCCGGGGTGCCCCGCCGGCATCACGAGGTGCGCGCTCAGCGCGCAGCCCGTGGTCGAAAGCGCCCAGACGTGCAGGTCGTGCACATCGATCACGCCCTCCTGCTGCGCGAGGAAGCTGCGCACGCGCACGATGTCGACGTTCTCGGGCACGGCGGCAAGCGCCAGCCGCACCGACTCCCGCAACAGCCCCCAGGTGCCGTACACGATCACGAGCACCACGGCGATCGACATGAGCGGATCGATCCCGCTCCAGCCGGTCGCGAGGATCAGCAGACCGCTCACGGCCACGGCGGCGGAAACGCCGGCATCGGCGGCCATGTGCAGGAAGGCGCCGCGAATGTTCAGATCGTCCTTTTGCCCGCGCATGAACAGCCAGGCCGAAAAGCCGTTGACCACCATGCCGATGGTCGCCACGACGAACACGTCGAAGCCCGCGACCGGCGCCGGATGGAACAGCCGGCCAAGCGCCTGCGCGAGGATCGCGCCGCACGCGAGCAGGAGCAGCGCGGCGTTGGCGAGCGAGGCGAGGATCGACGAGCTGCCGAAGCCGAACGTGAAGCGCGCCGACGGACGGCGTGTCGCGAGCCACGCGGCGCCCCAGGCGAGCAGCAGGCCGAGCACGTCGGAGAGATTGTGGCCGGCATCGGCAAGCAGCGCGGTGGAATGCGCGAGCACGCCGTACACCGTCTGCACGACGACGATGAAGACGTTCAGCGCGACGGCGATGGCGAACGCGCGGCCGTGCCCCGCGACGGGCGCGTAATGATGGCGATGGTGGCCGTGCGCGTGAGCCTGCCCGTGCGGTGCGTGGGCGTCGTGCGCGTGGCCGTGGCCGCGATCGCGGTCGTGCTCGCCTTCGTGCTTCCCGGCGCCTTCGGCGTCATGCGCGTGTTCGTGATCCGCTGCGCTCATGCGCCCTCCTGCCATTGCGCCGAGGGCTCGGCCACGTGTTCCAGCATGCCGGCGATCATCGCGCTGATATGCGCGTCCGCGGCCGTGTAGAACACCTGCTTGCCTTCGCGTTCGGCGCGCACGACGCGCGCGGCGCGCAGCAGCCGCAGATGGTGACTCACGAGCGACGGCGACAAGCCGAGCGTGTCGGCGATCGCCCCCACGGCGATCCGGTCCTGCACACAGGCGAGCACGATACGCAGACGCGTGGCGTCGCCGAGCAGACGGAAGAGATCGGCGAGCGGAACGACGCGCTCGTCATCGGAAATTGGGGTCATGACTACACACGATACATATGAACAAGTGTTCAAATGTTAGTTCAGCAACGGATGCCGGTCAACTTTCGATCAACATCCGGCCAACTTCGGGAACGGGTCCGCGAGTGTGGGAAAATGCCGCCTTTGTGTCTCGATCGCTTTGCTTCTTCAGTCATGGAACAGCTTTTTGTCCGCGCGTACGCCGCACATCGCGACGGCCGGCTGGACGACGCCGAGCGCGACTACCGCGCGACGCTCGCCGCCGATCCCGTGCACGTCGATGCGCTGCATCTGCTCGGCGTGCTGCGGCATCAGCGAGGCCAGCACGCCGAAGCCGCGGACCTCGTGCGCCGCGCGGTCGCCTTGCGCCCTGACGATGCCGCGCTCCAGCTGAATCTCGGCAACGCGCTCAAGGCGCTCGGCGAACTGGAAGGCGCGATCGAGCGCTTTCGCAACGCGCTCACGCTTGCGCCCGCTTTTGCCCTCGCGCATTACAACCTCGGCAACGCCTATGCGGCGATCGGCCGGCACGAGGACGCGATGTACGCGTTCGGCCAGGCCGTGCGCCTGCAGCCCGGCGACGCCTCCTCGCACAACAATCTCGGCAACGCGCTGCACGCGCTCGGCCGCCATGCCGAAGCCGCCGACTCGTTTCGCCGCGCGCTCAAGATCCGCCCGGACCACGCAGGGGCGCACAACAACCTCGGCATGTCGCTCAACGCGCTGGGCGACAGCGCGAGCGCCGTCGAACATTTCCAGAAGGCGCTGCGCGTGCAGCCGCGCTTCGTCGCCGCGCATTTCAATCTTGCGAATACGCTCGATGCGACCGGCCGTCACGGCGAGGCCGTGGCCGCCTTCGAGACCGCGCTTGCGCTGCAGCCGCATTTCGGGCCCGCCCTCTTCGGGCTCGGCAATGCGCTCGCCGCGCTCGGCCGCCACGACGCTGCCATCGGACCCTACGAGCGCGCGATCGGCTTCGATCCGAAATTTGCCCTCGCCTGGCTCGCGCTCGGCGTGGCGCATCACGCGCTCGGCCGCCATGCGGCCGCGCTGCGCGCCTTCGATGAAGCGCTGCGCGTGCGGCCCGACCTGGCCGCCGCGCATTTAAATCGCGCGCTCACGTGGCTCACGCTTGGCGACTTCCGGCGCGGACTGCCCGAGTACGAATGGCGGCTCGACCCGGCCGCGCGCGATGAGGCGCACGCCAACGCACCGCGCGGCGCTGGCTACGCCCTGCCCCCGCAGGTGAGTGCACCGATTGCGCCGCGCACGCCCCAAAGCACGCTGCCACGCTGGCACGGTGAGCCCCTGAACGGCCGCACGCTGCTGATCGAGGCCGAACAGGGTTTCGGCGACACGCTTCAGTTCGTGCGCTTCGTGCCGCAAGTCGTCGCAACCGCACAGAAAACCGGCGCGCGCGTCGTGCTCGAAGTGCAGCGCGCGCTCGTCCCGCTCATCGCGCCCGCGGCCGAGGCCTGGCGCGTGACACTCGTCGAGCAGGGCGCGCCCCGGCCCGCCGCCGACCTGCACTGCCCACTCCTCTCGCTGCCACTCGCGCTCGGCACGAGCCTCGACACATTGCCCGCGCGCACGCCCTACCTCAACGCCAGCGCGGCCTACGGACGCAAGTGGCGCGGCTCGCTGGGCGGCCAGGCGCGGCGCAAGATCGGCCTCGCGTGGTCCGGACGCATCCAGAAGCACGAGAATCGTGCGATTGCGCTCGCCGCGCTCGAACCGCTCTTCGCGCTCGACGGCATCGACTGGATCGTCCTGCAACCGGAACTCAGCGCCGCGGAACACGCGGCGCTCGACGCGCATCCGCGAGCCCGCTCGATCCATCGGCTCGGCGGCAAGCTGCAGGACTTCGCGGATACCGCGGCCGTGATCGAGCGTCTGGACGGCGTCGTGTCGATCGATACCTCGATCGCCCACCTCGCGGGCGCGCTGGGCGCGAAACTCTGGGTCATGCTGCCGTTCGCCGCGGACTGGCGCTGGTTTGCGGGCACTGACGAAAGCCCCTGGTACCCGCGCGCGCGGCTCGTGCGTCAGCCGCGCCCGCATGCATGGGCGGAAGTCGTGGATACGGTCGCGCGCGAGCTGCGCGACGCGTAAGCGGCACAATGAAAAACGGGGCGCCTGAGCACCCCGTTTTTTTGCTTTTGCCGCGAAGTCGCGGATCACCCGATCCGCAAATCAAGCCGCCTTGTACTGATTGCGCGCTTCCGGCGTGCGATAGAGCACGAGCGTCGCGATGAGGCCGCATACGCCCGCGACGCCCATCCACGCCCCCGGCGCCGCCTTGTTGCCGCTCACGTGGATGAGGTAGGTCGAGATCGCCGGCGTGAAACCGCCAATCGTCGTCGCGAGGCTGTAGGCGAGCGAGAAGCCGGCGGTGCGCACGTCGGCGGGCATGACTTCGGTGAGCGCCACGACCATCGCGCCGTTGTAGCAGGCGTAGAGGAACGACAGCCACAGCTCGACCGTGAGCAGGCGGCCGAACGACGGTTCCGCCACGAGCCACTGCACCGTGGGATAGGCGGTGAGGATCGTGAGCACCGTGAAGGTGATCAGCATCGGACGGCGGCCCACACGGTCCGAAACCGCCCCGGAAACCGGCAGCCAGAAGAGGTTCGACAAGCCGATACAGACCGTCACGATAAGCGTGTCGAGTTCGTTCAACCTGAGCACTTCCTTGCCGAAGGTCGGCGTGTAGGCGGTGATGAGGTAGAACGACACGGTCGTCATGATGACCATGCCCATGCCGGCGATCACGACGCTCCAGTTCTGCAGCATCGACGCCATGATTTCGCCCATCGAAGGACGATGTTTCTTCCTGGCGAACTCCTCCGTTTCCTGGAGCGAACGGCGAATGATGAACAGGAACGGCACGATCAGGCAGCCGATGAGGAACGGCACGCGCCAGCCCCAGTTCGTCATGTGCTCGACGGGCAGCAGGCGATGCAGCAGCACGCCCAGCAGCGCGGCAAACACCACGGCGACCTGCTGGCTGCCCGACTGCCACGAGACGTAGAAGCCCTTGTTGCCCTTGGTCGCGATCTCGGAGAGATAGACCGAGACGCCGCCCAGTTCCACGCCCGCCGAGAAACCCTGCAGCAGGCGCCCCAGCAGCACGAGCGCCGGCGCGAGTATGCCGATGGTCGCGTAGCCCGGCACGACGGCGACCGCGAGCGTGCCGAACGCCATCAGGCCGAGCGTGAGCATGAGGCCCTTGCGGCGGCCGTGATGGTCGATGTACGCGCCGAGGATGATGGCGCCGAGCGGACGCACGAGGAAGCCTGCGCCGAACACGGACAGTGTGAGCATGAGCGAAGCGAACGCATTGTCACTCGGGAAGTAGGTCCGGGCGATCGCCGAAGCGTAGTAGCCGTAGACCATGAAATCGTACATTTCCAGGAAGTTGCCGCTGACGACGCGGAAAACGGTCCGGAATCTGGATTCGCCTGGGGATGCGTGGGACGCGGTAGACATGACACTCTCTGAAGAGACTGTCCGGGAAGCCTGAGCGGCTCGCGGGACAGTGAAAAACAATCACTCGCGGTCAGCGAGGGTCGCGCGGGCGCGCGCGCGGGCATTTTATTGTGCGGTACGCGCCGGGACTCAGATATTCGGGCATTTTCTTAAAAGTGGCCAGCAAAAAACATCAACAAAGGCCACTTCTTCCATTTTTATTACGATATAGATTCATTATTCTTTCATTGCGGGCGAGCGCGCCGCGAGCGTCCTCGAATGGGGCAAAATATCCTGCAGCAGGGCTCGGCGCGCGGCCCCCGACGCGCGCCCTGATCCAGACGCACACACGTCCGCCATCCGCATGACCGAAATCCCAGCCCTCACGCTGCGCCCGGCCACCGTCGCCGATGCTCCCTTGCTCGCCGCCATGCACGCCGCAAGCTGGCAGGCCACGTATCGCGCGCTGCTGCCCGCTGCGTTTCTCGAGCGCGAAGTCGACGCCGAGCGCGCGGCTTACTGGCGCGCGCGCATGGAGGCGCCGGGCGGCGAACGCCGGCTCGTCCTGATCGCCGAGCTGGCATCGGGTGCGGCGGTGGGCTTCGTGTGCGTCGAACGCCAGCCGGGCTCTCCCTGGGGCGTGCTGCTCGACAATCTTCACGCGCTGCCGGCGCATCAGGGCACCGGCGTCGGCAAGCGGCTCATGCGCGCGGCGCAGGACTGGGCGCGCGCCCAGGGCGAAACGCAGCTCTATCTGTACGTGCTCGACGGCAACACGCCCGCGATTGCGTTCTACGAGCGCCAGGGCTGGACCTATTCGGGCTCGGAGCCCGACCGCATGGGCGGCATCGACATCACGGCACTGCGTTACGTGTACCGGCTCGGCGGCCAGTGAAGTCCGCGAGATGCAGAGCAAGGAATCCAGGCTTTTAAGCCATTTCCGATGGAACGGCGAAATGGCGACGGTCATGATCGGCGGCATCCCTTTAATTACATGCGCCGCAGGCGCCCCATCGATGACATTGCCGCGCGGCGCCGTCGCCGGACCGGGGTTGCGAGAGATCGATGTCAACATTTCAATTCGTTCAGGTCGAAGGCGCGCTCGCGTTGCCGCATATTCGCCCGCTGGCCCATTTGCCCGCGTCGTTTGGCCGGGAATGGGCGCTAACGCCTCCCCATTTCAGCCTGCGCGCCGAACTGCGCGCGCTCTATGCCGCCAGCATGCGCACGGTGTGTCTGAGCGCCGAAGCATTTCGTGCCGCGGTCGGCTGGGGCGACGATCACCGTCCGGCTTCGCAGCCTCCGAGGCCCGTTGCAGCGCTTGTTGCCGGGGCCGCCGGGCGAGCCGCAGATGCGGGGAGCGCGCCTGAGCGCACATCGCCGTTCGAGCAGCGCAGGCTCACTGGCGGCGCGGTCGCGATTGGCGGCGCCGCACTGCTCGCATGGATCGTCGCGAGTCATGCGCCGCGCGAGTCGGCAAGCGCAAGCAGCAACGCGAGCCTGCGCGCAAATGCGAGCACGGTTCAAGACACCTCGCAGCGCCTGGCCGATGCGCGCTTACGGCACGCGTCGCCTGCGAGACTGGCCGAGCGCGAAACGCTCAGCAACGAGCGTGCGGTCGAGCGCAGTGGCGGTCAGCGCGTTGCGGAACGCGGCACGCACCTGCGTCGCGACGTCCGCACGTTTGCGCCATATCGCGAACCGGGTCCGCTAACGTCACATCGCGCGCATGGCGCCTACCCGCAAGCGCAAGGCTATGCGCCAGGGTCAGCCGGTGCGAATCCCGCCGACGACTACGCGTCCATCCTTGCCTATGCGAAAACGTACGTCCCTGCCCGCGCATCGATTTCGCCAGCCGTGCCGGTCGACAGTACGGAGTGGGTCAATCATGTTTCGCAACGTCGCATCACCGAGGTGCCCGATCGATTCGCCCCGTGACTCACGGGTCCGCCTGCCGTCGCACCATAAAAAAGCCCGGCAAATGCCGGGCTTTTTTGTCGCTCGCAGGTGGAACAAGGACGAGATGTTCTCAGTGCCCCGCCCCGGGCAGGCCCGACTCCGTGGCGCGCTGCAGTGCGTCCACCTGCCTCTGCAGTTCACGCAATTGCGCCTGGGCCTGCGCCTTCTGCGCGTTGAGCGCCGCTGCGTCGCCCCGCGCGTGACGCTGGTCGTCGTCGACTCGCGCCTGCTGCGTGCGAGCAATGGCAAGATCGGCTTGCAGGCGGCGGGCACGTTCTTCGGACATCGCGATCACGCGTTCGATGAAGGTCTTTTGCGCCTCGAGCACCGTGCGGCGTATTTCGACCTGGGAAAGCTGCTCGGTTTGCCGCACGAAGTCGGCGTAGATCGCCTCGGAACGTGCTTCGTCCTGCGAACGGATCACGCGCCAGAAGTGCTTGCTCTGAAACAGCACGACGTAGTAAGTCATCTCCGGCGCGTAGAAGAAGAGACTCGCCCCATAGCTCGCGTTATAGGTCGTACGCAGTTCGACGAGCTGGGCGTCGTGAATCAGTTGCATGAGCGTGGCAACGTCGCCTTGCGCGGCGCCGGCACTGGCCTGCTCGTCCGCGTTGGCCATCTTGCCCGCCAGCGGCACACGCTCTCCAGCCGCTTCGGTCATTGCGGCCGGGTCCGCCGCGTCGGCCGGCGTGCCGGCCCATGCCGTCGCGCCGTGCTGCAGCAGCACGAGTGCTGCTGCGCTGAGCATCACGCGACGCAACGTGATTGAGTGCTTCATACCCGCCTGGCCCATTCAGGATTGTCAGTAACCCTTCATTATCGCCGCCGGGAAATCTCAAAAACGACGTTTAAATCTGGATAAGCAGTGGAATCGAAAGATTGGGGCGAGTCTTATGCAGAAAGCGCGCCGATCAAGGATAAAACGGGCGCACGGCACACAGGACGCCGGGGAAGGAGATCGAATTGAGAAAGCCGCGCGCAGGTCGCGCGCGGTAGGGATGGCGTTGCTGTGATGCGCCGTGATCGCCCGTAGTTGGCAATCAGAAGCGGGTTTCGCGCGCGGCTCGCAAGAAGGTGTCGAGCAGCGGCGTGCAGTCGAGCAGTTCGGGGCCGCCCGCGCGATGGAACTCGGGGTGCCACTGCACACCCACGACGAATGGCGAGCGCCGGTAACGCACCGCCTCGATGAGCCCGTCGCCGGCCGACACGGCCTCGACGGTCAGGTCACGTCCGAGATTCCTCACGGCCTGATGGTGAATCGAGTTGACGATCGCCTCGCGTCGCCCGGGGAACATGGTCGCGAACGTGGAGCCCTCCGGGAACGTGACCGCGTGGCGATGCTGGTCGTAATGCTCGCTCACGTGCACGTCGGCCGTGGGCACGTCGCTCGCGATGTCCTGATAGAGCGTGCCGCCGAACGCCACGTTGATGAGCTGGCAGCCGCGGCACACGCCTAGCACCGGCTTGCCCGATTCGACGAACTCATGCAGCAGTTCGAGTTCGTACATGTCGCGCACGCGGTCGCCCGGCCATTCGGGGCGCGGCGAGATTTCCGCATACGTCTGCGGCGAGACGTCGGCGCCGCCCTGGAGCAGCAGGCCGTCGAGATGCTTCGCGTAATCGCGCAGGCGAATATTGCTCGGGTGCAGCATCCCCTGGTGCCCGACCGTCGGGATCATGAACACGATGACATCGCGGGACATCACCCAGTGTGCGATCGATTCCTCCAGGTATTGCAGCGTCTTGCCGCGCAGCCCTTGCGCGCCCGGCTCCGGGTGGAAGATCCGCGCCGAGACGCCGATGCGCAGCGTGCGCTGCGTGATGCGCTGACCGGCGCGGTCGAACAGCTGCCGCGCACGCGCCGCGACGATGCGGCCGAACACCGCCCAGGCCGAATCGCTCGGGCGCAGATAGCGCGGCGGTTCCGGCGGAATGGCGCCGGGCGGCGGCGGATGATGCGCCGTGAAGTCGGGCGCCTGGCCGAAGCCGGCCGGCGCCGCACCGGGACGTTGCGGCGCAGCAGACGCGGCCGCCTCGCCAGTGCTGGCCGGTGCGGTATGCGGGGCCGGCGCGGGCGCCGCCTTGCCGGCCTCGGCGGTTTCGCTGATCGGAATACTCGGCGTGGTCCCCGTCGGCGCCTGCTTCGGCAATTCGCCGGGCGTGGAAGCCGCTGCCGCCCCTCCGGCGCTGGGCGTGACGGTCGAAGCGCTTTCGGGCGCATCGGTCGAGGCACGTTGCGCGGCTTCCCCGGAGGGCGAAGCGGAGGGCGAGGCAGAGGGAGAACCGGCGGGAGGAGAGGACGAGGCCGCGGGGGCGCCGGCAGGACCGGCATCGGCAGGACGGCTTGCGCCGTCAGGGACCTCGGGTTGGTCTGATTTGTTATCGCTCATGACGTGGGGTCAGGCGCGCGGCGCGCGAACGAATGAACAGGCTTTGATTATCCGTCGCACGGCACGCCGCCGCCACCCCCGCACACAATTGCTCACATCCCGTCACACCAGCGGCGCCTCGGACACGCTCAGGTCAGACATCCGGCCGCTCGTCGAAGGTTTCGCGCAACGCAATCTGCATCGACGCGTGGATCTTCACGCACCAGCGCCACAGCAGCATGGTGAGCGCCGCCGCGCACACCAGCACGCCGACGAGGAAGCCCGTGGGCGGCAGGATCGTCCCCGAGAGCGCCGCCACGAGCAGGAACACGCCGAACATCGAGACCACCGGCACCAGTTCCGCAATCACATGACGGATCGCGCGCGTAAAGCGCCCGGCCTTCTCCGGCTGCACGCTCACTTCGGCGAGCAACAGCGCGAGCGACTGCGTCTTGCGCCACACCGCCACGAGAAACGGCATCGCGAGCACGAGCGCGGCGCTCCACAGGACGACGCGCTGAATGCGCTCGTCGCCGATCCAGTGCGCAAGCAACGGCGCCGCGTAGCGCGCGCCATACGAGACGCCGATGAAGATCGCCGAGACGAGCGCAAGATTCACGGCAATCTGCACGACGATGCGCTTCGTGAGCGAAAAGATCGTGGGCCCGTCCGAGCGCGGCACGAGGCAGCGCAGCCACTGGCCGTACATGCCGAACACGTTCGAGACGGCGGGCGGCATGGCGCGCGCGAGGCGCTGCGAGAGCGGATCGGCAATGCGGATCAGGTAAGGCGTGGTGAGCGTCGTGATGGCCGAGACGGTCACGGCGATCGGATAGAGAAACCCGCTCGTCACCTTCAGCGTGAGGCCGAGCGAGGCGATGATGAACGAGAACTCGCCGATTTGCGAGACGGTCATGCCGACGCGCATGGCGGTGCGCCCGTCGCGGCCCGCGAGAAAGGTGCCGAGGCCGCACGACACGAGCTTGCCGAGCACCACGGCAAGCGAGATCACGGCGATCGGCCAGGCGTAGTCGACCAGCACGAGCGGGTTGAGCATGAGCCCGATCGTCACGAAGAAGATGGCGGAGAACGCATCGCGCAGCGGCGCGACGAGATGCTCGATGCGATGCAGATGGCGCGACTCGGCCATCACCGCGCCGATCAGGAACGCGCCGAGCGCGATCGAATAGTCGAGCTTCACGACCAGCAGGCAAAAGCCGAAGCAAAAGCCCAGCACCGAGACGAGCAGCATCTCGTCATTGCCCACGCGCGCGATATAGCCGAGCACGCGCGGCACGATCAGGATGCCCGCGAGCAGCGAGACCAGCATGAAGAGCAGCAGTTTGCCGAGCGTGATGAGCGCGATGCCCGGCGAGAGCTCGCCCGTCTGTGCGATGCCGCCCAGCAGCACGAGCATGGCGATGCCGAGAATGTCCTCGACGATCAGGATGCCGAACACGAGTTGCGCGAACGGCTCGCGCTTCACGCCGAGATCGGAGAGCGCCTTGACGATGATCGTGGTCGAAGAGATGGCGAGAATCGCGCCGAGGAACAGCGCATCCATCGTGGCCCAGCCGAACGCGCGGCCTATCTCGTAGCCGATCCAAAGCATCAGCACGATTTCCGAGAGCGCCGCGACGATGGCGGTCGCGCCCACCTGGAAGAGCTTGCGCAGGCTGAATTCGAGGCCGAGCGAGAACATCAGGAACACCACCCCGAGCTCGCCGAGCGTCTGGATGGTCTGCTCGTCGTGAATGAGCTGGAACGGCGGCGTGTACGGCCCGATGATCACGCCCGCCGCGATATAGCCGAGCACGACCGGCTGCTTCAGGCGATGAAACAGCACGGTGACGACGCCTGCGAGCGCCATCACGACTGCCAGATCCTGAATGAAGCCGATTCCGTGGTGCATGAAGGTCTTTCCTTACAAATAGCTATCGATTCTGCGCATGTTACCCGATGCGCGGCGTGAGCCAAATCGCACGCAAGGAAAAAAGCCGACCTACAATGATGCGACCCTTGCAGGCGCCGCCCGCCCTCGGCGCCCTTCGCCGGCGGCCCGCCCGCCTGCTCCGCTGAACTTCGCGCAGCGCGCCGCCGCGCATTGACCGAGTCTTCCGCCGCCATGACCACCGCTTTTACCCCGTTTCCTCCCCTCGCCCAGCTCGCGGCCGATCTCGCCGCGGGCCGTACGACGAGCCGTGCGCTCGCCGAAGCCGCGCTCGAGCGCATCGCCGACCCGGCCGGCCAGGGCGCAACCGTCTTCACGCACGTCGATGCCGCGCGCGTGCGCGCCGCCGCCGACGCGCACGATCGCCTGCGCGCGGCCGGCACCGTGCTTTCGCCGCTCGCGGGCATTCCCGTCTCGGTGAAGGATCTGTTCGACGTGGCGGGCGAAGTCACGCGCGCAGGTTCCACGGCGCTCGCGAACGCGGCGCCCGCCAAAGAGGACGCCACCGCCGTCGCGCGGCTGCGCCATGCGGGGGCGGTGCTGGTCGGCCGGACCAACATGAGCGAATTCGCGTTCTCGGGGCTCGGCCTGAATCCGCACTACGGCACGCCGCTCTCGCCCTGGCGCCGTGGCGTGGCAGGCGACGCGCGCGTGGCGGGCGGTTCGTCCTCGGGCGCGGCGGCCTCGGTCGCGGACGGCATGGCCGCCGTCGCGCTCGGCACCGACACCGGCGGCTCCATCCGCATCCCCGCCGCGTTCTGCGGGCTCACGGGCTTCAAGCCCACCGCCGGGCGGATTCCGAAAACGGGCGGCGTGCCGCTCTCCCCCACGCTCGACTCGTTTGGCCCGATCGGCAATACGGTGGCGTGCTGCGCACTCATGGACCGCGTGCTCGCCGGGCTCGCGCCGCACGTGCCGGCCGCGCGCCACCTCGAAGGCGTGCGCCTCGGCGTGCTGACCAACTACGTGACCGACGACGTGGACCCCGAAGTCGCGGAAACGATCGATACGGCGCTCAAGCATCTGGATGCGGCCGGCGCGATCGTGAGCGAAGTCCGCTTTGGCGCCTTCGAGCGCTTCGCGGGGATCAACCGCATCGGCTTCTCGCCGATGGAAGCGTATGCGTGGCATCGCGAGCTGATTGCGAAGCATCGGCACCAGTACGACCCGCGCGTGCTGGTGCGCATCCTGAAGGGCGAGCACGCCACGGCCGCAGATTATCTGGACCTGATCGCCGCGCGCGCAGCGGTCATCGCCGAGGCCCAGGCGACGCTCTGGTCGCGCTTCGACGCCGTGATCGCGCCGACCGTTCCCATCGCGCCGCCTCCCGTCGCCCCGCTTGCCGCCGACGACGATGTCTTCGCGCGCACCAACGCGCTCGTGCTGCGCAACCCGAGCGCTTTCAACTTCCTCGATGCCTGCGCGCTCTCGCTGCCATGCCACCACTACGGCGCGGCGCCAGTCGGGCTGATGCTCGCGGGCGCACCTGACAACGATGACGCGCTGCTCGCCATTGGCCGCGGCGTCGAAGCGGTGCTCGCGCCGCTGCGCTGATTTCGGCGGGGGCCGCGCGAGCACGCCCTGCGCGCGGGCGAGGACACGTCCGCGCCGTGCGCACCCTTCGCGCTAGAATCCCGTCACGCCGTCGCAGCCGCCTGTGCGCTGCGCCAGATAACCCGAACGAACGAGCCTCATGAACGACGATAACGCGCTGTTGCGCCGCGAGCGCGGCCTGCTGGTCCTCCTTGGCCTGATCTGCCTCGCGCTCCTGGGCGGCGCCCTGTACTTCCAGTATGTCGAGCATCAGGACCCGTGCCCGCTGTGTATTCTCGGGCGCTATTTCCTGATCCTGATCGCGGTCTTCGCCTTTCTCGGCGCGCGTATGACGAGCTGGCGCGGCGTGCGCGTGCTCGAAGCGCTCGTGGTGCTTTCGGCGGTGGGCGGTGCGATTGCGTCCGCGAAGCTCGTCTGGGTGCAGGCGTTCCCCAACTACAGCTGCGGTTTCGACACGCTGCAGCCCATCGTCGATGGCCTGCCGTTCGCGCACTGGCTGCCCGGCGTGTTCAAGGTCCAGGGTCTTTGCGAAACCACCTATCCGCCGACGCTCGGCCTGACCATGCCGGTGTGGTCGCTGCTCGCCTTCATCATCGTGTTCCTGGCCGTGATCCTGAGCCTGTGGCGCAACCGGCGCCGCCAGGTGTCGTGGCCCGGCATCCGCCGCTGACCGGCTAAAGGGCGCGCCGTGCCTGGTCAAGCTCCACTGGCCCCTTCCGGCTCACCCGCCTCATCCGCCGCCCGGCCATCGGGCGGCGCGCCCCGGCAGCGCGATTTGCGCGTCAGCCTCGCACGGCAGGCTCGAATCGCGCACGACGTCCGCACGTTCCCCGCCCTTCCGGCGCGCTCGCCGCACGCGGGGGCCTTGCACGGCCATACACGCCGTGACGGCGTCATGACCCAACTCACATAACCCCCATCTTGCGGGGGAAATACTTTCCTGCGGCAAGCGGTGCTATCTTCGGAACTGGATGGCGATCTACGTGCGCGAGGCCGGTGTTGGCGCGCCCCTCTCGTAACGCGCGCCTGATCCGCAATGTCCCCGGGTTCACCATGACAACGCAAACCATCCGCTTCCTCCACCGAGGCGCCGTGCACGAAGTGCGCGACCTGCCTCCCACGCGCACGGTGCTTCAGCATCTGCGCGAGGATCTGCATGCCTGCGGCACCAAGGAAGGCTGCGCGGAAGGCGACTGCGGCGCGTGCACGGTCGTCGCAGGCGAACTCGACAGCGCAGGCCATCTTGCGCTCAAGGCCGTCAACGCGTGCATCCAGTTCCTGCCGACCCTCGACGGGCGCGCGCTCTACACCGTCGAAGACCTGCGCCAGCCGGACGGCGCACTGCACCCGGTCCAGCAGGCGATGGTCGATTGCCACGGCTCGCAGTGCGGCTTCTGCACGCCGGGCTTCGTCATGTCCTTGTGGGCGCTGTACGAGAACCAGCCCGCCGGCGCGGGCCTGCCGACCCGCGAGGAAATCAACGAGGCGCTCTCGGGCAACCTGTGCCGCTGCACCGGCTACCGGCCGATCATCGAAGCGGCGCTGCGCATGTTCGACGACACCTGCCATGTGCGCGTGGCGCTCGATCGCGCTCGCGTCGAGGCGCAGCTACGCGCGCTGCAGCGCACCGGCACCTTCGAATACCGCGGCTCCGACGTGCGAGGCGCCGCGCACGGCGCAAGCACGTTCTACGCGCCGCGCACGCTCGCCGACTTCGCGGCGCTGCGTGCCGCGCATCCTGACGCGCGCGTGCTCGCGGGCAGCACCGATATCGGCCTGTGGGTCACGAAGCAGTTCCGCGACCTTGGCGACCTCATCTACACCGGCAACGTCGCGGAACTGACGAGCGTTTCGCGCGACGCCCAGACGCTCACGATCGGCGCGGCCGTTTCGCTCGAAGCGGCCTACGCCGCGCTCGCCATCGATTACCCCGAACTCGCGGAACTGTGGGCGCGCTTCGCCTCGCTGCCCATCCGCAACGCGGGGACGCTCGGCGGCAACGTCGCGAACGGCTCGCCGATCGGCGACTCGATGCCCGCGCTGCTCGCGCTCGACGCCACGCTCGTGCTGCGTCATGCGGCGCGCGTGCGCACGCTGCCGCTCGCGGCCTTCTACACGGGCTACCAGCAGAACGCGCTCGAAGCCGGCGAATTCGTCGAAGCGGTCCGCGTGCCCCGGCCCACGCCGACACTGCGCTTTCGCACCTACAAGGTCTCGAAACGCTACGACCAGGATATCTCGGCGGTGTGCGCCGCATTTGCACTCGACGTGCGCGAGGACGGCACACTCGCGAGCGCACGTATCGCCTACGGCGGCATGGCCGCGATCCCGCAGCGCGCAACGCACGCCGAAGCCGCGCTCACCGGCGCACGCTGGGACGAAGCCAGCGCGCAGCGCGCGATGGATGCGCTCGCCACCGACTATCGGCCGCTCACGGACATGCGCGCGAGCGGCGCGTACCGCCTGAAGGTCGCGCGCAATCTGCTGTGGCGCTGCTGGCTCGAAACGCGCGACGACGCTCCGCTCGCGCTGTGCGACGTCAACGCGTTCGCTTTCGCCGAAGGCGACGACGGCGGCCTCGTCGACGCTGCCGCCGGAGTCACGCCATGAACGATCAGGCCGAAGCGCTCGTCATGCGCCCGCAAAAAGGCGATGAGCACGCCCACGAGCGCGCGCTCGGCGCGCCGCTGCCGCACGAATCCGCCGATGCGCACGTGAGCGGCGAGGCGCGCTACACCGACGACATCCCCGAACTGCACGGCACCGTGCACGCGGCGCTCGGCCTTGCGCGCCATGCTCACGCGCGCATCGTCGCGCTGGATCTCGAACGCGTGCGCTCGTCGCCGGGCGTGCTTGCGGTGCTGACGGCCGCCGACATCCCCGGCGAGAACGACTGTGGCCCGGTCGTGCACGACGATCCGGTGCTCGCGAGCGATGTCGTGCAATACCTCGGGCAGCCCGTGTTCGCGGTGATCGCCACGAGCCACGAACTCGCGCGCCGCGCCGCGGCGCTCGCCGCGAGCGAAGACGTCGTGCGCTACGCGCCGCTCGAGCCCGTTCTGAGCATCGATGAGGCACGCGCGCGCCAGCACTACGTGCTGCCGCCGCTGCGTCTCGTGCGCGGCGCGCCCGATGCGGCGCTCGCCGCTGCGCCGCATCGCCTCGCGGGCACGTTTGCCGTGGGCGGCCAGGAGCAGTTCTATCTCGAAGGTCAGGTGGCCTACGCGCTCCCGCAGGAGCAGACCGGCATGCTCGTCTACAGCTCGACGCAGCACCCGAGCGAAATGCAGCAGGTCGTCGCGCATCTGCTCGGCTGGCCCGCCCATCGCGTCGCCTGCGAATGCCGGCGCATGGGCGGCGGCTTCGGCGGCAAGGAATCGCAGTCGGCGCTGTTCGCGTGCGTCGCCGCGCTCGCGGCGCACAAGCTGCAGCGCCCCGTGAAGCTGCGCGCGGATCGCGACGACGACTTCATGATCACCGGCAAGCGCCACGACGCGCTCTACACGTACGAAGCGGGCTACGACGACGAAGGACGGCTGCTCGGCGCGCGCGTCGAGATCGCGCTGCGCGCCGGCTATTCCGCCGATCTTTCGGGCGCGGTCGCCACGCGCGCGGTCTGTCACTTCGACAACGCCTACTTTCTTTCGGATGTCGAAATCGTCGCGCTCTGCTGCAAGACGAACACGCAGTCGAACACCGCGTTTCGCGGTTTCGGCGGCCCACAAGGCGCGCTCGTGATGGAGGTGATGCTCGACGACATCGCGAGAGCACTCGGCCGCGATCCGCTCGATGTGCGGCGCGCGAACTATTACGGCATCGGCGAGCGTGATGTCACGCCGTACGGCCAGCGCGTGGAGGACAACGTGCTCGCACCGCTCACCGACGAACTGCTCGCGTCGAGCCGCTATCACGAGCGCCGCGCGGTTATCGCCGCGTACAACCGCACGAGCCCCGTGCTCAAGCGCGGCCTGGCGCTCACGCCGGTCAAGTTCGGCATCTCGTTCAACGTGCCGCATCTGAACCAGGCGGGCGCGCTCGTGCATGTGTACCGCGACGGCTCGGTGCTCGTGAACCACGGCGGCACCGAAATGGGCCAGGGGCTCAACACCAAGGTCGCGCAGGTCGTGGCGGGCGCGCTCGGATTGCCGCTCGCACGCGTGCGCGTGAGCGCCGCCGATACCTCGAAGGTCGCCAATACGTCGGCCACGGCGGCCTCCACGGGCAGCGACCTCAACGGCAAGGCCGCCGAAGACGCAGCGCTCACGATCCGCGCGCGCCTCGCGGCATTCGCCGCTGCACAATACGGCGGTGCGCCCGAAGACGTCGCGTTCGAAGATGGCCAGGTGCGAGCGAACGGTAAGGCGATTGCGTTTGGCGACTTCGTCGAACTCGCCTACATGAAGCGTGTGCAACTGTGGTCCGATGGCTTCTACGCCACGCCCAAAGTGCATTGGGACGCGCGCACGCTCACCGGCCATCCGTTCTACTACTTCGCCTATGGCGCGGCGGTCTCCGAAGTGATCGTCGATACGCTCACGGGCGAATGGAAGCTCGTGCGTGCCGACGTGCTGCACGACGCGGGCCAGTCGCTCAATCCGGCCATCGATCTCGGCCAGGTAGAAGGCGGCTTCATCCAGGGCATGGGCTGGCTCACGACCGAGGAGCTTTGGTGGAACCGCGACGGACGGCTCATGACGCATGCGCCGTCCACCTACAAGATTCCTGCTGTGAGCGACACGCCCGAGGCATTCAACGTGAAGCTCTATCGCAGCGGCGGCAACGACAACGTCGAACCGACGGTGTTCCGCTCGAAGGCCGTGGGGGAACCGCCCCTGCTGTTGCCGTTCTCGGTGTTTCTCGCGATTCGCGACGCCGTGGGCGCAGCGGTGCCCGAGGCGCGCGAGGCCGCGCCGCTGCGTGCGCCTGCGACGCCTGAAGCGATTCTCGATGCGCTGGACGCGCTACAGACAAGCAGCCGCAAAATGAACTGACCGCGCGAACCTGGCGGCGCCTCGCACACTCCAACCGCGAAGCGCAGCCCGCGCGAAGCCACGAAGATCAACCGGCGGCACAGGCAAGAACGTGCCGCCCCGTAGGGAGAAGCGCCAGATGCAAACCTGGCTTTCCGATCTGCAGCAACTGCTCGCGCACGGCGACGCCGCCGTGCTGGTCACCGTTGCGCGCGTCGAGGGATCGGCGCCGCGCGAGGCCGGCACGAAGATGATCGTCACGCGCGAAGCGGCCCGCCACACCATTGGCGGCGGCCACCTCGAATGGAAGGCCATCGAAATCGCGCGCCAGGTGCTGCGCGACGGCATGCGTACGCCGCACGCGCGGCGCCTCGAGCGCCTCGCGCTCGGGCCGAGCCTCGGCCAGTGCTGCGGCGGCGCCGTGGTGCTCGCGTTCGAGCGCCTCGACGTGGCCGACCTCGGCTGGCTCGCCACGCTCGCGCGCCGCCTCGCGGCAGGCGCGTCGACCGTGCGTAGCGTATCATTTCGCTCCTCGCGGAACGGGAGCCCGGAAGGTGAAGGCACCGCAGCCGATCCGGCCATGCTTTCCGAGCCGGAGCCGGGCGTGGAAGCGCCCGACTGCCTGCTGTGGGAAACGGGCGGCGCACTGCTCCTCACCGAAACCATCGCGCCGAACGACTTCCCCGTCGTGCTGTTCGGCGCGGGCCACGTGGGCGCGGCGCTCGTGCGCGTGCTCGGCACGCTGCCCTGCCGCGTGCTGTGGGTCGACGAGCGCGACGCCGCGTTTCCGACGCCCGAGGCGTTTGCACTGCTGAACGCGCCCAACGTCGCGATCGACGCCAACGACGCGCCCGACGAAGCCGTCGACACGGCCCCGCCCGGCACGAGCTTCATCGTGATGACGCACGATCATTCGCGCGACCTCGATCTCGCCGAGCGCATCCTGCGCCGCGGCGACTTCGTGTTCTTCGGCATGATCGGCTCGCACACGAAGCGCAAGCAGTTCGAGCACCGGCTCGCCGCGCGCGGCATCGATCCCCTGCAGATCGCGCGCATGAACTGCCCGCTCGGCGTGGACGGCATCGTCGACAAGTCGCCCGAGGTCATCGCCGTGTCGGCCGCCGCGCAACTGCTGCAGGCGATCGAAGCGGCGAAGCTGGCAAGCGCGGCGCATGCCCCCGCCACCCATTCCGCGTGATGTCAAACACTGAAGCACCCATAAGCGAATCGAACCGAACATGACGATCACGACCACCGCCCATACCGCCGCCAACGCAAAAGCGCTCGTCGACAAGGCCGCCAATGCGCCGAAGGCCGAGCTGCACATCCATATCGAAGGCTCGCTCGAACCCGAGCTGATCTTCGCGCTCGCCCAGCGCAACAATGTCAAGCTCGCCTACGACTCGATCGACGCGCTGCGCGCCGCCTACGCGTTCACCGACCTGCAGTCGTTCCTCGACATCTACTACGCGGGCGCGAGCGTGCTGCTCTCGGAGCAGGACTTCTACGACATGACGATGGCGTACTGCGAGCGCGCGCTCGCCGACAACGTCGTGCACACCGAAATTTTCTTCGATCCGCAGACGCACACCGAACGGGGCGTGCCGATCGAAACCGTGGTCGCCGGCATCGACCGCGCGCTTGCCGACGCCGAAAAACGCGGCCTCACGAGCAAGCTGATCCTGTGCTTCCTGCGCCACCTGAGCGAAGCCGATGCGCTCGCCACCTTTGAAGCCGCGCGCCCGCTGTTCGAGCGCTATGCGCGCCTGATCGGCGTCGGCCTCGACTCGTCCGAGCGCGGTCATCCGCCTTCGAAATTCGAGCGTGTGTTCGAGCAGGCGCGAGCGATGGGCCTGAAGCTCGTCGCGCACGCGGGCGAGGAAGGCCCGCCCTCCTACATCTATGAAGCGCTCGATCTGCTCAAGGTCGACCGCGTCGATCACGGCGTGCGCAGCATCGAAGACGCGGCGCTCGTCACGCGTCTGGCCGACACGCGCGTGGCGCTCACGGTGTGCCCGCTCTCGAACACCAAGCTGTGCGTGTTCGACGACATGACGCAGCACACGCTCAAGGCCCTGCTCGACAAGGGCGTCGCGGTGACCGTCAATTCCGACGACCCCGCCTACTTCGGCGGCTACGTCAACGAGAACTACCGCGCCATCATCGAAGCGCTCGAGCTCGACGACGACGAGGTGTACACGATCCTGCGCAACGGCTTCGAGGCTTCGTTCGTGACGCCCGAAGAGCGCGCCGCGCTGATCGCAAAGCTCGACGCGAACTGGAGTCGCGCAACGGCTTAACGCGTGGACTCAGGCGCAGACTAAAACGCGGCCTCGTCCGCACAGCAAGCCCCAGCCCGGGCTGTCACACGAATCCGGTCCAGCGCGCGAGCGCCGGACCGTGGGCCCTCTCGCGCCGCAATTTCAGGAGCGGCATGCGTGATGCGGGGCATGCATTGGACGAATACCTGAATTTATCGGAGACGAAGTTCCCATGACTCAATCGGCTTACCGCGCAAAATTGTTGACGTTCACCGGCGACCCTGCGCAATCGTCCGACGCCGCTGTCTTTGACGAAGACGGCGTCGTGATCGTCGAAGACGGCCACGTGGTCGCCTCGGGCGCGTGGTCCGCGCTCAAGTCGCGCGTCGATGAAAACGCGACGGTCCACAATCTGCGCGACAAGCTGATCGTGCCAGGCTTCATCGACACGCACATCCACTATCCGCAGACGGACATGATCGCCTCGCCCGCGCCGGGTCTGCTGCCGTGGCTGAACACGTACACCTTCCCGACCGAGCGCGGCTTCGAAAACGAAGCGGTGGCGCAGGACACGGCGCGCTTTTTCGTCGACGAACTGCTCGCCTGCGGCACGACTACGGCGCTCGTGTACTGCACCGTCCACAAGCAGTCCGCCGACGCGCTCTTTACCGCGAGCGAAGCGAAGAACCTGCGCATGGTCGCGGGCAAGGTGCTGATGGACCGCCATTGCCCCGAGTTCCTGCGCGACACGCCGCAAACGGGCTACGACGACAGCGCCGAGCTGATCGAGCGCTGGCACAACCGCGGGCGCCAGATGTACGCGCTCACACCGCGCTTCGCGCCCACTTCGACCGAGGCGCAGCTCGAAGCGTGCGGCGCGCTCGCGAAGGCGCATGGCGACATCTTCATCCAGAGCCACGTGGCCGAGAACCCCGACGAGGTGAAGTGGGTCAAGGAACTGTTCCCGGACCATCGCAGCTACCTCGACGTGTACGATCACTACGGACTCCTGCGCAAGCGGGCGGTGTATGGCCACTGCATCTGGCTCGACGACGAAGACCGCCGCCGCATGGCGGATACGGGCACCGTCGCCGCGCACTGCCCGACCTCGAACCTGTTCCTCGGCAGCGGCCTGTTCGACTTCGACAAGGCAGGCGAATCGTCGATGCCCGTGACGCTCGCCACCGACGTCGGCGGCGGCACCTCGTTCTCGATGCTGCAAACCATGAACGAGGCGCACAAGGTCGCGCGCATGGGCGGCCACCACCTCACGGCCACGCGCATGTTCTGGCTCGCGACGGCGGGCGCGGCGCAGGCGCTGGATCTCGCCGACAAGATCGGCACGCTCGCGCCCGGCAGCGAAGCGGACTTCGTCGTGCTCGATGCGCGGGCCACACCGCTGCTCGCGCGGCGCACGGCGCGCGCCGAGTCGCTCGAGGAATTGCTGTTCGCGCTCGCCCTGCTCGGCGACGACCGCGCCGTGTTCGAGACCTACGCGGCAGGCAAACGGGTGCACAGCCGCGACGGGGCGCGCCGCTGAAAGCCCCGCCCAGCGCGGGTTGCAGGAAAAAGCGCGATACTGTGGTCCGCGCTTCATTGGGGAGTAGCCGCCTCGCATCGCGCCGCAGCGCCGGTCTTCGGATCCGGGGCTTGCCGCGCGCGAATTCGCGGGGGCGTCCGTCAACAGACCTGGCCTGTACGGCCATGGCGGACGCAGCCTTTGTCCCGGGCCTGGCGAGACCGATGACCCACGACCGCCGCCACAGGGCCCGGCGGTTCGTGGGTCGTCGCTCGCAAACATCACGGCCCGAGGATCCATCAGAACGTGAACCAAGCCTTCCTGGTCTCGGCGCCACGGTGGTGGCCTTCTTTCTCGCGGAAATGGGCGACAAAACGCAGATCGCGACCGTCACCGTGTCGGTGCGGCTGCCGTAGGCGAGGCCCACGAGATAGCGCGCCTGCGGCTCGGCCACGAGGCGGAACGCGTGCATGGCGAGCCCGTTGGCGACGAACTGCTCGTAGGTGCTC